>DASSTF010000085.1:0-11169 GCA_035708045.1 Rhodanobacteraceae bacterium | reverse complement strand
CTGGCCTGGTGCGAAGCCGTCACCCGGCTCGATCCGCAGCATGGCGTGCCGGACGATGTCTACGAGCAGGCGCTCGCCGTGTTCAGCGAGGAAGAGCTGATCGACCTGGATCTGGCGGTCGTGACGATCAACGCCTGGAATCGCCTGGCGATACCGTTCCGCAGTGAACCGGGCGTGTATCAACCACGCAAAAAAGCCTCTTAGGCAGGTGTAGGAGCGAGCCTGCTCGCGGTTGGCGTGCCAGCAGACTTCACGCGAGAACAATCGCGAGCAGGCTCGCTCCTACTCAACAACACACACCAGACGCCTACGTTGCGGCGATGGCTTCCGGCTCGCTCTGCGTTGTCTGTTGCCCCGGCTGCGTGTCGGGAATCCGGTAACGCTGATTGAAATAAGCCCAGCCGGGCCACAGCGCATGCGCCAGCGCTTCCTCGGCCAGCGCCTCGTCCACGGCCTGTTCGTGCATGGCGGCGTGACCGGCAGGGCAGGCAAACTGGCGGGACGGGCGCTGCGGCTCCATCACCAGGAGGCTGTCGCGCTTGAGGTAACCGTGGTTGTCGCCGTATTGCATGATGGCGCGCTGCGGTTGATGCCGGGTCAGATCGACGCCCGTCATGGGGTGCACACAGCTCACGCCTGCCAATGACAGCAGCGTCGGCGCGAGATCGATCTGACTGGTGATGCCTTCGTCCCGCGCCGGTTTCACACTACCGCCCAGGAACAGCGCCGGAATGTGGAAATGCTGCACCGGCACCAGGCTGGCGCCGCAAACTCTGGCATCGTGGTCGGCCACGACCAGAAACACCGTGTCGTCCCAATAAGCCGATTTCCGTGCGCGCTGGAAAAACTGGCCAATGGCCCAGTCCGCGTAGCGCACCGTGTTGTCCACGCTGGCCGGGCAGCCTTGCGATTCGATGCGGCCTTCGGGGTATTCCCACGGTGAGTGATTGCTGACGCTGAAAGCCACCGACAACGTCGGCGTATCGCCGTCTGCGGACAACCGCTGGTGCAGTTCCTCGAACATGTCCTCGTCCGAGGCGCCCCAGGAACCGACGAAGCCTGGTTTGGACATGAACTTCGGGCGATCGATCACGGTGTCGAAACCGTTGCCCAGGAAGAAGCCCTTCATGTTGTCGAAGTGCGCCTCACCCCCGTAGATGAAGCGCGAGTGATAGCCGAACTGCCCCAGCAACGCGGCCAGGGTGAAGAAATCGCGCTGGCTGCGCGGCAGCTTCACCACGGCGTCGGCGGGCGTGGGCAGGAAGCCCGACACGATCGCCTCCAGACCGCGCACCGAACGCGTGCCGGTGGCATAGTTGCGCGCCAGCAGCCAGCCCTGCCCGGCCAGTTCATCGAGGCACGGCGTAAGATCGCGCCCGCCAAGACAGCCCACGAACTGGGCTCCCAGACTTTCTTCGACGATGACGACAATGTGTTTCGGTCGCGCCGAAGTCGCCGAAGCCGGCGCCCAATGCTGGCTCGGCATGTCGGCATCCATCGGCGGTCCCGAGAGATGCATGCCACGCCGCACCAGCTCATGCATGCGCGTCTCGTCCATGTGCCCGTAGACCATCGAGGCTGGCTTGTCGTCGCGCATGTCGCGAATGGCGTTGGCCACCACGAAGGTCGAATTGAGCGGCAGCATGTTGACCATGGCGTCGCTGCAGAACGCCACCTGCGCCGCATTCAGGGGACGATGGCCAAGCGTGCCCCGCCCGACCAGAAACAGCGCCACGAACAGGCCGACGGTCAGCCCCACGCACGTCCAGATGCCAAGGTCGAGCGGCGCGAAGGGCACCGAGATCCAGGCCGCGCCGGCCCAGCTCAGCAACGCCCAGATCGACAGCCCCACGACCAGCAACAGCTTGTAGCCGCGCCACAGCATGCTGCCCACTTCGCGCGGGCTGCCGAGGTAAGCCACGAACAGGCGATTGGGGCGACTGTCGTATTCGATGATGAACTGCGGCGTGGATACCTCCAGCAGCACCAGAACGCACCACCAGAGGACAAACCAGCACTGCGTGACGGTGTGCATCATCGTGAATCCACCAAGCCACGGCGCCAGCAACAGCGGGAAGCCGGCCACCATGGCCAGAAAACTCGCGTCGATGCGCAGGCCACCGCGCAATACCGGCCACAGGCCGCCGGCGGCGCGCACGCGCGGGTACTGCCAAAGGCAAAGCGCCACGCGGCTGACCAGCAACAGCAGCATGGAGGCAAGAAGGAAATGCCACCCCAGTTTCAGCATGTGAATTCCTCAAAAAGCCCCTGAGCATGGCGCAGCGTCCGTCCGTCGACAGAACGGCCGACCATGTCCAAAATTCGAGGGTCCCCCTGGACCAGGTGGAACTCATGATATTGCGCGCCACTCCTCGGTACCAGCCAATACGTCGCAAAACGAAAAAAGCCGCGGCATGCCGCGGCTTTTCGTATTCGACGTCGACACCTCGATCAGGCTTTGACGCGTTCGATGATGGCGTCGGCAAAACCGTCGGTGCTGCCCTTGCCGCCCAGGTCCGGCGTGGTGCGATCGCCGGCGGTGATGACCTCGCGGATGGCGGTGCGGATCTTCGTGCCCTTTTCGACCATGCCCAGGTGATCGAGCATGTCCGCCGCGGCCAGCAGCAACGCGCACGGGTTGGCCACGCCCTTGCCGGCGATGTCCGGCGCCGAGCCGTGCACGGCTTCGAAAATGGCCGCGTGCTCGCCGATGTTCGCGCCCGGGGCCAAACCCAGACCACCAACCAGACCGGCGCACAGGTCGGACAGGATGTCGCCGAACAGGTTGGTGGTGACGATCACGTCGAACTGCTCCGGGTTCATCACCAGCTGCATGCAGGCGTTGTCCACGATCAGCTCGTTGTACTGGATCTGCGGGTAGTTCTTGGCCACCTCGCGCGCTACGTCCAGGAACAGGCCCGAGGCGGTCTTGATGATATTGGCCTTGTGCACCGCCGTGACCTTCCTGCGGCCTTTCTGCACGGCCATCTCGAAGGCGTAACGCACGATGCGGGTGGCGCCCTTGCGGGTGTTGCGCACCATCGACTGTGCGACTTCGCCATCCTCGGAAATGGTCTGTCCCTCGGCCAGGTACGCGCCTTCGGTGTTTTCGCGCACGGTGATGATGTCGATGTTGTCGTAGCGCGAGCGCGTGCCGGGAAAGGTCACCGCCGGGCGCACGTTGGCGTACAGGTCGAAATGCCGGCGCAACTGCACGTTGATGGAGCTGAAACCCTTGCCGATCGGCGTGGTCAGCGGGCTTTTCAGCGCCACCTTGTGCCTGGCGATGGCGTCCAGCGTCGCCTGCGGCAGCAGTTCGCCCTGGGCTTCCAGCGCGCTCGTCCCGGCTTCCACGAAGTCGTAGTCTAGGCCGCAATCGAGGGCGTCCAGCACGCGCAACGTGGCGGACATGATTTCGGGGCCGATGCCGTCCCCGCGAATCACGGCGATGGTCTTGCTCATGGGAACTCCTCAAGGCGGCACGCGGCGCGCCAAATCTATGACAACAGCCGCCCATTATATCGTGATCGCCATGCGGCATGATGGATGGACATATGACGCCCCGAATCCGCACGCGATGGTGCGGACAGGCACCTACGCTGGAGATTCGTCCAGCAGGCGCGCCAGTTGGCCGCTGCGGTCGGCGGCCACCAGGTCGTCATAGCCGCCGACATGGTGGCCGTTGACGAAGATCTGCGGCACGCTGCGGCGTCCCTGGCTGCGTTCCAGCATCTGCTCGCGCCGCGCCGGATCGGTGTCGACGAAGATTTCGTTCCACGCCAGGCCCTTGGATTTCAGCAGGTTCTTGGCCGCCACGCAGTAGGGGCAGACATGGGTGGTGTACATCTCGATCTGTGCCACAACAGGCTCCGTTCAGGATGGTGAGCTTGGATACCTTTGAATATGGGGCTCCCGTGGGCGGAGGCAAGGCCAGCCCACACGCGGGCATAGTGCATGAACCCGCGCTGGGTTATCGTGGTCACATGGTCATGCTGCCGTCTTTCTGTCATACACCATGTTGATCCGCCAACTCGCCACCGGATTGCTCGGCGCCTGCCTCGCCATCGTCTCGGGCGCGGCCGGCGCGCAGGATCACGTGCGCCTGCCCGATCTGGGCGGCTCGGCGCAGGCCATGCTGTCGCCGCAGGAAGCCAGGCAGTACGGCGCCAGCATGCTGCACCAGATGCGGGCCATGCACATGGTGCTGGACGACCCGCTGGTGCACGACTATCTCAACGACGTGGGCTACCGTCTGGTGGCGCACAGCGACAAGCCCACGCAAAAGTTCACGTTTTTCGTCGTCAATACCCAGGTCATCAACGCCTTCGCCGCGCCCGGCGGCTACATCGGCGTCAACGCCGGGCTGATCGATCTGACCCACAGCGAGGACGAGTTGGCGGCGGTGATGGCGCATGAAATCGGCCACATCACCCAGCATCACCTGGAGCGTGCCTTCGAAGCCTCCAAGAAGGATGCGCCGCTGATGGCGTTGGTGCTGCTGGGCGCCATCGCCGCCGGCGCCGCCGACAGTGGCAACCATGGCTATGCCGTCGGCTACAACGGCTACAACGACGGCAGCAGCAACGCCGCGATGGGTGTGCTGGCCGCCGGCATGGGGTTGATCCAGCAGCGCCAGATCAACTTCACGCGCAAGGACGAAATCGAGGCGGACCGCACCGGCATCCAGACTCTCGCCGCCGCCGGCTACAACCCCGAGGCCATGGCCAGTTTTTTCCAGCGCATGGAAGAAACCCTGGGCGGCGAGGGCAATGTTCCGGCCTTGCTGCAGACCCATCCGGTCACGCTCAACCGTATCGCCGACGCCAAGGCGCGCGCGCGCATGCTGGATAGCCAGAGGGAAAACGCCAAGGTGCCGCCCATCAGCCAGAAGCAGTGGGAAAAGATCACCGCACCCATCCGCTACGTGTCCAACCCCGGCGAACTGATGTCGCCAGGCGACGGCAACCACGGAAAGCAGATCAAACTTTACGCATTGATGCGCGAGCGCGTGCGCGTGCTCAGCCAGGACGCGTCCAAGGCCGTGGATTACTACCGCGACCGCATGCATCGTCCGGGATTCGACTCGCCGGCCAACCGCTATGGCTACGCACTGGCGCTGACGCGCGACCATCAGAGCGGGCCGGCCCTGGCGCAGATCAAACCTCTGGTGGCCAAGTATCCCTCCAGTCTGCCGGTGCAACTGGCGCTGGCCGACGCACTGGATCAGGGTGGCCACCAAGCCGAGGCTCTGGACATCTATGCCCGGCTGAACGCCGGTACTCCGCATGACCGCGCCATCGTGCTGGCCTATGCCGACGCGCTCATCGGCGACAAATCCGAGGCCCATGCGCGCAAGGCGGCGGAGCTGATCAAGCCGCTGCTCAATGACGCCGACGAGCCGCAGATTTTCGAAACCTACGCGCGCGCCAGCGAAATTGCCGGCAGCAAGGTCGATGCCGGCGAGGCATGGGCCAATGCCAGTTACCTGTCGGGCCGGCCCTTCGACGCCATGGAGCAGTTGAGGCGTCTGCTCAAACGCAAGGATCTCAACTACTATCAGCGCGCCCGCATCCAGGCCGACGTCGACCAGTTGCGTCCCATCCTGCTGGAATTGCAGAAACGCCATATCCAGACCAAGGATCGCAACCAGGGCAACTCGGGGCGCACGGGTCTGGAATGATCCACGCAATCATCGATGGCCCCGGCACACGCGCGCGCAGTTGCGTATCATGCAGGCCAGCATCCCGCGAACCCATGCCATCATGTTGAAATCACTGTTGACCCTTCTGCTGCTGGCGCCGTTGCCGCTCATGGCCGCGCCGTCGACGACGCAGACGCCCGCTCCGGCGTCCACCGCCGCGTCGACCGCGACGGCACCGTTGCCCAAGGTACTGCTGCACACCAGCGAAGGCGACATCGTCATCGAGCTCTACCCCGACAAATCGCCCAAGAGCGTGGCCAATTTCCTGCAATACGTGCGCGCGGATTTCTACAACGGCACGGTGTTTCACCGCGTCATCAAGGGCTACCTCATCCAGGGCGGCATCTACACCCGCCAGTTGACGCAAAAACGCACGCGCGATCCGGTGCCCGCCGAATCTGACAACGGTCTGAGCAACCTGCGCGGCACCGTGGCCGTGGCGCGCGGCGGCGATCCCGATTCGGGCACTTCGCAGTTTTTCATCAACCTGGTCGACAACCGTCGCCTCGACTACGTCGGCAAGCAGAGCGGCCTGACCTGGGGCTACACCGTGTTCGGCAAGGTCATCAAGGGCATGGACGTGGTCGACAAGATCGGCAACCTGCCCACCCACGCGCAGGGTCCTTTCGCCGGTGACGTGCCCAAGCCGCTGGTAGTCATCGAAAGCGCCAGCGTAATCGGCGGGGCCAAGCCTGCCAGTGCAGCCAGTGCCCCGGCCCGCGCGTCGAGCACGGCTGCGCCGGCCGTGAAAACCGCCAAGTCCAAGTCGAAGTCCCACTGATGACCACGCTGTTCATCGCCGACCTGCACCTGGACGACAGCCGCCCGCACATCACCCGCCTGTTCGAGGATTTTCTGGCCAGCGACGACGTCCGCCAGGCCGATGCCCTCTACATCCTCGGCGATCTGGTCGAAGCCTGGATCGGCGACGACGACGATGCCGAACTGCCCACGCGCATGGCCACCGCCATCCGTGCACTGTCCAACAGCGGTGTGCCGGTGCATTTCATGCGCGGCAATCGCGACTTTCTGCTGGGCGAAACTTTCGCCGAACGCGCCGGCATGCACCTCATCACCGACGACGCCGTCGTGCACGATATCCAGGGCACGCCCACCCTGCTGATGCATGGCGACACCCTGTGCACCGACGACACTGTTTATCAGCAAGTGCGCGCCCAGGTGCGCTCGCCCGAGTGGATACGCCAGGTCCTGGCCACGCCTCTCGAAGCCCGCCGTGCCCTGGCAACCCAATCCCGCCAGGAAAGCCGCGCCCACACCGGCAGCACCGACGAAACCATCATGGACGTCAATCAGGGCGCCGTCGAAAAAGCCATGCACGCAGCCGGCGTCACGCGCCTCATCCACGGCCACACCCACCGCCCCGCCATCCACGACTTCACCGTGAATGGTCAGCCCGCGCAACGCATCGTGCTGGGCGACTGGTACGAGCAAGGCTCCATGTTGCTCGTCACTCCCGAAGGCGTCGAACTGCGCAGCCTGCCGATAGCTTGAGGCACGGCAAACCCTCCTGCCGCCACTGGCCGACGCCTGAACTCATTTTCGCGCTATCACTTGCCGTCCTTCGAGACCGGCACCATCGTCAGTTCGACCTTGGATGGGTATTGACTACTGTGGTGCACGGCGTTGTGCGCAGTCACCCAACGTGTGGTTGTCTGATTGTTGGCGCCGGTGTTGAGGTTGCGATCGAAACGCGGGAAGTTGCTGCTGCTGAGGGCAATGCGCAACTTGTGCCCGGGCTTGAAGTAGTAGCTCACGTCGATGGGCTGGAAAGTCACCTTGTAGACCTTGCCCGGTTCCATCCATGCCGGCGGCTTGTCGTAGCCATTGCGCCAGCGCATGCGCTGGATGTTCGAAGTGATGTTGAAGGCCTTGCCGTCAGGATGCACGTCGATCACCTTGAAGGTGAAATCGGTGTCCTTGGCGCTGGATGATACATACAGCGTCACCGTGATCGGGCCGCTGAACTCGGTGCCTTTGGTGAACGGCTTGGAGTCATAGACCAGAATGTCGTTGCGCGTTTCGTGTTCGCGCTGGTCGAATGAACCCAGTTTCAGTGGTCCCATGCAGCAACCGCCGCCACCGACCGTGAGTACCGGATTGGAGGGATCGTAAACGAAGCGATCCGGATGATCGGCGGCACTCGGTCTGGCAGTTAGTTTGCCATCGCCGTACAACGTATTGGCGTCGCCGCCGCTGCTGAAATACAAGGTTTGGGTGGTGGCATCAGCCGGCGGCCAGGTCTGCGCATGCTTCCAGACGTTCTCGCCCATGACGTAGTACATGACCTTGGGCTGGCTCTTCAGGATGCCGTTGTCCTTGCCCTTGAGGAAATGGTCGAACCAGCCAAAGACCAGTTTGTTGTAATCGAAACGGGCATCGCCCATGTCCATGTCACCGACCATGGTGTGCTTGCTGGAACTTCTGTAGGCACAATGCAGCACCGGCGCGATCACCAGGTATTGCTCGTCGGCGATCTTCGCAGGTGCCGTACGGCGCACGAAGTTGTAGGCCGCCAGGTTGGGTGACACCGACACATCGAACCAGCTCGCGAACCAGAGGCCCGGCTTGCTGATCTTCATGCCGTCGTTCCACAGGCCTCCGCGATACCAGGCCGGGTCGTTCGGTGCGCGTGCGATCATGTTGCCACCGGCGGCTGTCGGCTCGGGGGTTTCGTAGATTCCCGGTGGCCCGCCGAGTGCGGTGATCATGGTGCTGACAGGCAAGTGCCAGAACCACTTGCCCCAGTCCACTGGCGGCATGTGCGGCTCAAAGTCGTAGAATCTCGATGCTCGCACACGTTCTTCCTGCGTAGTGCCCGGCGGGAACATCGGTCTCACGTGGTTGTCGATACCCCAGTTGTAGAACCAGTAAGTGAACAGCAACTGGTATGCACCACCGCGAAACCAATTGCCCTGCTCATAGTAAGGACCGACGCGACCCACACCTGCGCCGAAACCCTGTACATTGAACGTGGTCAAGCCGGGATTGTCGCGCGCGGCCGCGGCCAGCTGCCATTCGGCGCTGGACGAACAGCCGATCGTACCGGTCTTGCCGTTGGACCACGACCGGGATGCCAACCACTTGATTTCGTCGTCGGCATCGGTGAGCGGTGTGCCCAGAATGCCGTGACGGGCGCCTTGCGAGAAATAGCGCCCACGTTCACTGATCTGCACGAAGGCGTAGCCGCGCTTGACCGCCTCGAGTTGCCGGCTCATGTTCGCGGGTGCGCCCAGGTTCACGTCCCAGAAGTTGAAGTTGTATGGCGTGCGCACCAGTATGACGGGAACCCCGCCCTTGGCATGCTTCGGCCGATAGATGTCAGCGGCCATCAACTTGCCGTCGCGCATGGGTATCATCACCTTGCGGTCGATGACGGCGACTTTCTCCAACTCGTGCTCGATAGCCCATCGCTTGGTACGTTCCTCGACCAGACGGTGGCGTGTCGCACCCAGATCGTGGGCACGGGCAAACGGCGTGATCAGTCGATGCGGAGGTGGCGGAGCATGCTCGGACAAATTGGAAACATCCGAAGAATGCGCCTGTGCCTGGGCATGTACCGGAGCACTTGGAATCCACGCCAGGCCGGTCGCTGCAAGTATGGCCGCCATGGCATATCTGAGCTGGATCGGTTGCATATACGTTCCCCCGTCTCAAAGCCCCAGATCCGAGTTTCCAACATCCTATCGGCAGCGGCAAGTTCCTGTGGTGACGGTGGATTCGACACAAGGGCCGACTGCCGTTCCACCTTGTCACGTGCACTTTCTCCCGCGACAGGTGATACCGCTCCCGTTAACCCGCGGCCGCCTATGATGGTTTTCTTTCCCGTCCATCGGGACATCTCAAGACAACCATCGGGAGGACGCCATGACGACACGCATCCAGATCGTTTTCTATTCAATGTACGGCCATATCCATACCATGGCCGAAGCCGTCGCCGAAGGCGCTCGCGAGTACAGGGACACCGAGGTCACGCTGCTGCAGGTTCCGGAGCTCGTGCCCGAGGAAGTGCTCGAGAAGTCCGGCGCAAAAAAAGCCCGTGAAGCGTTCGCGCACATTCCGGTGGCGCGTCCCGAACAACTCACGGAACCGGATGCGATCATCTTCGGCACGCCCACCCGCTACGGCAACATGTGCGGGCAGATGCGCAACTTCGTCGATCAGCTCGGACCGTTCTGGGTCAAGGGCGCTTTCGAGGGCAAGGTTGGCAGCGTGTTCACTTCCAGCAACACCCAGCATGGCGGCCAGGAAACCACCATCACCAGTTTCCACACCAGCCTGTTTCATCTCGGCATGGTGGTGGTCGGTGTTCCATACAGCGAAGCCCGCCAGATGACCACCGACGAAATCACCGGCGGCAGCCCCTATGGCGCCAGCACCATTGCCGGCAACGATCGCCGGCCCAGCGAGAACGAACTGGCCATCGCCCGTTTTCAGGGCAAGCACGTGGCTTCGATCGCGGCGGCGCTCAAACATGGTCGGCAGGCGGAAGGCTGACGGGTTATGTCATGCGCCGAGGGACACTCCGATTACCGCGCGAGAGCCCTCGTCAGGTTCATATAATCGGTGGCGTGTCCCGCACGCGGAGTCAGTGCCATGAGTTTTTTGCAGGAAGCCCCGCAACTGCCGCATCCCCTGCATGCCGACCGGCTGCTGCAACATCTGCTGGCACACGGACTGCCGGCGGTGCGGCGCAAGGCGATCACGCCCGATCTCGAAGCCCTGGCCGACTACGCGCTGATGGCCTGGCATCGGCGCATGCACAGTCCGGCTGAAGCACCCGTGCATACACCATGGGATGCCTGGGGTCGACGCGTGGATCGCATCCACCTGACCACGGCCTGGCGCGAAGGCGCCGCCATCACGACCCGGCACGGCCTGATGGCCACCGGGCATGACGAAACCATCGGATCCACCAGACGGCTGGAACAGTTCATCCGCGTGTACCTGTATCACGTGGCCAGCGAGTTCTACACCTGCCCGCTGGCGATGACCGACGGCGCCGCCACGGCGATCAAGGCCGGCGGCAACCGCACCTTGATGGATCGGGTCCTGCCCCATTTCCTCAGCCGCGACGCCGATACCTTGTGGCTGTCGGGACAGTGGATGACGGAAACCATTGGCGGCTCGAACGTCGGCCATACCGAAACCCGCGCCCGCCAGGACGACACCGGGCAATGGCGGCTGTACGGGCGCAAATGGTTCACCTCGGCGATCGTCGGCGAAGCGGCCATGGCGCTGGCCCGGCCCGAAGGCGTCGATGGCGACCTGGCATTGTTCTACGTGGAAACGAAGGATGCCGAGGGCCGCTGGAACGGTGTCACCATCGACCGTATCAAGGACAAGCTGGGAACCCGCGAGCTGCCCACCGCCGAGATTCATCTGGACGGCGTGCCCGCCTGGCCGCTGGGCGAACTGGCGCATGGCGTGCGTCAGGTGGCGCCGATGCT
>DASSTF010000084.1:0-8259 GCA_035708045.1 Rhodanobacteraceae bacterium | reverse complement strand
AAGCCTTCTTCGACCGGCAGCAACTGGTCTCCTTGTGGGATACATGCCGGTACCTTCAGCGTCACTCGTGAACCGCCGTATGCGGAACCGCACGTACGGTGGTGTGGGAGGGGGCCGGAAGATTCCGGCTCCCTACCCGATGCAACCACCTTGATGGATCGCAATGTCATAAGGCGCTCCGATGGTGCTGCGTTGTCCGACTCCCTATCATGGACAGATCACGTGGCGAGGGCCGACTCATGAGCAAACGATTCAAGGTAGGCGACCACGTCAGCTGGAATTCCGAGGCCGGCCGTGTCAGTGGACACATCATCGAGATTCACACGCAGGACACCCTGTACAAGGGCCACATGCGGCGGTGCTCGGAAGCTGACCCGCAGTATGCGATCAAGAGCGACAAGACCGACCATGTTGCCATGCACAAGGGTTCGGCATTGACGAAGCTGGACGATTGAACCCCCCATGAGCCAGCCGACGCCATTGCCCGTGGATATTGCAGCGCGTCTGGCCACAGGTCTCGTGGTGCTTGATGCGAACCTGCGTGTGGCCTGGATGAACGATGCCATGGGCGACTTGCTGGAGATCGGTGTGCGCAGCATGCGCGGACAGCCTTTCGCCAGCCTCCTGGACATGCCGGATACGCTTGCTGATGCGACGCGGCGTTTGCAGGAAAACGAGGCGCAGGTGCAGTGGCGGCATGTTCACCTGACGACGTTGCGCCACCATGAGCGGATGGTGGACATGCTCATGCAGGCGTTGCCGGACGGGCGCTGGTTGCTGGAGGTACATCCGCTAGCACCAGTACCGACATCATCCACGCCGTTGTCGGCGACCCTGCGCGGTGTGGCGCACGAAGTGAAGAACCCTCTGGCGGGATTGCGCGGCGCGGCCCAACTGCTGCGCCAGCGCACTACCGATGCCGGCATGCAGCAGCTGGCCGACGTGGTGATTCATGAAACCGACCGCTTGCGGGGTCTCGCCGACCGTCTGTTGCAGCATGGCCTGGCGGTCCGGCTGGGCATGGTCAACCTGCATGAGGTGCTGGAACGCATTCGCCGCTTGATATTGGCGCAAACACCGGAGTTGCGGATCGATGAAGACTACGATCCCAGTCTGCCGGCCATCCATGGCGATGCCGATCGCCTGCAGCAGCTGCTGCTCAATCTGACCCGCAATGCCGTCGAGGCGGGGGCGACGGCATTGCGTTTGCGCACGCGTGTGGCGCATCGCGTGACACTGCCGGCAGGCATCGTGCGTGCAGCCGTGCGTGTGGACGTGATCGACAACGGCCCGGGCGTGCCTCGGCATCTCGACGATGTCCTGTTCCAGCCGCTGGTGTCCGGCCGCGCCGACGGAACGGGTCTGGGCCTGGCCCTGGCGCGGGAGACCGCGTGCGATCATGGCGGCGACCTGTGTCATGCAAAAACCGACGAGGGAACCATGTTCACACTTTATCTGCCGCTTGAACGAAGCGATGCACGACCGACGGACACGGAGACCTTGCCGTGAAGCACACCATCTGGATCGCCGAGGATGACGACAGCGTCCGTTTCGTGCTGACCACGGCGTTGCGCGATGCCGGTTATCAGGTGCATGCGTTCGACACGAGCGAAGCCGTGATGGCGGCCCTGGCCGATGGTGCGCCGGATGTCCTGCTGACGGACGTGCGCATGCCGGGCGATGACGGGCTGGCGTTGCTCAAACAGTGGCATCAGGCCATGGCGTCGGTACCCGTCATCGTGATGAGCGCCTTTACCGATGTCACGACAACGGCGGCGGCCTATCGCTCGGGTGCGGTGGATTATATCGCCAAGCCGTTCGACCTGGATCAGGTACTGGAAGTCATGCGCCGCGTACTTGCCGACGCGACGCCGGCGAAGGCACCAAAAGCCGAGAGGGTGCGGATGGAACCCGCGTTGATCGGACAAAGCCCGGCCATGCACGAAGTGTTCCGGTTGATCGGGCGCATCGCGGCCAGCGATCTCAACGTGCTGATCACCGGGGAAACCGGTACCGGCAAGGAACTGGCGGCGCGAGCATTGCACGAGGAAAGTGCGCGTCGCGACCATCCGTTCGTGGCGCTCAACACCGCGGCCATTCCGGCTGAATTGCTCGAAAGCGAGATGTTCGGACATGAGGCCGGCGCGTTCACGGGAGCACGGCAGCGACACGTCGGCCGCTTCGAACAGGCCGAAGGCGGCACCCTGTTCCTGGACGAGATCGGCGACATGCCGCTGGCCCTGCAGACCCGCCTGCTGCGCGTGCTGGCCGGCGGCGAGTTCTACCGTGTCGGCGGACGCACCCTGATTCGATCCGATGTACGCATCGTGGCAGCCACGCACCAGGATCTGGAAGCCGCCGTGGCCGAGGGGCGTTTCCGTGCCGACTTGCTGCATCGTCTGGATGTGGTCCGCATCACCTTGCCGCCCTTGCGGCAGCGGCGTCAGGATATTCCGATTCTGGCGCAGCACTTTCTGATGGCCGCCGTGCAGATGCTGGGTCTCTCGCCCAAGCGGTTCAGCCATGCCGCATTGGAAGTGTTGGAAAAGCACGACTTTCCCGGCAATGTCCGCGAACTGGAAAACCTGTGCCGGCGCGTGGCGGTGATGGCGCCGGGGCATGTGGTGCAGGTGGCGGATCTTGGTCTGGCGCCGGCAGAACGGGAGTCGGTGGCCCTCTCTGGTTGGACGAAGGCACTGCAAACCTGGGCCGAAAACGAGCTGGCCGCGAACCGTGACCAGCTCTATCACCGGGCCTGCGAGGACATGGAACACACCCTGATCGACGTCGTGATGCGGCATGTCGGTGGCCATCGGCAACGGGCCGCGCGCCTGCTGGGTCTGGGCCGCAACACGCTGACCCGCAAGCTGGCGGCGTGGCG
Source organism: Rhodanobacteraceae bacterium (assembly GCA_035708045.1). Taxonomy (GTDB): domain Bacteria; phylum Pseudomonadota; class Gammaproteobacteria; order Xanthomonadales; family Rhodanobacteraceae; genus Oleiagrimonas. The sequence continues at coordinate 5,378 of DASSTF010000084.1, read as the reverse complement.
GGATGGCAAGTCCAAACAGTGACCGGACGGACGCCGGGTAGGCAAATCCGGCCGCTTGCGGCAAAGTGTGTGCCTGATTGACACGGGTAGTTTCCATGAACGCTCCATTGCATGTCGTCATCCTTGCCGCCGGCGAGGGCAAGCGCATGAAATCGGCTTCGGCCAAGGTCTTGCTGCCTCTGGCGGGGGCGCCGATGCTGGCGCACGTCCTGGCCACGGCCCGCGCCCTTGATCCGGCGGCCATTCACGTGGTGTACGGTCATTGCGGCGATGCCGTGCGCGAAGCATTTGCTGACGCCGGCGTGGTCTGGGTGGAACAGGCCGAGCAGCTCGGCACCGGTCATGCGGTGCGGCTGGCCTTGTCCGGCATTCCCGACGAGGCACGTGTGCTGGTGCTGTATGGCGACGTGCCGCTGGTGCGTCCCGAATCGCTGACAGGTCTGATAGCAGCCGATGCCCCCCTGGCGGTACTGGCCACCGAGCTGGTCGATCCCACCGGCTACGGACGCATCGTGCTTGGCGAGTCGGGCGACGTGCGCGGCATCGTCGAGGAGCGCGACGCCAGCGAGGCCGAGCGTGCGATCCGCCTGACCAACACCGGCATGATCGGTGCCGACGCGCGCCGCTTGCGGGCGTGGGTGGGCAACCTCAACAGCGCCAATGCGCAGGGCGAGTATTACCTGACCGACATTTTCGCGCAGGCCGCCGAAGTGGGCGAACCCGCGGCGTGCGTGCGTCTGGCGGATGCGGACGAAGCCATGGGCGCCAATGATCCATGGCAACTGGCGACGCTGGAAAAGGCGCTGCGGCTGCGACGCGCGAAGGCGTTGGCGATGAGCGGGGTGCGGCTGTCCGACCCTTCGCGCTTCGACCAGCGTGGCGTGGTGGAGGTGGGACGCGATGTCGAGATCGACGTGGACGTCATTCTCGAAGGTCGTGTGACACTTGGCGATGGTGTGCGCATCGGTCCGTTCTGTCGTCTGCGCGATGTGGAATTGGCCGCCGGCACCGTGGTGCATGCGCATTGCGACATCGAAGGCGTGCGTGCCGGCGAGACCTGCAGCATCGGCCCGTTCGCCCGCCTGCGTCCGGGCAGCGAGCTGGCCGCCGGCGTGCACATCGGCAACTTCGTCGAAACCAAGAAAACCTCGCTGGGCCAGGGCAGCAAGGCCAACCACCTCACCTACCTGGGTGACAGCGACATCGGTGCGGGCGTCAACATCGGCGCCGGCACCATCACCTGCAACTACGATGGCGTCAACAAGTTCCGTACCTGCATCGGCGACGAGGCATTCATCGGTTCGAACACGTCGCTGGTGGCGCCGGTGACCATCGGCGCCGGCGCCACCATCGGCGCCGGTTCGGTCATCACCCGCGATGCGCCGGCGGGGGATCTCAGCCTGGCGCGTGCACGTCAGCAACACGTTCCCGACTGGATGCGACCGCGCAAGCAAGAGCCGCCGCATACAGGGTGAACCCGGTGAGCGATTTTTCCGATCATCCTTTCGGTCTAGAGGCGTCACCTTTCGCCGTGGCGCCCGATCCGCGCTTTGCCTGGCTGGAAGCGAACGCGGGTGCGGTGCTGGAGCGTCTGCAGCATGACGTCATCGAGGGCAGCGGCGGCATCGCGCTCCTGATCGGCGGCAACGGCAGCGGCAAGACCCTGCTCGCACAATGCCTGCTGGAACGGTTGATCCATCACGACGTGCGCGTGGCACGCGTGCTGCACTCGCGGGTGACGCCGATCGAGCTGCTGCAGAGCGTGTGCGATCGACTGCGGGTGCCGATGGATGGCGTCGATCGCGACAGCGGCCGCGACATGGTCAATGCCTTGAGCCGGTTCCTGATGGACATCTATGCCCAGGGCCAGCACGTGCTTCTGGTGGTGGACGAGGCGCAGAATCTTTCGGATGAATCGCTGGAGCAACTGCGCCTGCTGACCAACCTGCAGACGCCGGCGCATCAGTTGATGCACATCCTTCTGCTGGCCACGCCGGTGTTGCGTGAGCGTTTGCGCGGCATGGCGCTCGGGCCGCTGGCGCAGCGCATCACGGCCTGGCATGAACTGACGAATATGGACGCCGGACAGAGCGAGGCCTACATCCGCCATCGCCTGCAGGTGGCGGGCGCCGTCAAGAACCCCTTCAGCCGCCTGGCGCTGCGGGACATCCATCGTGCCAGTCACGGCATTCCGCGCCTGGTGAATCTGATCGGAGAACGCGCGCTGGCCATGGCCGCGGCACGGGACATGCCGGTCGTCGGCGAACGCGTGGTACAGCAGGCGGCGCGCGAGGCGCTGCCGGGTCATGTCAGTTACTGGCTGCAGCGTTACCGCTGGTGGTGGCTCGTCGCCGCGCTGGTGCTGGCGGCGCTCGCGGCCTTTGCGTGGTGGGGTTGGCATGAAGCGTCCGCACCCAGACTGCCGGTAACGTCATTGGCGGTGGCGGGTGCGTCCGCACAGCAGCAGGCCGACCAATTGAAGCTCAGCCTGCCGCCGCCACGCGAGGCGCGGCTGCAGGCGTGGAGCGAGTTGCTGGCGCGATGGCAGGTGGGGTCGGACAAGGTCGGTGTGGCCGAGGCCTCGCAATGCCAGGCCGTGGTATTTCCCGGTTTCGACTGTGTGGGAGGCACCGGCACGCTGGATCAACTTGCGAATTTCGATCGTCCGTTGGTGCTGGTGCTGGAGACGCCGCGAGGCAAGCATCAGGTGCTTCTGCTGGGCGTGGGCAAGACACGCGTGCGCCTGATGGTCAATTCCCGTTCCGTCGAGGTTTCCCGCCCGGCGCTGGCTCGCCTGTGGCACGGTTATTTCTACGCACCCTTCCGCTTGCCGGCCACGCTGCCGTCTGTGCTCCGACAGGGCGACAAGGGTCCGGCGGTGGCATGGCTGGCGGCGCGTCTGGCGTTGTCCGGAAAAACCACGGTGCCGGACACGACCGTTTTCGACGCGGCCATGGTCGAACGCGTACGTCAGTTGCAGCGCCGTTTCGGCATTCCCGATGACGGCATCGTCGGACCGGAGACCCTGTTTGCGCTGACTTCGCAGGACGCCGCCGGGCCGCATCTGGCGCAGGACGTACCGTGAGCATGTTCGTTCACGTCGACAGTCGCCGCCGTCCGGGGCCGCGTTGGGCCACGTTGCTGATCGTGGTGATGTGCGTGGCCTGCTTCGTGGCGCTGTCGCTGTTGCCGCCGAAACAGGAAGTGGCGTGGGTGATGCGGTGGGGCACGGTGCCCGCCAGGCTGTTCACGATGACCGGCGTCTGGTGGCAGAACCTGTTCAATACCGAATGGCTGTGCCTGCTGAGTTCGCTTTTCATCCACGTGGCGTGGCTGCATCTTCTGACCAACATGCTGTTTCTGGTCATTTTCGGTTTGCCTGCCGAGCGGGCGCTGGGCTCCCGGCGCTTTCTCAGCCTGTTTCTGCTTGCCGGCGTGTTGGCCAATTTGATCGGCGCGCTGACATTGGCCGCGGCGCACGCGCCGATCATCGGCTGCAGCGGTGCCGTATCGGCGGTCGTGGGCGTCTACCTGGTGTTGTTTCCGCATGCCCGCCTGGGGCTGGTGCTGCCGCTGGGCTTGTTCATGGAGTTCGTGCGTGTGCCGGCTTCGTTGCTGATCGGCCTGTGGGTGCTGCTGCAGCTGCTTTTCACCTACGCCGGGCCCGGCTTCGGCGCGGTGGTGTGGTGGAGCCACATCGCCGGATTCCTGTTCGGCGTGTTGTTCGCCGTGCTGTCGCGTCATGCCGTGGAGCGGCGCTTGCGCGGCTGAGGCGCCTTCGACAGCGTCCTGTCCTCAAGCTTCCAGTATGCCTGATGGCGGCGGCGGAGCAGGGGGCGGCGGCGGAGCGCAGTCATCCTTGTCCGACGAGTCGGCATGGCTGTCAAGATCGCGCCATGCCGCATGCAGCAAGGGGCCCAGGACGGCATACAGCGCGGTGTACAAACCCAGCTGCACGACGGCCATGACGTGGGTCAGCATCAGCAGCATGCTCAGCAGCACCAGGCCGGCAAACAGCAGGATCGCGGCCACGATCCATGCGCCGATACTGCGCCATACGCGGCGGAAACTTTTTCCCATGGCGACAAAGGCTTCTTCGCCGCGCAGGGCGACGCGGGGAACCGCCAGCGCGGTGAATGTCCAAGCCAGCAGCACGATGGCCACCGCCAGCGCCAGCCAGCCCGGCATGCTGCCATCGGCAAGCACTGCCAGCATCTTTTCGGGATGGCCTTCCAGCGCATGGACATCCATGCCCAGGCGCGTCATGACCCTGAGCATGGCGACGACGACGACCATGGCCGCCACGATCTTGCCGACGACCAGCGGCAGACACAGCTTCAGCGCCTCGTGACGTTGTGCCGTTTCCTGGAACATCGCGAACAACTGGTGGGTGGCCGGTGCATGACCGCGCCGCGCCGTCTCGGCGGCAGTGACGATGCCGGCCAGAAGCGCCGGTCCCATGATCAGGATGGCAAGGCCACCCAGGTAGGGGATCAGGCTGATCACGGCCATGATGAGCCCCATCGACAGGAACGCTCCTGGCCAGCGCCGTACCATGCCCAACGCCTCAAGCAGCCATTTCAGGCCATGGCCGGCGCCGATGTGACGTGACGGCGGTGTCGGCGCCGCACTCATGCGACGGCATCCATGGAGCAAGACGTGCTCATGGTCGTCGTCTGCAGCGCAAAGCGACGCAGCAGACGACGCGCATGGGGTGTGGCGCGTACCGCATCCAGCAAGGCAGCCACGTCCAGCGATTCGCTGCGCAGATTGTCCGCGCGCAGGCGCAGATAGGCGCGCATGACGGCCGTGCTGAACTCGGGATGCAATTGCGTGGAGAAGGCGTTGGGGCCGTAGCGCAGGATATGGTGTGGATCGCGCGCCGAGCGCGCCAGCACCTGCGCGTCGGTCGGCGCTTCCAGCACGCTTTGCACATGGGTGGTGTGGGCGGCGAAATGCATCGGCAAGCCCGCAAGCAGGTGATCATCGGCGCCCGTTTCGAATACTTCGATGTCCTGGGTGCCGACCTCGCGACCGCCGGGCAGCACGTCCACGCGACCACCCAATGCGTGCGCCATCAGCTGATGGCCGTAGCACACGCCGAACAGCGGCGTTTGCACATCCATCGCGGCACGAATCCAGTCGGCGGTACGCTCGCTCCAATCCGCACGCTCGGTCACCATCGCGGCCGAACCGGTGATCACAGCGCCGGACACCTCACCGGGATGTGGCAAGGTTTCGCCTTCGTCGACGCGCACCACCCGCATCTGCGCCGGTTGCAGGCGCATTGCACTGCGGAACCATTCAGCGAAACCACCGAATTGCGCACGCACCACCTCCGGTGCTTCGCCGGTCTGGATCAGCAACAGGGATTGCAT
>DASSTF010000083.1:0-29676 GCA_035708045.1 Rhodanobacteraceae bacterium | reverse complement strand
TCACGCTCAAGCAGTTGCACGATATCTATTACGGCAAGATCACCAACTGGAGCCAGGTCGGCGGCAAAAACGAACCCATCCACGTGTACGCCGTGGCCAGCCCCACCGACGGCATCGAATTCAGCCTGCGCCGCCTGCTGTTCGGTCGCGGCAACCAGCCGGTGGCCGCACCGCGCCTGTACCTGAGCGTGACCGCGTTGCAAAAGGCCGTAGCCCTGGATCCGCAGAGTCTCGGTGTCACCACGCTTTCCAACGCGCATGGCAAGAGCCGGTTGAAGATGCTCAGCATCGACGGCCACCGGCCCACCGTGAACAACGTGGCCGACGGCAGCTATCCGCTGTATACGCCGCTGTACCTGGTCACGCGGCCGGCGGCGGACGCCTCCAGCGCCGCCAAGGCGAAGGAAGTCGGTGAATTTCTGGCCTTTGCGCAGGATCCCAAGGTGACCGCCATCCTGCACAAGCATGGGCTGGTGCCCTACAACGACGCCCTGGCGCTGGCCGGACACGACGACCAGCGCATTGCCGACATCGCCAGGGAAACCGGCCGCCACGTCTACCACCACACCCGCCCGACCGCCGCGCCGGGCGCCACCTACGCCGCGCGCGCGGCCATCGCGCCGACCTCCAAGCGCACACTGGCCGCGCATCGGCAGATGTTGGCCAAACGCGAAGCCGACAAGGCCGCCAAGGTGCGCGCCCATGCGGCCAAGGCCCAGCGTTCCTTCGATGCATCGCATGCCGACGCCAGCCAGACGCAGGTGACCTGGTACACCGTGGTTTCCGGCGACACGCTGTCCAAGATCGCGCAGAAGCAATCCGTCAGCGTCGAGCAACTGCGCGCCTGGAACCACATCAAGGGCAACCTCATCCAGGTCGGACAGAAGCTCGCCATCCACCACGATTGAGCCCATCGTATCGGCCATGGGATGCATTTGGACGCGGATGAATACGGATAGAGTGCATTTCGATCCGCGTCCATCGGCTTGATCCGTGTCCAAAGCCGCAGCGGGCAGTGCCCGCGAGGTTTCCGCGAGCGATGCCCGCCTGCGCTGTTCATTTTTCCTCAAGGCGGCCCACGCCATGATCGGCCCTTCCTTGTGAACGCGTGGAAGTCATTTGAACCAGGATGCAGCGCAAGACGGTGCCACCATGCGCGCCGCGGTTCTCGTCGAACCCGGCCATTTTGAAATCCACGAAGTAGCGCGTCCGCGACCCGGGCCGACCCAGGTGCGCATCCGTCTGCAAGGCTGCGGCGTATGCGCCTCCAACCTTCCGGCCTTCGAAGGCCGCGACTGGTTCGATTATCCGCTGCCGCCCGGCGACCTCGGCCACGAGGGATGGGGCGTGGTCGACGCCGTCGGCGATGCGGTGACCCACGTGGAACCCGGCGCGCGCGTGGCCGCGCTGTCGTTCAAGGCCTATGCCGAATACGACCTGGCCGAAGCGGACGCACTGGCCGAATTGCCACCCGCGCTGGATGGCATGGACGTGCCGGGCGAGGCGCTGGGCTGCGCCATGAACATCTTCCGGCGCGCCGACATCCGGCCCGGCCAGACGGTGGCCATCATCGGCGTCGGTTTCCTGGGCGCGGCGCTGACGCAATTGGCCACGCGGGCCGGCGCGCGCGTCATCGGCATTTCGCGTTCGTCCTCTTCGCGCGAACTGGCCACGCAATGCGGCGCCTGGCGAACCACCGCGCTGGACGACCACTGGCGCATCATCGACGAGGTCAAGGCGCTGACCGATGGGCGCTTTTGCGAACGGGTCATCGAGGCCACCGGCAAACCGTGGCCGCTGGATCTGGCCGGCGAATTGACCGGCGTGCGCGGACGGCTGGTGATCGCGGGGTTTCATCAGGACGGCACGCGCGCCGTCAACGTGCAGTTGTGGAACTGGCGCGGCATCGACGTGGTCAACGCACACGAGCGCGATCCGGCGGTGGCGCGCGACGGCATGGCGCGCGCACTGGAAGCGGCGGCGCAAGGTTCGCTCGACATCGAATCCCTGCTGACGCACCGCTTCGCGCTGGACGACATCACCGCCGCGCTGGAAGCGGCGCGCACGCGTCCGCCCGGTTTCACCAAGGCCGTGGTGCGAATGGGAGACATGCCTTGAGCGCGGCGGCGCGACGCTTGCGCCTGGGTTTTCTCGGCGTCGGCTGGATCGGTCGCCACCGCATGCAGGCATTGCTGACCTCGGGTCTGGCCGAAGCCGTCGCGGTGGCCGATCCCGTACCCGCGTGCCTGGACGAAGCGGCGAAACTGGCGCCGGCGGCGCGGCGTTTCGACGGACTGGACGCCCTGCTCGAACAGCCACTGGACGGCGTGGTGATCGCCACACCCAGCGCCGCGCACGCGGCGCAATCCATCGCCGCGCTTGAATGCGGGTTGCCGGTGTTCTGCCAGAAACCGCTGGGCCGCGATGCGAAGGAAGTCGCCGCCGTCATCGCTGCCGCCGAACGCGCCGACAAGCGCCTCGGCGTGGATTTGAGCTACCGCCATCTGGCCGGCATGTCGCAGTTGCGGAGCCTGCTGGACGAGGGCGCCATCGGCCGCGTCTACGCCATGCAGCTGGTGTTCCACAACGCCTATGGTCCGGACAAGCCGTGGTTCTACGATCGCGGCCTGTCCGGCGGCGGCTGTGTGATGGATCTGGGCATCCATCTGGTGGATCTCGCACTCTGGCTGCTGCGGCGTCCGGTGCGCAACGTCGATGCACGTTGCTATGCCGGCGGCCGACCGCTGCGCGAGCAACCGGCGCAGGTGGAGGATTACGCCAGCGTGCGTCTGGATCTGGAAGACGACATCACGGTGGATCTCGCCTGCTCGTGGAACCTGGCCATCGGCCGCGACGCCGAGATCGGCATGCGCATCCATGGCAGCGAAGGCACCTTGTCGCTGCGCAATGTGGAAGGCTCGTTCTACGACTTCGTCATCGAACATTTCCACGGCCGCGAATGCCAGCCGATCGCGGGGCCGCCGGATGCCTGGGGCGGACGCGCCGCCGTGGCGTGGGCGCAGGCCTTGGTGACGGACAACGGTTTTGATCCGGCGGCGCGCGAGCTGCTGGAGGTGGCGCGGGTACTCGACCGCATCTACGGCCTGGAGCCATTGGCACTTGCTTAGGGATTCATCCATTCTCGAACCGTTCGCACTGAGTCCTTCGACAGGCTCAGGACGAACGGGCCTAAGCAAGCGTCATTACGGCCTGGAGCCGGGCTGATCGGCGGTATCGCCGGCGCGATGCAAGGTCGGCTCGACCGCCTTCGCGCTCTTGTCGCTCACGCGTACATCAACGATGTTTTTCGGGCCCGTCGCGTGTCCACGCAAATCATCCGCGTATGCCTTGATGGTGCGGATCAGGCCTTCTTCGACCGAAACTTTCGGCGACCATCCCAGCAGACGCTTCGCCAGCGTGATGTCGGGGCAGCGCCGTTTCGGATCGTCGTCCGGCAACGCCGTGTACGTCAGCGGCGAACGGCTGTGCGTCAGCCGCCGCACCAGGCGTGCGATGTCGTTGACGCTGCACTCGTCCGGATTGCCCAGATTCACCGGGCCTGTGTAATCGACATGCATGTAGCGCACGATGCCGTCGATCAGGTCGCTGATGTATTGCAGGCTGCGCGTCTGCGTGCCGTCGCCGAAAACGCTCAACGGCTGCCCGGCCAGCGCCTGGCGAATGAAGGTGGCGACCACGCGCCCGTCGTCGGGATCCATGCGCGGGCCGTAGGTGTTGAAGATGCGGATGATGTGCACCGGCAATCCGCGGCTGCGGTGGTAGGCCATCACCGCGGCCTCGGCATAACGCTTGGCCTCGTCGTACATGCTGCGCGGGCCGTTGGGATTGCAGTTGCCCCAATGCTGTTCGCACTGCGGGTGCTGCACCGGATCGCCGTACACCTCGCTGGTGCTGGCGAAGAAAAAGCCGGCCCGCTTGCGGCTGGCCAGCTCCAGAAGACAATGCGTGCCGCGGCTGTTGGCTTCCAGTGTCTGCAGCGGCCAGTGTTGATATTTTGGCGGCGAGGCGGGGCTGGCGAAATGCATCACCCAGTCCAGCGCCATGTCGGTTTTCAACGGCTCGGTCACATCCTGTTCGATGAAGCGGAAGCGTGGGTGTCCTCGCAGATGTTTCAGGTTCTGCATGTTGCCGGTGATCAGGTTGTCGACGCCGATGACATGGCAGCCATCCCGGATCAGGCGATCCGCGAGATGACTCCCGATGAAACCGGCAGCACCCGCCAGCAAAACGCGAGGCGGGTGTCGAGCGGAGAGGGTCAGGACGTTCGCGTCATTCATCGCAAGGTTTCCTTTTGATCCGCGGCAATCTCGAGAGTCACCGTCCGGCGTGAACAGCATCGTGGCGACGCTGCTTGGTGGAAGCCCTTCACCCCGTACCCACGGTGGCACGTTCCACCGCACCACCGGCTGAATTGACGCCCGTGGCTGCCGTTGCCAGTCAGCCGGCAGCAGGTCAGTCGATGCGTGCCGTCACCGCAGCGTGACAAAGATGACCGCGCGGACAATGTCCACCCCGGCATGTTCACCTGAGAGTACGTCGGTGGCGCGAATACTGTCGGCCTGTTCGGCAGAGCCATTTCCCGTGACGACTCCAGTGAACGACAACGCAGCTGACCGAAGCGGGGTCGCTCGAAGCGCCGTCGTCACCGGCGGCGGCAGTGGCATCGGTCTGGCGATCGCACGTCGTCTGCGCGCACGCGGCGACGCCGTCATGGTCGTCGACCTGCATGCGCCGCCGGATGCCACGCTGGATTTTTGTGCCACCGATCTGCGTCGGCAGGAGGACGTCGATGCCTGCTTCGCGGCCTGCGCGCCTTTGCTGCCGTCGCTGTCGACGCTGGTGTGCTGCGCCGGACGCGGCATCCATGAACGCCTGACCGAAGGCGATCCGCGCAAGTGGGCGGACGTTTTCGAACTCAACGTGATGGGCGCGTTGCGCATGATCCGCGCCTTCGCGCCGGCGCTGACGCGCACGGGCGGCGACGTGATCGTCGTCGGTTCGGTCGGCGCGCAACGGCCGCACCCTTGGGGCGGCGTCTACAACGCCAGCAAGGCCGCACTGGAATCGTTGACCGAAACGCTGCGCCTGGAAATGCAACCGGACGTGCGCGTGACACTGATCTCGCCCGGTGTCGTCGACACCGGTTTTTTTGAGGCGATGGGCGGCGGCGTCAGCGTCGACAGCATCGGTTTCGGTTGCCTGCACGCCGACGATGTCGCCGATGCCGCGCTGTTCGCGCTCGATCGCCCGCCGCACGCGGTCATGAACCACCTCACCATGCGTCCCCGCGCGCAGCCGTTGTGACGGCCATGCGCGCCACCCGACACCAAGGAGCACGCCCATGAGCAAGACCTTCCTGATCACAGGCGGCGCCGGCTTCATCGGCTCCCATCTGGCCGACCAGTTGCTGCGCGAAGGCCACCACGTGCGCGTGCTCGATACGCTGGCCTCGCAAGTCCACGGCGAGAACGCCGAGCGGCCGGACTACCTGGCCGACGAAGTCGAACTGGTGCGCGGCGACGTGCGCGACGCCGACACCCTCGCCCGCGTCCTGCCGGGCGTCGACGGCGTCTACCACCTGGCGGCGGCGGTCGGCGTCGGCCAGAGCATGTACGAGATCGCGCACTACACCGACACCAATAACCTCGGCACCGCGCGCCTGCTGGAGGCGCTGATCGACCATCGCGTGGAAAAACTGGTGGTCGCATCCAGCATGAGCATCTACGGCGAGGGCATGTACGTGGATGCCGACGGCCGGCCGATCGTGACGCCGCGACGTCCGCGTCGGCAGTTGCTCGACGCGCAGTGGGAAGTGCTCGACGCCGAAGGCCAACCGTTGCAGCCCGTGCCGACCCCGGAGAGCAAGCCGCCGGATCTGTCCTCGATCTACGCGCTGTCCAAGTACGACCAGGAACGCATGTGCCTGATGGTCGGCGAGGCCTACGACATACCGGTCACGGCACTGCGCTTTTTCAACGTGTACGGGCCGCGCCAGGCGTTGTCCAATCCCTACACCGGCGTGCTGGCGATCTTCACCGCGCGCTACCTCAACGGCAACCCGCCGCTGATCTTCGAGGACGGTCACCAACGCCGCGACTTCGTCAGCGTGCACGACGTGGCGCACGCGTTGCGCCTGGCCTACGACGCGCCGGACGCCGATGGCGAGGTGTTCAATATCGGCAGTGGCCAGTCCTTCAGCATTCTCGACATCGCCGAGCGTGTCGGTCGCGCCATGGGCATCGCCATTGCCCCCGACATCACCGGCAACTACCGCGTCGGCGACATCCGCCACTGTTTTGCCGACATTACGCGCGCGCGCGAACGGCTCGGTTACCGCCCCGAAGTGGATCTGGAGCGCGGCCTGGCCGAGCTAGTCGAATGGCTGCCGGGAAGCGTCACGGCCGATCATTTCGGCAAGGCGCACGACGAACTGGCGCGTCGCGGGCTGACGCTGTGAACGCGCATGCGCCCAGGCAGCTGCCCCCCGCGGAAGGCACGCCGACGACAGCCATCCGCGCCGAAGATGCCGCCAAGGTCGGCATGCTGGAATGGTTCTGGCTGGACGACTACACCTCCGCCGAGCAGACCATCGAGGCGCTGCGCGCACTGGGCATCCAGTACCTGCGCTTCGGCGTGTCCTGGGCCGACTACCTGAGCGACAGCGGGAGCGAGTGGTACGACTGGCTGATTCCGCATCTGGCCGAACACTTCGAGCTGTTGCCGTGCTTCGTGTACACGCCTCCGTCGCTGGGCGAAGTGCCGAGCGTCGCCTCGCCCCCGCGCGACCCCAAGACCTACGCCGATTTCCTGGACACCTGCATCACCCGCTACGGCCAACACTTCGACTACGTCGAACTGTGGAACGAGCCGAACAACCTGCACGAATGGAACTACAACATGGATCGCGCCTGGACGCGCTTCTGCGCCATGGCCGGCGGCGCCGCGCATTGGGCCCGCAAGCTCGGCAAGAAAACCGTGCTGGGCGGCATGAGCCCGATCGATCCGCACTGGCTCGACGTCATGTTCGACAACGGGCTGATGTCCTACATCGACGTGGTCGGCGTGCATGCCTTTCCCGGCGGCTACGACCTGCCCGGCGAATCCTGTCTGGCGCGCATCGACCAGGTCGCGCGCGTGCTGCACGAACACGACCACCCGGCGCCCATCTGGCTCACCGAGATCGGCTATTCCACCTGGCGCCACAACGAGTTCGAGCAGGTGCGCGTGATGGCCGAGGCGCAGAGCCTGCCGGTGGAACGCATTTATTGGCTGACTTTGCGCGATCTTGCCCAGGAGCACCCGTCCGTCACCGGTTTCCACAACGACCCGCGCGATTACCACTTCGGCGTGCAGACCGAGAACGGCACGCCGAAGTTGCTGCATCGTCTGTGGTCGACTTACGGTTTGGAAGGCGTGACACGCGCCGCGTGCTGGCCGACGCCGCGGCTGTCGCCCCAGCCCTGCACGGTGGTCACCGGTGGGGCCGGTTTCATCGGTTGCAACCTGGCCGACCGTCTGGCGCGCGAAGGCCGGCGCGTGCGCCTGCTCGACAACCTGTCGCGCGCCGGCGTGGAAAAAAACCTCCGGTGGCTGCGCGAACGCCACGGCAAGGCCATCGAATTCGTGCCGTGCGACACGCGCGACCGTCCCGCATTGCGCGAAGCGATCAGCGGCGCGACGCAGATCTTCCACCTGGCCGCGCAGGTCGCCGTCACCACCAGCCTCGACGACCCGCTGACCGATTTCGAGATCAACCTGGGCGGCACGTTGAACCTGCTGGACGCGGCGCGCCGCCAGCCCCACGTGCCGGGCATCGTGTTCGCCTCCACCAACAAGGTCTACGGCGGTTTGCCGGACGTGCCGCTGGAAGTCGCGCAGCAGCGTTACCAGCCCGTCGATCCGGCACTGCGCGCGCACGGCATCGGCGAGTCGCGACCGCTGGATTTCCACAGCCCGTATGGCTGCTCCAAGGGCGGCGCCGACCAGTACATCCTCGACCACGCGCGCTGCATGGGCGTGCCGGCTGTGGTGTTCCGCATGAGCTGCATCTACGGGCCGCACCAGTTCGGCACCGAGGACCAGGGCTGGGTGGCGCACTTCCTGATCCGTGCCCTGAAGGACCAACCGATCACGCTGTACGGCGACGGCATGCAGGTGCGCGACATCCTGCATGTCGACGATCTGGTGCAGGCCTATCTGATCGCCGAACGCGACATGGCGAGCCTCGGCGGCCAGGCTTTCAACATGGGCGGCGGGCCGCCCAACACCATCAGCCTGCTGGAACTGCTGGCATGGATCGAACGCCTGGAAGGCCGCCGCCCGGCCACCACCTTCGCCGACTGGCGGCCGGGCGACCAGCGTTACTACGTTTCCGATACGCGCCGTTTTGCCGAAGCCACCGGCTGGCACGCCCGCACCGCCGCCCGCGACGGTGTCGCCGCGCTGCACCAGTGGCTGCGCAACGGTCTCCACGTCATTCCCGAACGCGCCGATGCGGCGCCATCTGAAAACGCATGCCTTACCCGCACGTCCAACGCGTCCTGATGTCCGCCGACACCGTCGGCGGCGTGTGGACTTACGCGCTCGAACTGGCGCGAGGTCTGGGTCGTCACGGCGTGCACGTGCTGCTGGCCACGCTGGGGCGCGCGCCGGATGCCGGCCAGCGCGCGGAAGCGGCGGCGATACCCAACCTGCAACTGCGCCACGGCGATTTTCCACTGGAATGGATGATCGACTCGACCGGCATGCAGACCGCCGCCGGCCAATGGCTGCTGAAACTGGCCACCGACTGGCGGCCGGACGTGGTGCATCTCAACCACTACGGCCATGGCGATCTGCCGTGGCCGGCGCCGGCCCTGGTGGTGGCGCATTCGTGCGTGTGTTCGTGGCACGAGCACGTGCGCGGCACGCCGGCCGGCCGCGAGTGGCGCGCCTACCGCCGACGGGTCACGCGCGGGCTGCGCGCGACGCCGCTGGTGGTGGCGCCCACCGCGGCCATGCTCGACGACGTGGCGCGCCTGTACGGTGCGCCGCGCGACGGGCGCGTCATCCACAACGGACGCCGGCCCCAGGATTTTCCGCCGGCGCGCAAGGAGGAGGTCATCCTGTGCGCCGGACGCCTGTGGGACGAAGCCAAGAACGTGAAACTGCTGGCGCACGTCGCGCCCGACCTGCTCTGGCCGGTGCACATCGCCGGCGAGGATCGCGCGCCGCAAGGCGGACGCGCGCGGCTGCCCGGCGTGCAGCTGCTGGGGCGGCTGACGCCCGCAGCGATGGCCGAAGCTTTCGGCAGCGCGGCCATCTATGCGCTGCCGGCGCGCTACGAACCGTTCGGCCTGTCGATCCTGGAAGCCGCGCTGGCCGGCTGCGCCCTGGTGCTTGGCGACATTCGCTCGCTGCGCGAACTGTGGCAGGACGCGGCGGTATTCGTGCCGCCGGACAACCCGGAACGGCTGCGCGCCACGCTGGGCCAGCTGACGCGCGAACCGCTGATGCGCAAGGCATGGGCAAAGCGCGCCGCCGAACGCGCCCGCCGCTACACCAGCACGCACATGACCGATGGCTACCTCGATGTCTATGCCGCATTGGCGCGCAAGGAGATACCCGCATGCACGTCGTGATGTTCTACCACTCGCTGCTGTCGGACTGGAACCACGGCAACGCCCACTTCCTTCGCGGCGTGGTGAGCGAACTCACGCGGCGCGGCCATCGCGTCAGCGTGTACGAACCGCGCGACGGCTGGAGCCTCGAAAACCTGGTGCGGGGGCATGGCCTCGACCCCGTCGAGGCATTCCACCGCGCCTATCCCGGCCTCACTTCGCACTTCCACGATCCGCGGCACTTCGACGCCGACGCGCTGCTGCACGATGCCGACCTGGTGCTGGTGCACGAATGGAACTCGCCGGAACTGGTGCGCCTGATCGGCGAACATCGCCGCGACCACGGCGGGTACCGGTTGCTGTTCCACGACACCCACCATCGCGTGGTCAGCGACCGCGAAGCCATGGCGCGCCACCACCTGGAACACTACGACGGCGTGCTCGCGTTCGGCGAAGTGATCCGGCGCATCTATCTGGACGCCGGCTGGAGCGAGCGCGCCTGGACATGGCACGAAGCCGCCGACCCGCAAGTGTTCCACCCGCTGCCCGGGATCGCGCCGGAGCGGGATCTGGTGTGGATCGGCAACTGGGGCGACGACGAACGCACGCAGGAGCTGCACGAATTCCTGCTGGAACCGGCGCGCGAACTGGCCTTGAGCGGCAGCGTGCACGGTGTGCGTTATCCGGATGCGGCGCGCGCCGCCGTCGATGCGGCGGGGCTGGACTACCGCGGATGGATCGCCAACTTCGACGTGCCGCGCGCATTCTCACGCCACCGCGTCACCGTACACGTGCCACGCCGCCCGTACGTGCGCATGCTGCCCGGCATCCCGACCATCCGCCCGTTCGAGGCGATGGCCTGCGGCATTCCACTCATCAGCGCGCCATGGCGTGACGACGATCACCTGTTCGAGGCGGGCCGCGATTACCTGACGGCGGACGACGGCGCGGCCATGCGCCGGCAACTGCGCGCCGTGCTGAACGACCGCGACATGGCCGCGGAACTGGCGCGGCACGGCCGCGAAACCATCCTGGCGCGTCACACCTGCGCGCATCGCGTCGACCAGTTGCTGGACATCGTCCAGCAACTTCGCCCTGCATCGCTGCGGGAGGCGATCGCATGAAGTTCGCCTTCTTCGGCTCCAGCCTGGTGTCGGCCTACTGGAACGGCGCGGCCACCTATTACCGCGGCCTGATCCGCAACCTCAACCAACGCGGCCACCACGTCACGTTCTACGAACCGGACGCGTTCGAGCGCCAGGACCACCGCGACATGCCGGATCCGCCCTGGGCCAAGGTCGTGGTCTACGGTGTGGACGACCAGGAACCGTTGCGGCGCGCGCTGCACGACGCCGCCTCCGCCGACGTCATCGTCAAGGCCAGCGGCGTGGGCGTGTTCGACCGCGAACTGGAAGCGGCGGTGCTGGAACTGAAGCAGCCGCACAACCTGGTGCTGTTCTGGGATGTCGACGCGCCCGCCACGCTCGACCGCCTGCGGCACGACCCGGAGGATCCCCTGCGCGCACTGGTGCCGCAATACGACTTGATCTGCACCTACGGCGGCGGTCCGCCGGTGGTGGAAGCCTACCTCGCGCTGGGCGCGCGCCATTGCCAGCCGATCTACAACGCGCTGGACGTCACTACCCATCATCCGGTGGATGCCGACCCGCGCTTCGACGCCAACCTGGCCTTTCTCGGCAACCGCCTGCCCGACCGCGAGGCGCGCGTCGAGCAGTTCTTCCTGAATCCCGCCAGGGCGCTGCCGCAACAACGCTTTCTGCTTGGCGGCAGCGGCTGGGACGACAAGTCGTTGCCGTCCAACGTGGACTACCTCGGCCACATCTACACGCGCGACCACAACGCCTTCAACGGCACACCGGGCGCGGTGCTGAACATCAGCCGCGAAAGCATGGCCCGCTACGGCTGGTCGCCGGCCACGCGGGTTTTCGAAGCCGCGGGCGCCGGCGCGTGCCTGATCACCGACCACTGGCGCGGCCTGGAACGGTTCCTGGAACCCGGAAACGAAGTGCTGGTGGCCCACGACGGCGCCGAAGTCGCCGCGCACCTGGACGCGCTGACCCCCGCGCGCGCGCGTCGCATCGGCCAGGCCGCGCTGGCGCGGGTACGCGCCGAACACACCTACGCCCATCGCGCCGCGCAACTGGACGCCCTGCTGCAGGGCGTCGACTCGCTGCCGACCGCCACCACTCACATGGGAGCCGCCTCGTGAACATCGTCATCCTCGGTCTTTCCATCACGTCATCCTGGGGCAACGGCCACGCCACCACCTACCGCGCGCTGGTGCACGAGCTGGATGCGCAGGGGCATGCCGTGACCTTTCTGGAATGCGACGCGCCCTGGTACGCCGTCCACCGCGACCTGCCGCAACCGCCATGGTGCAAGACCCACGTGTACGACGGCCTGGGCCAACTGCAACGCGACTTCGCCCGCACCGTGGCCAACGCCGATGCCGTCATCGTCGGCTCGTTCGTGCCCGACGGCATCGCCGTCGGCGAATGGGTGCAGGCCACCGCGCGCGGCGTCACCGCGTTCTACGACATCGACACGCCGGCCACCCTGGCCGCCCTCGAGCGCGGGCAATGCGATTACCTCGACGCGCGCCTGATTCCCGGTTACGACGTCTACCTGTCGTTCACCGGCGGCCCGACGCTGGAACATCTCGAACGTACGTGGGGTGCACCGCGTGCGCGTCCCCTGTACTGCTCGTTCGACCCGCGCCACTACTTTCCCGAACCGGCGTGCGACACGTGGGACCTCGGCTACCTCGGCACCTACAGCGACGACCGTCAGCCGCGCGTGGACAGCCTGCTGCTGGAACCGGCGCGACAGTTGCGCGATCGGCATTTCATCGTCGCCGGCGCCATGTACCCCAGCGACATGGCATGGCCGCCCAACGTCGAATATCGCCACCATATCCCGCCGCACCTGCACCGCGATTTCTACACGCGCCAGCGCTTCACCCTCAACGTCACCCGCGACGACATGCGCGCTGCCGGATGGTCGCCCAGCGTGCGCCTGTTCGAAGCCGCCGCCTGCGCCACGCCCATCATCTCCGACACCTGGCCCGGCATCGAGGAACTGTTCGAACCGGGACGCGAAATCCTTTTGGCCGAGGACACCGCGGACGTGATGGCATACCTCACGCACATGCCGCACGAGGAACGCCATGCCATCGGTCGCCGCGCACGCGAGCGCGTGATGGCCGAACACACCGCCGCGCATCGCGCCACGCAGCTGGCGCTGTGGCTGCACGAGGCAACCGACGCCCGCGCCGTGGCTTGAGGCGTGTGCCATGGACGATCTCAGAACCCTGCAATCCCATGGCTCCAGCGACGGCCCACTGGCCGGCGCCATCCGCGAACTCGGGCCGTGGTTCCACAACCTGCACCTGCCCGATGGCGTGCAGACCGCGCCCGATCACCCGCTGGGCGACTTTCCCGCTTTCAAGTGGGCCGCCATCGAGCCGCACCTGCCCGAGCGTTTGGACGGCTGGGAAGTACTGGACATCGGTTGCAACGCCGGCTTCTACAGCTTCGAACTGGCCCGTCGCGGCGCGCGCGTCACCGCGATGGATCACGACATGCGCTACCTGAACCAGGCGGACTGGGCGGCACGCCAGCTCGACCTCGACCACCGCATCACCTTCCGCCATGGCGACATCCACGAACTGGCCAGCCGCAACGAACGCTACGACCTGGTGTTGTTCCTGGGCGTGTTCTACCACCTGCGCTATCCGCTGCTGGGTCTGGATCTGGCCACTTCCGCCAGCCGCCGCCTGCTGCTGGTGCAAAGCCTCGCCACCGGTGCGCCGGCAGCGGACATCGACACCGCCGATCCCGGCTATGCCGGCCGCGAACGGCTGCGCGAGGACGCCTGGCCCAAGCTCGCTTTCGTAGAACACGAACTGGCCGGCGACCCCACCAACTGGTGGGTGCCCAACCCGCCGGCGATGCAGGCCATGCTGCGCTCCGCCGGTCTGCGCATCCGTGCACGACCCGACGAAGACACCTACCTGTGCGAGCGCACTGCCGCGGCCGATGCCGCCGACCGCCGCCTGCAAATGACACTGCGCAGGCTGGGCATTCCGCCAGCGTGAGGTGACGCGGGTCGTCAAAAAATCCAAACGTAGGTCGGGTTGGCCCCATCAACCCGACATCGCCATGTGACTTGTTGGGTTACGGCCTGCGGCCTAACCCAACCTACTGGTGACGCCGCCCGCTACAATAGGCACATGTCCCTGATTCAACTCATCAACGTCGACTTCAGCGTCGGCGGCCCGCTGCTGCTCGACCATGTGAACCTTGCCATCGACGCGGGCGAACGCGTGTGCGTGGTCGGCCGCAACGGCGAAGGCAAATCCACCCTGCTGCGCCTGATCGATGGCGAGATGGCGGCGGACGACGGCGAAGTACGCGTGCAAAACGGCGTGGTCATCGCACGCATGACACAGGAAGTGCCGCAGGCTACGAGCGGCAGCGTGTTCGACGTGGTCGCCGAAGGGTTGGGCGATCTGGGCCGGTTGCTGGCGCGCTACCACCATCTGCTGGCCGAGGGCGATTACGACGCCATGGGCGACATCCAGCAGCAGATCGAGGAACGTCACGGATGGGATCTGGATCGCCGCGTCAACGACGTGCTGACGTTGCTGGAATTGCCGGGCGATACCGATTTCGCCGCGCTGTCCGGCGGCATGAAACGCCGCGTGCTGCTGGCGCGGGCGCTGGTGAAAAAGCCCGACGTGCTGCTGCTGGACGAGCCGACCAACCACCTCGACATCGAGGCCATCGGCTGGCTGGAGAGCTTCCTGAAACAATTCTCCGGCAGCCTCGTGTTCGTCACCCACGACCGCAGTTTCCTGCGCGCGCTGGCCACCCGCATCGTCGAGATCGATCGCGGCGCGCTCACCGACTGGCCGGGCGACTACGACAATTACCTGCGCCGCCGCACCGAACGGCTGCATGCCGAAGCCGAGGCCCACGCCGCCTTCGACAAGAAACTGGCGCAGGAAGAAGCCTGGATACGCCAGGGCATCAAGGCCCGGCGCACGCGCAACGAGGGCCGCGTGCGCGCGTTGAAGGCGCTGCGTGTGGAGCGCGCCAAACGACGCAATCTTTCCGGCAACGCCAAAATGGCGCTGGCCGACGCCAAGTCCTCCGGCAAGAAAGTCATCACCCTCGAGAATGTGTCCCAGGCTTATGACGGCCGCGTTCTGATCGACGATTTCAGCACCACCGTGATGCGCGGCGACAAGGTCGGCATCATCGGCCCCAACGGCGCCGGCAAGAGCACGCTGCTGAAAATCATGCTGGGCGAACTCGCGCCGCAACGCGGCAACGCGACGCTCGGCACCGGCCTCGACGTGGCCTATTTCGACCAGCACCGCAGCCAGCTCGACGACCGCCTCAATGCGCTGGACAACGTTGCCGAAGGCCGCGAGTTCATCGAGCTCAACGGCAAACGCACGCACATCATGGGCTACCTGCAGGATTTTCTGTTCACACCCGAACGCGCCCGCGCACCGATCACGCGGCTGTCCGGCGGCGAACGCAACCGCCTGCTGCTGGCCAAACTGTTCGCGCAACCGGCCAACCTGCTGGTGATGGACGAACCCACCAACGATCTCGACGTCGAAACGCTGGAGCTGCTCGAAGACCTCCTCGTCAACTACCAGGGCACCTTGCTGCTGGTATCGCACGACCGCGCCTTTCTCGACAACGTGGTCACCAGCACGCTGGTGCTGGAAGGCAACGGCCGCATCGGCGAATACGTCGGCGGTTACGAGGACTGGCTGCGCCAGCGTCCCGCACCCGTTGTCGCGGAAGTGCAAAAAGACGTCCATGCGCCCAAACGCGACACCGGGAAGAAACCGCCTGCGCAACGCAAGCTCAACTACAAGGATCAGCGCGAGCTGGATCAGCTCCCCGCCCGCATCGAGGCACTGGAAGCGGCCATCGCCGAGGCCGCCGAAGCCATGAACGACCCCGCCTTCTTCCAGCAGGACGGCAGCGCCATCACCGCCGCCAACAAGGCTCTGGCCGACAAGCAGGCGGAACTGGACGCCGCCTACGCCCGCTGGGCCGAACTGGACGGTTGAGCCGGAACCAAACCCCGAGAAGCCTGCCTGCAGGCGATTGTCGTCCGTTCGAAGCGCGATAAATCGCCTGCAGGCTCGTTCCTACGAGAGCGGCAGCCAAAGCGTGGCGCGCACGCCTTCGGCATCCTCTCGGGCAGCGAGCGAGACACCGCCATCATGAGCTTCCAGAATTTGCCGCACCAGCGCCAGGCCGATGCCGGAACCACCCGGCTTGGTGGTGAAGAACGGCACGAACAGATTGTCGCTGGTCGGCAGGCCGGGGCCGTCGTCGTCGATGTCGACCACGGCGCGGTCGCGATCGCGAAACCAGCGCACGCGCACGCCGCCGGCGCGCGTCAGGCTGGCCTCGGCCGCGTTGCGCACGAGGTTGATCAATGCCTGTTCCAACTGGTCGGCGTCGGCGCGCACCTCGAGCGGTTCGCCTTCCTCGAGCGTCACCGGCACCCGCGATTCCAGTTGCACCACCTTGCGCAGCAATGCCGGCAGATCCACTTCGGCAAGGTGCGGCGAAGGCAGCCGCGCCAGCGTGGCGTAACCGGACAGGAACCGCGACAGCGCGCCGGCGCGCTTCGCAATCACGTTGAGACCGCTGGCGAAGTCCTCACGCCAGTCGTCCGGCAACGGTTCGCGCGCGACCAGCGCCGCCAGGGTGCCGGCCATGGACTGGATCGGAGCCAGCGAGTTGTTGACCTCGTGTCCGAGCACGCGCAACAGGCGTTGCCAGGCCTGGCGCTCTTCCTCGCGCAATACATGGCCGACGTCGTTGACCACCAGCAATTGGCCGCCTCGGCCATCGCGGCGCAGCGCCGTATGGCGGATGTCGAAGCGTCCGCCGCGCTGCGCAAACACGTGCGCGCACACCCGCGCCGAAGGCCCTTCCAGCAAGGTCGCCAGACCGAGCTCGTCGGCACTGCGGCCGAACAGGCGATCGCGTTCGGCGGCCAGCAACTGCTGGGCCGCCGGGTTGATGAGGCGCAGACGCCGATTTTCGTCGAACACGAATACCGCGCTGTCCAGTGTCGACAGCGTCTTGCCGAGAAGGTGCGTCGATTCCTCGAAGCGGATGCGCTCCTCCTGCAAGCGTTCGGCCAGCGCGTTGATGTCGTAGACCACGTCGCCGAGCACGTTTCCGGCGGCGCCGCGCAGGCTGTAGTCGCCCTCGCGCAAAGCCTCCAGCAAACCCGACAGGGTGTACAGCGGAAACACCACGCGCCGGTACTGCCAGCGCGCCAACATGCCGGTAGCGATGATCGCCGCGATCAGCAGCAGCCACGCCAGAAAGTTTTCCAGGGGGCCGGACAGCAACACCGCGACCAGAACGCACAAAGCCGGCAAGGCCACCAGCAGGCTGCCATACAACACGCGCCGCTCGAAGCGCGGCATGCGCCCGAAGCGCGCGGATGGTTCAGTCGCCATCACCGTCGCCCGCGACGCGCAGGTCGTGCTTTTCCATGCGCCGGTACAACGTCTGCCGCGTGATGCCCAGCGCATCGGCGACGCGCTGCAGGTTGCCGCTGTGGCGTTCCAGCGCCCGCTCGACCAGCCATGCCTCGGCTTCGTCCAGGGTCATGCCTTCCAGATCCACGCCGGTCGCGGGAGCCGTCTGCACGCCGAAAACCAGCGCGGCTTCGCTGACCTGGTCGTGTTCGGCCAGCAGCGCCGCGCGCTCCATCAGGTGCTGCAATTCACGCACGTTGCCGGGCCAGCGCCAGGCCTTGAGCGCGCGCTCGGCCGACGGTGCCAGATGCAAACCGTCGCGGCCATAACGCTGCGCGTTCCGGGTCAGGAACCATTGCGCCAGCGGCAGGATGTCCTCAGGGCGCTCGCGCAGCGGCGGCAGACGGATTTCCAGCGTGTTGAGGCGATACAGCAGATCCTTGCGGAACCGCCCTTCGGCCACCGCCTGTTCCAGATCGGCATTGGTGGCCGACACCAGCCGCACGTCCACGCTTTGCGTACGCGAGGAACCCAGACGTTCGAATTCGCCGTCCTCCAGCACGCGCAACAACTTGGGTTGCTGCGACGGCGGCACGTTGCCGACCTCGTCCAGGAACAGCGTGCCGCCGTCAGCCAGTTCGAAGCGGCCGATGCGTTCGCCCTTGGCGTCGGTGTAGGCGCCGCGCACGTGGCCGAACATTTCCGACTCGAACACGTTCTCGTTGATGCCGCCCATGTTGACCTTGACCAGCGACGCCGACGCGCGCGACGACAAGGCATGGATGCGCGCGGCGATGACGCCCTTGCCGGTGCCGTTTTCGCCCAGCACCAGCACATTGGCGTCGCTGGGAGCGACGCGCGCCACCATGTCCAGCACGCGGCGCATGACCGGCGATTCGGCGATGAAGGTCTCGTTGTCGCCATCCCGCAACAGGGCGTTCTCGGCCTCCAGCCGACGCTCGCGCCGCGCGCCACGCGCCAGCGCCACCTGCGCCTTGAGCACGCGGATCAGGCGCGTGTTGTCCCACGGCTTTTCGATGAAGTCGGCCGCGCCGCGACGCATCGCCTCCACCGCCATCGGCACATTGCCCCACGCCGTCATCACCACCACCGGCATGTCCGGCGCCAGCTGGCGCAAGTGCTCCAGGAGTTCCAGACCCTCCTCGCCGGACGTCGTGTCGCGGGTGTAGTTGAGGTCGATCAGCGCGCAGGCGAACTCGCGCTTGTCGATCGCCGCAAGCGCCGCCGCCGGCGCGTCCACCGCCACACTCGCCAGCCCTTCGGCCTTGAGCAGCAGGCGCAGCGCCTCGCGCACGTCGGCCTGGTCGTCGGCGAGCAGGATGGTGGGCTTCGAATCACTGGTCATGCACAAAACCGCTCCATTCCAGGTGTCCTATCGGCAATGATAATATTGATACAGACCACTAACTTGCATGCTGCATTCGCCATCCGCAGGAGCCAAAGATGAAGCCCTCGATTGTGCTCGACTTGAATCGTACAGCTGTACGTGATGCAGCCGCACGCTTCCGCTCGTCCAATATTCGGGTTTTCGGCTCTGCGCGGCACGGTACGGATACGGAAGGCAGCGACCTGGATCTGCTGGTCGATCCCCTGCCCGGCGCAACCCTGTTCGATCTGGGCGGACTGCAGAACGAACTGGAGGACATGCTTGGCGTGCGCGTCGATCTGCTCACACCGGACGATTTGCCGAAAGCGTTTCGCCAAAACGTCTTGCGCGATGCACTTCCGGTATGAGCGCACGTCTTGTCGATCACCTCGCGCGTATCGGGGAAGCGGCGCAACGCGCATGCGACTACACCGAGGGCATGAGCAAGGACGACTTCCTTGCCGACATCCGCACCCAGCAGGCCGTCATCATGAACATGATGATCATGGGCGAAGCGGTCACTCGCCTGTTGCAGGACGAAAGTCCCTTTCTCGATGCGCATAAACAGATTCCTTGGCGCAGCATGAAGGGTATGCGCAACCGTATCGCGCACGGTTATTTCGACATCAATATGGACGTGGTCTGGGAAACCGTGAAAACGGCATTGCCGGACTTGCTTGCCCATTTGCCCACCATCCAGGATGCAGCGGCAAGACAATCGCAAGACGATTGACAGCCCCATTACATACAAGCGCCTCACCGCCGCAAAGCATCCCTATTCAAAATGCAGCGCGACCGCCGGATCCACGCGCAACGCGCGGATCAGCGGCACCAGCGCCGCCAACACAGATACACCGATCACCATCAGCAATACCGGAATGAATACGACCGGATCGTGCGCCCGCGTACGGACGTCCGGGTTGGCGAGCAGATTCGACCACGGTACCGCGAGTGCGATGCCGATCGCCAAACCGAGGCCGAGCTGCCACCCCAGCTGGCGCAATACCGTGCGCACGATGGCGCCGCTGCCGGCACCAATGGCACGACGGATGCCGATCTCGCGTGTGCGTTGTGCGACGGAAAAGGCAAGCACGCCATACAATCCCACCGCCGCCAGAAACAGTGCCACAAGCCCCAACACCGTAAACACATCGGCCAGCACCGTCACGCCCAGGCGCTGTTCGCTCACGTAACGCGCCTGGCTTTGTACCGAGTACACCGCGGCCTGCGGATCAACCGCGTGCACGGCCGCGGCCAACTGCTGGTGGAAGGTTCCCGCCGGTGCGCGTGTGCGCACGGCCAGACCGACCCGGTGCAGCGGCGTCGCGCCGGCGGCCTGGCGCAACGGAATCAACAAACCCGGCACGGATTTTTCCAATGCGCTGTCCAGCTGCAATTGCTGGATCACGCCGACCACCGTCAGCGTCTGCGCATACGGCTTGCCGGGATACAGCACCAGGGTTCGATCGAGTGGATTCCGATGTGGCCAGAACGCCGCCGCCGTCTTGGCATCGATCACGGCAACCTTCTCACCGCCGGCCTGGTCTTGTGCGCTGAAGAAACGTCCTTGGACAAGACGCACGCCATAGGTGTCGAGGAACCGCGAATCGACAATGGCCATTTGCACTTGTGGCCAGCCTTCGTCGGGTTCCGCCCGACCAGGCAGCGAGACATCCTCATGACTGCCGAGCTGCGCACTCGGCACGGCATTCGATGCCGTTGCATCGACCACACCGGGATAGCGCCGCAAACGCGCAGCGACGTCGTCGAAGAACCGAATGCGCTGCGTGTCACTCTTGTACTGCTCGGGCAGCAATGCCACCTGGGCAATCAGGACATGCGCGGCGTGTTCCGCGCCAACGGCGGGCTGTGCCAGCAACTGGTTCACCGCACGCACGAACATGCCGGCGCCGACCAGCAACACGACCGTCAAGGCCACCTCGGCCACCACCATGACCTTGGCCACGTGTGCGAAACCGCCACTGGTCCCCTTGCCCCCATCACGCAACGTGCCCTGCAGGTTCGCGCGCGATGCACGCCAGGCGGGAATGCCACCCGCAAGCAGCGTACTCAGGATCGCGATGACGATACCGAATGCCACCACCCAGCCGTCGATCCCGTGCATGAAAATCTGCTGCTCCGGATGTGCATCCAGCCACGTCACGTCCATCCACCATTGCCCGGCCAAGGCGATCGGGAACGCGACGGCGAGGGAAGCGACACCCAACAAGATGCTTTCCGCCAGAGCACCGGCCACCAGCCGGACGCGACTGCTGCCCAGCGCGCTGCGCAGCGCGAGTTCATGGCGCCGCTGCAGCGTCTGCACCAGTTCCAGATTGGCCACATTGATACAGGCGAGCAACAGCACCAGCACGCCGGCGCCGAACATCAACCATACCCAGCGCGCCAGATCCCGCGGCACGATACTTGCCGATAGCGGCGCGACCACCAAGGCCTTGGCATGTTGCCCCGGCGGCAAAATCCGCTGCAGAGGCGCTGCCCAACTGTCCAATTCGGCGCGCGCCTGACTCAGCTGCACGGAGGGCGCGAGTCGACCGACGACGAAAACCGACCGATGCTCATTGGAACGAAGCCGCAACGGAAGCCACACCTTGGTCGCGTCAGGAAAACCGAAGTGTTTCGGCAACACACCCACCACCGTCGCGAACGCCCCATTGACCAGCACAGTGCGCCCGATGATGTGTGAATCGGCTTTGAATGTCTGCCGCCAGACCGATTCACTCAACAACACCACGCTCGGTGCACCCGGCGCATCGTCGGCCGCGTTCAAAGTGCGACCCAATAATGGTTGGACTCCCACGAGCCGCATCGCCGAGGCCGTCATGCGCGCCCCACTCTCGCGTATCGCCCCGCTACCATCGCCCAGGTTGATGCCGGTCTCGACGACTGCTCCCATCGAATCGACACTCTTGAAGTGGCCCTTGAGCGCCAGAAACTGGTCGCTGTCCATATAGCCGACGGCATTGGAATCGGGCTCGCCGATCACTACCAGCCGGTCCGCATGCGGCAATGCCAGCGGATGCAGCGCGACGTTATTGACCCCGGCAAACACGAAAATCACCACGCCCAGCCCGACGCCCATCACCAGCACCGACACCAGTGCATACCCCGGCCGCCTGACCAGTCGGCGCCATGCCTGACGAAACTCGCGCACGATCATCCTCATTCTCCCCTCAAGGCGTGCATCGGTTGCACGTGCCCTGCGCGCAAGGCCGGCAACAGGCAGGCCAGAAAACCGGCCAACAGCAGCACCACGGCAACGCCGGCCAGAGCCCACGGTTCAAAGGCACTGGTCCGCCCCAAAGTTTCGTACATCACCACCTTCGCAAATCGCGCCAGACCCAGTGTCAGGCCGATGCCGATCACCAGGCCGATCACCACCTGCCACGCGCCGCCCGCCAGTACCCAGCGCAGCAGGCGCAGGGGCGCCGCACCCAAGGCCATGCGCACGCCGATCTCGCGTTCGCGCGCGGCCACCGACACCGCCATTACGGCATACAGGCCGATTGTGGCCAGCAGCAATGCCATGGCGGCCAGCACGCCGATCAGCAGCAGATTCTGGCGGACGTCGGCAGTCTGGCCGACGACGATGGAAGCCAGCGTGCGCATGTTGGCTATCGGCTGCGTCGGCGCCACGCGGGCCACGGCTTGGCGCACCGCATCGCGGTAAGTTGCCGGATCACCCTGCACGTGGATCGCGAAACGCATCGGCTCGAAGTAGCGGAATATGTCGAGAATATGAGTCGGCGTCTGCGCCAGCGGCAGGTACAGGATCGGTGGCTGCGGCCCCAGCGGTCCGTACTGGCTGGTGTTGTCGGCCACACCGACGATGCGCAAGGTCAGCCGCTGCCCACCCCTGCCGATGGTGATGGTCTTGCCCAGCGCATCGCCGGCGTAATCGTGCTCGGCCAGCACGCGGTTCACGATCGCCACCGGCTCGCCACCGCGCACGTTGTTGCGGGTAAAGGCCCGGCCCTTGTGCAGGCGGATGTGGAACAGCGAAAAGAAGTCCGGCGTGACGGCGCGAAACTGCACGTTCTCGGGCGGCTGGCCGGGCGCGGATACCACACTGCCGATATTGAACTGCTGCCCGACCGGCAGATTGGTGCTGGCGATGGCCGAATCCACGCCAGGCAGGGCCTGCAACTGGTCCAGCACCCGCCGCGACAACTGCTGGACGCTGGCGGCGTCGGGATAGGTCGCCTTTACCGGCGCCAGCTCGAACGTCAGGATGTCGCGGTCGGAAAAGCCGAGCTGCGCATGCGCGGCCTGGTACAGCGCGTGCAGGAACAGGCCGGTGACCGACAGCATCACCGTCGCCAGCACCACCTGCGTCACCACCAGCACGCGACCGATGCGCTGGTCGGCGCGACTGATCCCCGTACGGCCGCCTTCGCGCAAACGCTCCGTATCACCGAGCCGGCGACTGCGCCACACGCCAAAACCCGCGGCCAGCAACGCAGCGGCTATCGCGACCACTACCGCCAGGACCATGGTGCCCATCCCGAGCGTCACCGCCTCCAGGTCGACCACCTCACCGGATACGGAGGCGCGAAGCATCTCCAGTCCAAAGTATGCCAGTGCGATACCGATCAGGCCTGCGCACAAACCCACCAGCAACGCATCGGCCAGCGCGGGCACGGCCTGACGCCATGCCGAGGCGCCCAGGGCGCGGCGCACTGCGCCATCATGACTGCGTGCCAGGGTACGCAGCAGCGTGAGATTGCCCAGGTTCACCAGCGCGATCAGCCATACCATCAGCGCGCAACCCAGGAACAGCATCAGCACGCCATGCGCATCGGCATGTTGTTGCTGTTGCAACGTGACCGCCTGGAAATGCACGTGCGACCAGAACGCCCGCTGTGAAGCCGAATAGTCGTTGGTCGACTCCATGGCGCGCAATCGTGCATCGACCTCGGCCGACACCGACGCAAGACTGGTGCCGGGTGCCAGACGCGCCACCGTGAGGTCGTTGGTGCCGTCGCTGGTGGTATTCGGCGGCAGCGCCATCGGCAGCACCACGTCGATCTTGCCGAACAGGTCGAAACCGGGCGGCAGCACGCCGACGATCGTGTGATCCACGCCCTCCAGCGACAGGCTGCGCCCGATCACGTCGTGCTTGCCGGCATAGAACCGTTGCCAGAATGCATGGCTCAGCATGACTACTGGCGGGCCGTCGGGCCGATCCTCGTCGGCGGTGAAATCGCGCCCCAGGTACGGGTGCACGCCGAGCGTCGGCAACAGATGGCGGTCGGCCAGCATGGTCGGCACCTGCACCGGCTTGCCGTCCACGAACACGTTCGAAGGCGCCAGCGACGCACCGATCCCGATCGACTCCACGCCATGCAGGCCAACGAGATGCTGATGCATCTGCGGCGACGTGACAACACTGCCCTCACCCGTTGGCATGCCCAGCGCGACGAGTCGATCCGCCTGCGGATACGGCAGCGGCTTCATCAACGTGCCCTGGATCAGCGCGAACACCGCCGTGGTCGAACCGATGCCCAACGCCAATACACCGGCAGCCAGCAACAGGAAGCCGGGTCGGCGCAGACTCGCGCGCCAGGCCTGCCAGATTTCGCTCAACCAGACGTTCATCATTCAATCCCCTCGCAAGGCATGCATCGGTTGCACGCGCGCGGCACGCAGGGCCGGGATCAGGCAAGCCAGCAGACCGGCGATCGCCAACAACATGCACACCGCCGCCATCGCCACCGGATCCACCGCGCCATTGCGTCCCAACAGATTCATCAGCAACGCGGACGACACGCGCGACAGAGCCAGCGCCACGCCCACGCCGATCACCAGGCCGATCACGATTTGCGACAGGCCGCCGCGCAAGACCAGCCGCAGCAATCGCAACGGCGCTGCGCCCAGCGCCATGCGTACGCCGAATTCACGTTCACGGGCAGCCACCGCCACGGCCATCACCGCGTAAAGGCCGGCGGCGGCGAGCAGCAAGGCCAGTCCGGCGAACAGGCCAATCAGCCACAGACTGAGTCGCGCGGTGGCGGTGGTCGTGCGCACGATGCTGTGCAGCGAGCGCATGTTGGCGATGGGCTGCTCAGGCGCAATCTCCGCCAGGGCCTCGCGGATGCCGGCACGCCAATCGGCCATGTTGCCATGGCCGCGCAGTGCGACACGCAACGGCTCGAGGCTGCGAAACAGCGCCATCATCGGCTCGGGCACCTGCGCCAGCGGCACGTACAACACCGGCTGCCTTGGTTGCAGCGGCCCCATCTGGTAAGTCGCGCCCACCACGCCGACGATGCGCGCCAGCCGCATCGCAGCGCCGACACCATGCACACGGATCGTCTTGCCCAACGCGTGGCCGCCGTAATACTTGTCGGCCAGATCCTGGCTGACGATCACCACTCCCTGGCTGCCGCGCACGTCGTTGCGCGTGAAGTCGCGTCCGGCATGCATGGGTATCGCGAACAACTTGAAGTAGCCTGGCTCGATGCCGTGATATTGGATAAAGAAGGTCTCGCCACCCGGCGGATTCACGCTGGTCTGGCCTTGCTCCAGCAGGCCGTGGCTGATCGGCAGGTTGGTGGTCACCACCGCGTCGGTGACGCCGGGAATGGCTTTGAGTCGCTGCATCAAGCGCTGCGCCAGCGCCTGCACAGCGACCGCATCCGGATAGTCGGCTTGCACCGGCGCCATGTCGAACGTCAACACGTCGTCACCGGCAAAACCAAGTTGCACTTGCGACGCATCATAGAGCGCATGCACGAACACGCCGGCCGCGCTGAGAAGAATCGCCGCCAGCGCCACTTGGGCCACCACCAGCACGCGACCCAGGCGACCGCCGCGCAGGCCGATGCCGCTGCGTCCGCCTTCGCGCAATTCTTCCGCCGACGTCGCGTGGCGGCTGCGCCACAACGCCAGGCCTGCCGCCAACAACGCACCCGACAAGCCCATCGCAAAAGCCAATCCCCACGCCGGCGCGCCGACATGCAGGCTTCCATTCCACAGCCATTGCGCGGGAATGTAGTCTTGCAACAACGCCAGACCGGTCGTCGCCAGCGCCATGCCCAGCAGCGCGCCGCAACCGCCGACCAGCAGGCCCTCGCCCAGCGCCGGCAGCAACAACCGCAGCCTTGATGCGCCCAACGCGTTGCGCACGGCGAGATCGTGGTGACGCGACAGCGAACGCACCAGCATCAGGTTGACCAGATTGACCAACGCGATCAGCAACACCAGCAGCGCGCCGGCCAGGAACAGCAGCAACAACGGTCGGGCGTCCTGCTGCACGGCGGCGGCCAGGCTTTCGGCGCGGAAGCGCGGTTTCTTCCAGTTTCCGCCCATGCCCATGTCGCGGAACATCGTGCGTTCGTGCGCATCGACCTGCGCCGACACCGTGGCGATATCGACGCCAGACGCCATGCGCGCGATCACCGTGTGGCCGTTGCGGTTGTAGTCGCGACTGACCAGCGGCAGCGCCATCGGCAAGACCACGTCGCCCGGGCCGAGCACGGTATTGAGCGCCGCCGGCAGCACACCCACGACGGTATGCGGCACTCCTTTGACCTTGAGTTGCGTGCCGATGACATGACTGTCGCCGTTGTAACGGCGCTGCCAGAAACCGTGACCGATGAGCACCGCCGGCGGCCCGTGCGGACTGTCCTCGGCCACCGTGAAATTGCGCCCCAACACCGACTTGAGGCCCAGCGTCGGCAGTATGTGGCGATCCATGTAGATCACCGGCACCTGCGCCGGCGTGCCCGCGCCAGCCACGTTCACCGTCGAACCCGGACGCTCCAGCCCCATCGAAACCACGCCTTCGAGTTTGCCCAGCGACTGGAACTCATGTGGGGAGATGCCCGCCACCTGACCGTTGTCGTTTGTGCTGCCGATCATCACCAACCGCGACGGCTGCGGCACCGGCAACGGCCGCCACAAGGTGTTCTGGATCAGCGCGAACACGGCCACGCTGGCGCCGACACCCAGCGCCAACACGATGCTGGCCAGCAGCAGGAAGCCGGGGCGGCGCAAACTCGCGCGCCAGGATTGCCAGATTTCGCTCAGCCATACGCTCATCATTCACTCCCCTCGCAACGCATGCATGGGTTGCACGCGCGCCGCGCGCAAAGCCGGCAACAAACAGGCCAGCAGACCGGCGATTACCAGCACCATGCACACGCCGATCAAGGCCATCGGATCGAACGTGTCGTGTCGCGCCACCAAGGCGATCAGCATCTGTTGCAATGATCTGGACACGGCCAGCACGGTGGCGACACCAATGACGAGTCCGATCACGACCTGGATTAGTCCGCCGACCAGCACCAGCCGCACCAGTTGCGTGGGCTTCGCGCCGAGCGCCAGGCGCACGCCGAATTCACGCTCGCGCGCGGCCACGGCCACGGCCATCACGGCGTACATGCCGGCCATGGCCAGCAGCAACGCCAGCACGGCGAACACGCTGACCAGCAGCAAAGTGGTGCGCGTTGGAGTCATGGTCGAATTCACGATGGTGCGCATATCGCGAAAATCCGAGATCGGCTGATCGGGCGCCACCTGCGCCACGGCCGCGTGCACCGCCGCGCGCCATGCATTGGGGTCGCCATGGCCGCGCAGGGCGAAACGCATCGGCATGAAGTAACGGATGAAGTCCAGATCGCTGTTTGGGATCTGCGCCAACGGCACGTAGACGATGGCGGGCGCCGTCTGCAGCGGGCCGAACTGGCGGGTGTCACCGACCACGCCGACGATGCGCGCCGACCACATGCCGGTGCCGCTGTCCTCCTGGATCAGTTGTCCCAGTGCATGGCCGCCATACATCCGTTTTGCCAGGGCACGATTGACGACGGCCACGGCTTCGCCGCCACGCACGTCATCAAGCGTAAAAGCCCGCCCGCGCAGCACCGGAATATGGAACAAGCGGAAATACGCCGGGCCGATGCCCAGGTAGTCCATGTCGATGGGTTCCCCGCCCGGACGATGTACGTTGGTATTGAACGTGTGCTTGCGACCGGACGGCAGGTTGGTGGTCGCCGTCGCCACGGTCACTCCCGGGATGGCTTCCAGTTGATGCACCAGGCGGCGCGAAAGCTCGTTCACCGAACGCGCGTCGGGGTAATCCGCACGTATCGGCGCAAGCGCAAACGTGAGGGTGTGCGCACCGGAAAATCCCAGCGGCGTACCCGCCACCTTGTACAAGCCGTGCAGCAGCAATCCGGTACCGCACAGCAATACCGTTGCCAGCAGCATCTGCGCCACCACCAGGACGCGCCCGAGCCGACCGCCGCGCCGACCGAGGCCGCTGCGTCCGCCCTCGCGCAATTCCTCGCTGGCCGTCGTCGACTGGCTGCGCCAGATGCCGAACACGGTGGCAAGCACGGCAACGGCCACCGCGACGACCAGGGCCAGCGCCGCTATCCACGGCTTCATGTGGATGTCCCCCGGCAACCAGCTGGCCGACACGGCGCCTTGCAGCCAGTGGAGGCCGATCCACACCAAGCCGATGCCGATCAGCGCACCGACGATGCCGACCAGCAATCCTTCCGCCAGCGCCGGCAGCACAAGCCGCAACCGCGACGCTCCCAGCGCGCCGCGCACGGCGCTGTCGTGCGTGCGCGACAGTGCGCGCAGCAGCATCAGGTTGACGAGATTCACCAGGGCCGTCAGCAACACGAACAGCGCGCAGGCCATGAACAAGGTCAGCACGGCATGCGCTTCCGCATGCTGCCAGTCCGTGATCGGCTGCGCGCCGAAGCGCTTGTCCTTCCAGTCGGCGGCGTAGCTTGAACCCATCGCGGCATACATGGCATGCATGCGCGCATCGATCCCGGCCGCCACGGTTTGCGGGTTTGCTTCCCTGGTCAGCCGCGCCACCGCGATGTAGTTGAGTCCGTTGTCCGTGCTGTGCGGCGCAAGCGCAAGCGGCAACGCGATGTCGCCGCTGAAGGCAAGGCTGCCGAAACTTTTCGGAAGCACGCCGACGATGGTGCAAGCGGTGCCCTTGACGTCGAGCACCTGCCCCAGCACGTTCGGATTGCCGGCATAGCGACGCTGCCAGAAACCGTACCCGAGCATGACCACGTGCGAGCCGTGCGGCGCAACTTCCTGCGCCGTAAAGTTGCGGCCCAGTACCGGATGCAGTCCCAGCGTCGGCAACATCCCGCGATCGATGTACGCGGCCGACACCACCTCGGGCCGGCCACCGCCGGTGATGTTCACGTCGGGTCTGGAAAACAGCGTCAGCCCGACCGATCGGATGCCCTTGAGCGGCATCATGTGCTGATACTGCAATGCCGACACGATGCGCTGGCCATCGAACCGCGGCCCCACCACCATCACGCGCGATGCTTCGGGCAGCGGCAACGGCTTCATCAACACCTGGTCGATCAGCGTGAACACCGCCACGCTGGCGCCGATGCCAAGCGCCAGCACACCGGAAGCCAGCAGCAGAAATCCCGGCCTGCGCAAGCTTCCGCGCCAGGATCGCCAGATTTCCGTAAACAGGATCAGCATGATCATTCTCCCCGCAGCGCGCGCATGGGTTGCACGTGGGCAGCCCGCATGGCCGGTCGCAGACAGGCCAGCAGGCCGGCGATCGCAAGCAGTACGCACACGCCGGCGATGGCCCAGGGATCGAACGCATTGCTGCGACCGATCTGCGCAAGGAGCGCGTGCAACGTGCCCGAGAGCAAAACAGCCACACCGATACCGATGGACAGGCCAATGACGATTTGCAGCAAGCCGCCACGCAGCACGCCACGCACCAGTCGCGCGGGTGATGCGCCAAGTGCCGTGCGCACGCCGAATTCGTGCTCGCGCGAAGCCACCACCACAGCCATGACGGCGTAGATGCCGGTGGCGGCAAGCGACAATGCAAACAACGCGAACACGCCAACCAGCAGCAACATCAGCCAAACCTGCGAGACATGCTCTGCAACCAGTTGTTGAGCCGTGCGCACCTTGGCGATTGGCTGCATCGGTGCGACCGCGGTCATGACGGCGTGCACGACCTGACGGTAGGCATCGGGATTGCCACGCACCTTGAGGGCCAGGCGCATCGCGCCGCGCGCGAGGTATGGTGCCGGAACCTGCTGCCAAGGCACGTACACGATGGGTTGCGCGGGCTGCAGCGG
>DASSTF010000082.1:0-4851 GCA_035708045.1 Rhodanobacteraceae bacterium | reverse complement strand
CCGAATGCGTATCGTGCTGTTAGGCGCGCCCGGCTCGGGCAAGGGAACCCAGGCCACGCGCCTCAAGACGGAGCTGGGCATTCCTCACATATCCACCGGCGACCTGCTGCGCGCGGCGGTCAAGGCGGGCACGCCGCTGGGTCTGAAAGCCAAGGCGGTGATGGATGCCGGGCATCTGGTGTCCGACGAGATCGTGCTCGGCATGCTCGAGGAACGTCTGGCCGAGCCCGATGCCGGCGCGGGTTTCATCCTCGACGGTTACCCGCGCAACCTGGCCCAGGTTCAGGCGCTGGACGGTTTGCTCGAACGCCTGAACAAGCCCCTCGACGCCGTGGTCAAGCTGGAGGTTCCCAACGAGGAGATCGTCAGTCGCTGCGAAATCCGCTTCAAGGAGCAGGGGCGCGCCGACGACAACCCCGATACCGTGCGCAAGCGCCTCGGCGTCTACGCGGAACAGACCGCGCCGGTGGCCGAGTGGTACAGCGGGCACGGCATGCTTCGCGTCGTCGATGGCGTGGGCGACCTAGACGAGGTGTTCGCGCGCATCAAGGCCGTGCTGCCAATCGATCGCGCCGCCGCCGGCGGCTGATACGCCGATACTCAACCGTTCGTCCCAGGCAACAGGCGGGCTTTGCATGCGACTGCACATCCTCGGCATCTGCGGCACCTTCATGGGCGGCCTGGCCGCGCTGGCACGCGAACTGGGGCACGAGGTCGAAGGCTCCGACGCCAACGTCTATCCACCCATGAGCACCCAGCTCGAAGGGCTGGGGATCCGGCTTGCGGAAGGCTACAAGGCAGAACACCTGCAGCCGGCGCCCGACCTCGTCGTCGTCGGCAACGCCATGACGCGCGGCAACCCGGCGGTGGAATACATGCTGGATGCGCGCCTGCCGTACATGTCCGGCCCGCAGTGGCTGGGCGAGCGGGTGCTGGCGCGGCGTGACGTGCTGGCGGTTGCCGGCACCCATGGCAAGACCACCACGACCAGTCTGCTGGCGCATCTGCTGGAAAGCGCCGGCATGGCGCCGGGTTTCCTGATCGGCGGCGTGCCCGGCAATTTCGGCGTCTCCGCGCGGTTGGGCGGTACAGAATCCCTCTCCCTCCGGGAAAGGGGCAGGGGTGAGGGTACGCTCACGCAGGAAACCTCATCGCGCAAGAGCGCACCCTCATCCGACCCTTCGGGCCACCTTCCTCGCTCCTCAAAGCCAGCGCCATCCCTGGCGCTTCCCCGCGCGCTCCCGGGGGGAGAAGGGAGTATCGAGCGACCTGCGGTCGCACCGTTTGTGATTGAGGCGGACGAATACGACACCGCGTTTTTCGACAAACGCTCCAAGTTCGTGCATTACCGCCCGCGCATCGCCATCCTCAACAACCTCGAATACGACCACGCCGACATCTTTCCCGATGTCGCCGCCATCCAGCGCCAGTTCCACCACCTGGTGCGCACGGTGCCGGGCAATGGGCGCCTGATCGTCAATGCCGAGGACGAGCGCCTGGCCGAGGTGCTGGCCATGGGCTGCTGGACGCCGGTGGAAACCTTCGGCATCGACCGGGGCGACTGGCGCGCGCAGTTGCTGGATGCCGACGGATCGCATTTCCGCGTTCATCGTGGCGATACGGTCATCGGCGATGTCCGCTGGTCGCTCATGGGCCGCCACAACGTGATGAACGCCTTGGCCGCGCTGGCGGCCGCGCATGCGGGAGGCTGCGATGCGCCGGCCCTTCTCGCGGCTTTTGCCGGCTTCGAAAACGTCAAGCGACGCATGGAAATCGTGGGCGTGGCGAACGGCATCCATGTCTACGACGACTTTGCCCATCATCCGACGGCCATTGCGACCACGCTGGCCGGCCTGCGC
This sequence comes from Rhodanobacteraceae bacterium, assembly GCA_035708045.1. Taxonomy (GTDB): domain Bacteria; phylum Pseudomonadota; class Gammaproteobacteria; order Xanthomonadales; family Rhodanobacteraceae; genus Oleiagrimonas. Next base: position 2,992 of record DASSTF010000082.1, on the reverse strand, counting down.
GCGCGCGTTGGCACTTCGCGCATCGTGGTGGCGCTGGAGCCGCGTTCCAACTCCATGCGTCAGGGCGCGCACGCCGAGGCGTTGGCGCCGAGTCTGGCCGATGCCGACCGGGTGGTGTTTCTGCAGCGCCCTGAATTGTCCTGGGACGCCTCGCGCGTCATCGATGCGCTCGACGGTCACGGGCAGGCTGTGCCTACGGTGGATGCGTTGCTGGCGACCTTGCGCGCCGAGGTACGCAGCGGCGATCACGTCGTCTTCATGTCCAACGGCGGTTTCGGAAACGCGCCGCGTCGCTTCATGGATCTTTTGTAACCATGCTTGCCGAGGCCTGCCCCGTGTAGGAGCGCGCCTGCGCGCGATGGGTGCTTGGAACTGCGAGGTGTTGATGATCGCCGGCAGGCCGGCTCCTACAGGGAGCTTCTTCCGACGCAGGCGCAAGGCGGCCTGTCGCACGACAGGCGGGTGTATGGTTGAACGGCTTTCCCGAAAAGGCCTGCCATCATGTCTGCGACCTCATCCGTTTCACGCCAAGACCGTATCAAGGGCGCGCTCATGGGCGCCTTCGTCGGCGACGCCTTGGCGCTCGGGCCGCACTGGTATTACGACCTGGGCGAACTGCGGCGCGTGTATGGCGACTGGATAGACGGCTATACCGCGCCGCAGCCGGGCCGCTATCACGCCGGGTTGGCGGCCGGCGCATCGTCGCAATCGGGCATCATCCTGGCGTTGACGCTGCAATCGCTGATCGATTGCGACGGGTACGACGAGGCCGATTTCTGCCGCCGTCTGGACGAGGAGCTTTTCCCGCAGCTGGACGGCAACCCCATGTCCGGGCCAGGCGGCTACACCAGCCAGTCGATCCGCGAAGTCTGGCGTGGACGAAGGCATGGGCGATCCTGGGGCGAGGTCGCCGGGCTGGCCGACAACACCGAGGCCGCCGAGCGTGTGCTGGCCATCGCTGTGCGCGATGCCGGCCACATGACGCAACTGGCGCGCCATGTGAGCGCCAACGTGGCATTGACCCAGCGCGATCCCACGGTTGGCGCGATGACGCTGGCTTACGCGGCAGTGCTGGGTTGCCTGATCGAGGGCGAGCCGCTGGATGCCGGCCTGTCCGGCAAGCTGATGGCCATGGTGAAAAGCGGTGAGTTGCCATTTCATACCGTGACCAGTGGCGATCTGGGCATGCCGCAAGGCAAGGAGACGCCATTGCAGGCGGGCCAGTTCGCCTCGCCCGACGCCTTGCTCACGGTGTCGTCCATCGCCTCGGCGGTACAGGATCATGGCGTCGTCATCGATCCGGCCTGGAAGGTGTCGCTGGTCTACGGCTTGCCCTGCGCGGTCTACCACCAGTTCCCGGCGGCCTACCATCTGGCCGCACGTTTTCAGGGTGATTTCGAAACTGCCGTGTTGCACGCCGTCAACGGCGGCGGCCAGAACATGGCGCGGGCCATGCTGACCGGCGCGCTGTGCGGCGCCATCGGCGGCTTCGAGGCCATCCCCGAACGCTTCATCGCCGGACTGGAAAAGGGCGAAACGTATCTGGCGTTGACCGATGCGCTGACGGAACAAGTGGCGTGAGCCGTCACCGGTGAACAATCCGGTGCTTCAGTCCAGCGGTGCGTCGAAACATGGGCGACGCGTGAGGTACTCGCGTCGCGCGTATTGCCAGGCGCCGAGTCCGAAGGGCAGGCAGATGACGATGCCGGCGAGACCGCCGGTGAGGACGCCGAAGCGGTGCATCAGCCACAGCACCAGGTTGAGCATGCCGACCTGACCCAGAATGCGGACAAAGTCCGGCAGCAACAGGGTATCGGTGCGCATCAGCGTGCGCAGCGTCATGCCGAGCAGCATGCCGGCCAGCCAAGTCACCATGCCGACGAAAGGGATGGCGATGGCGTGGGTAGCGGGAATCAGGATCAGGCTGGCCACCGGCTCGTCCAGCAACAGCAGGTCCGGATCGGGCGCCAGCGCGCGGATGATGGCCAGCTTCTGCCGTTGGCCCTGCGACAGCTGGCCGACCTTCTGTTTGCGGTCGATCTGCCAGCCGTCGAGCAGGCGCTCGGTCTGGGCGTGGTTCCAGCGCGGATAGAAGGCGGCGGTGAAATCGAGGTAGCCGCGGACTTTCATCCACGGGAACAGGTCGAACGTCTGCGGCACGAAGCCGATGTGCTGCAGGCGCTCGCCGCCGGGCTGGTCGATCGGATGACCGAGGATTTCAATGCTGCCTTCGTCGATGGGCGAAAGCCCGGCCATGCAGCGCAGCAGTGTGGTCTTGCCGGCGCCGTTTTTGCCCAGAAGGCCGATCACGCGGCCGCCGGGAATGCGCCAGTCCAGATGGCTCAACACGTCGCGTTGGCCGAAGCGTTTGCGCAAACCGCGCACGTCGACGATGGATCGGGCTTGCGTGATGCCGTCGGCGGCCATGGTATCCCCTCCCTGTGAAAGGGGCATTTTGCCGGATCGGGAGGTGTTTTCAAGTGCGGGTTGGTCGGGGTGTCCTTTCACGCGGATATGGGGCTTCCACGGCGGGCAGTGCCCGCCCTACGCGAAGGGCGATTCCCCGAAGGTGTGGCGCGTTCGAGCGCAAATATGTAGGGCGGGCATTGCCCGCCGAATGCGGTCATGCAAATATGGGAGCTTTCATGGTGGGCAGTGCCCGCCTTAGGTGAAATGAGGTCGAAGCCTCAATCGATGCCGAGTTTCTTGAGCTTGTAGCGCAGCGCGCGAAAGGTGATGCCGAGTTTTCGTGCGGCGGCGGTCTTGTTGTAGCGCGTCGCTTCCAGTGCCTGCATGATGGCGTCGCGCTCGACGTTGGAAATGTAGTCTTCCAGCGGCTGGTTCTGGCCACGCGGATCCCGATTGGCGGCGTTGTTGTCCGGCGTGCTCGGGCTGAGCGTGGGGCGGCTGCCGACGGTGGGCAGCATCAGGTCGCTCACGTCGATGGTGCGGGCGTCGCACATCGCCATGGCGCGCTCGAGAATGTTTTCCA
>DASSTF010000081.1:0-3134 GCA_035708045.1 Rhodanobacteraceae bacterium | reverse complement strand
GGCTGGCACTGGGTTCGCTGGTGCTGCTGCCTTTCCTGTGGCGAGCCCGTGCGCGCCTGACGCGGGCGCATTGGCTGCGTTTTCTCGGTGTCGGCGCCTTGAGCTCGGCGGTGCCCTTCATGTTGTTCGCCTGGGGCGCCGAACGCGCACCCGCCGGCATCGGCGCCATTGCCAACAGCATGACGGCATTGTTCGCGACGCTGGTGGCGTTTGCCTGTTTCGGCGAAAAAATCGGGCGTCGGCGCGGCATGGCATTGGTGGCCGGATTTGTCGGGGTGGTAGTGCTGGCCAGTGGCGACACGGCAGGCGCCGAAGTGGGGCTGGCCGCCACGGCGGGCACGCTCGCGGCGCTTTGCTACGGCATTGCCGCCAACCTGATAAAGCATTACCTCGCCGATCTTCCGGCCACTGCCGTGGCATCCGGCACCTTGCTGTGCGCGGCCCTGATGGTGGTGCCGTTGTCGGTGGCGACCTGGCCTTCGGCGCCGATCCCGGCCATGTCGTGGGTCAATGCCGTGTTGCTCGGGGTGCTCAGCACCGGTTTGGCCTACGGACTCTATTTCCGGTTGATCGGCCGTGTCGGCGCATCGCGTGCGGCGACCACGACTTACCTGGTGCCGCTGTTCGGCGTGGCCTGGGCCTGGCTGTTCCTGGGCGAGCCGGCAACGCCGACGATGGTGGTTTCCGGCGCGCTGATTCTCGGCAGCGTGATCGTCAGCCAACGCAGTCCTGCCGTGACGCCGAAGCCGATACCTGAAACGCCGGGTGTTTTGCCACGTTGCCCGAACCCGTCATGTGAAGCGTAGTGCGCAGGGAGCAGCATCCGCCCTACATGAATCAGTAGATTCCTGGGGTATTGACTCTTGATCCAGGTCAAGGGTTTATCCTGAGCGCATGGCTACTCTCCATCACATGCGCATTGGCACGGTGGCCCGCAAATGCGGGGTCGGCATCGACACGATTCGTTACTACGAGCGCGAAGGCTTGCTGCTGCCACCGCAGCGACGGCCTTCGGGCTACCGCGAGTACGACGACGAGGCGCTCGATCGGCTGCGTTTCATCCGTCGGGCCAAGGATCTTGGCTTCAGCCTGGACGACATCCGCGAATTGCTCAGCCTGTCCGGCGACCGCGAGCATGGCGTGAAAGGCGTCAAGCAGCGCGCGCAACGACGCCTGGAACGGGTCGAGGAGCGACTGGCGCAGTTGCAGCGCATGCGCGACGGGCTCGAGGAGCTGATTGCCAACTGTCCGGGACACGGCGCGCTGGGCAAATGCCCGATCCTGCAAGCCCTGTCCGAACCCGAATCCGACGAAGAGGCGAAGGCATGAGCAGCCCCGCGCGCGAAACCATCGAGACGGCAGGCACGGCCATCGATCCCAACTGTGGGATGACGGTGTCCACCGATACCCATCGTCATGCCGAACATGATGGCCGGACCTTCCATTTCTGCAGCGATGGTTGCCAGCGCAAGTTCGAGGCCGATCCCGAGGCTGTGCTGACGAAGGCGCGTCGTCGCGAGATGGAGCAGGGCCGGCGCGATCCGGTCTGCGGCATGCACACCGACCCCGAAAATCCGCGGCACGTCGTCGAGCATGAAGGCCATGCGTACCATTTCTGCAGCGCCGGCTGCCGCGACAAGTTCGAAGCCGATCCCGTGCGTTATCTCGACGTGGCACCGACACCCGCACCGGCGCCGGGAGGCGCCATCTACACCTGCCCGATGCATCCGGAAATCCGCCAGGAAGGCCCCGGTGACTGCCCCAAATGCGGCATGGCGCTGGAGCCGGAAATGCCGCAGGCCGACGATGACGGCGACAGCGAGGTGCGCACCATGCGCCATCGCTTCTGGGTGCTGGTGGTGCTGACGCTGCCGGTTTTCATCCTGGCCATGACGCCGCACATGACCGGCTGGCATTGGCCGGGAGCGTGGGGCGTGGCCGCCGGCTGGGTCGAGGCGGCGCTGGCCACCGTGGTGACATCGTGGGGCGGGGCAAGCTTCTTCCGGCGCGGTTGGCAATCGATCCTGGCGCGCTCGCCCAACATGTACACCTTGATCGCCATCGGCAGCGGCGTGGCCTGGCTTTACAGCGCCGTCGCGTTCCTGTGGCCGGCGCTGTTCCCGGCCGGTTTCCGCGATGCGCATGGCCGTGTGGCCGTCTATTTCGAATCGGCGGCGGTCATCGTCACCCTGGTCACACTGGGCGACATGCTGGAACTGGGCGCGCGTCGACGCACTGGCGCCGCGCTCAAGGGCTTGCTGAATCTGGCCCCGGCGGAAGCACGCCGCATCGACGGCGACGGCCGCGAAACCGACGTGCCGCTGGACCAGGTGCGCGTGGACGACGTGCTGCGTGTTCGTCCCGGCGAAAAGATTCCCGTCGACGGCGTGGTGCTGGAAGGCGCGAGCCACGTCGACGAATCCATGCTCACCGGCGAGCCGCAAGCGGTGGCGCGCGGCGTGGACGATGCCGTGACCGGCGGCACCGTCAATCAGGAAGGCGCATTGGTGATACGTGCCCGCCGCGTCGGCAGCGACACCGTGCTGTCGCAGATCGTGGCGACGGTGGCCAAGGCGCAGCGCAGCAAGGCGCCGTTGCAACGCATCGCCGATCGCGTTGCCGCCTGGTTCGTGCCGTCGGTGGTCGGCGTGGCGGTGCTGGCCTTCATCGTGTGGGCAATGCTGGGGCCCGAGCCGCGCCTGGCGCATGCCTTGATCGCCGCCGTGTCGGTGCTCATCATCGCCTGTCCGTGTGCACTGGGCCTGGCCACGCCGATCTCGGTGATGGTGGCCAGCGGTCGCGGCGCGCGTCATGGCGTGCTGTTCCGCGACGCCACGGCCATCGAGAATCTGCGCGACGTCGACACTCTGGTGCTGGACAAGACCGGCACGTTGACCGAGGGCAAGCCGAAAGTCGAGCATCTGCTGCCGCTCAACGACAAGCTCAAGCCGCAGCGCATCCTGGCCCTCGCCGCCGCGCTGGAGCAACCCAGCGAACACCCGCTGGCGCGCGCGATTCTGGAAGCGGCCGAGAATTACGAGGTCGACATTCCGCGTGTGGAAAACTTCACCGCCACGTCGGGAAGCGGCGTCGAGGGCACGGTCGATGGGCGGCGCGTGGCGCTCGGCAACGAG
>DASSTF010000080.1:0-5107 GCA_035708045.1 Rhodanobacteraceae bacterium | reverse complement strand
CGATGATGCGCAGGCGTTCGCGGGCGATGTTGGCGGTGTTTTGCGGTTTGGCGCGAAGGAAATCGAGAATGCCCATGATCAACCTCCGAACATGCGCTTGAGCAGCCCCTTCTTGGGCGCGTCAAGAAAACGCAGGGTGCGCTCCTCGCCCAGAATGCGAGCCACCGCGTCGCTGTAGGCGTGACCGGCGTGGGCATTGGGGTCGAGGATGACCGGAACGCCGGCGTTGGAAGCCGCCAGCACCTGTTCGGATTCGGGAATGACGCCGACCACCTTGATGCCGAGAATCTCTTCCACGTCGCCCACGCTGAGCATTTCGCCGGCGGCGACGCGCGAGGGGTTGTAACGGGTCAGCAGCAGGTGCTGTTTGACTTCGCCATCGCCGCGTTCGGCGCGTCGCGTCTTGCTGGCGAGCAGGCCGAGGATGCGGTCGGAATCGCGCACCGAAGATACTTCCGGGTTGACCACCACCACGGCGTGGTCGGCCAGGTACATGGCCAGGTGGGCGCCTTTTTCGATGCCGGCGGGCGAGTCGCAGACGATGTAGTCGAAGCCGTCGGCGGCCAGTTCGTCGAGGACTTTCTCCACGCCTTCCTGCGTGAGGGCGTCCTTGTCGCGGGTCTGGCTGGCGGCCAGCACATACAGGTTTTCCAGGCGCTTGTCCTTGATGAGCGCCTGCTTGATGGTGGCTTCGCCGTTGATGACGTTGACGAAGTCGTACACGACGCGGCGCTCGCAACCCATGATCAGGTCGAGGTTGCGCAGGCCCACGTCGAAATCGATGACGGCGACTTTCTTGCCGGCCTGCGCCAGACCGGTCGCCAGTGAGGCGCTGGTGGTGGTCTTGCCGACTCCACCCTTGCCGGAGGTAACGACGATGATTTCTGCCAAGGTGAATCTCCGAATGACTGTGGTTGCCCTGTAATTTCGCGGTGTGACGAGGTGTATCGGTTACAGTTTTTCGATCAGCAGTTTTTCACCTTCCAGCCGGCATTGCACGGCCTTGCCTTCGAATTGTCGGGGAATTTCCTCGAAGACGCGATAGTGTCCGGCAATGGAAACCAGCTCGGGCCGGAAATCGGTGCAGAAGATGCGTGCGCTCTCGTCGCCCTGCGCGCCGGCCAGTGCGCGTCCGCGCAGTGTGCCGTAGACGTGGATGGAGCCGTCGGCAATGACCTCGGCGCCGTTGGCGACGGTGGCGGTGATGACCAGGTCGCGGTCGCGCGCGTAGATCTGCTGGCCGGAGCGCACGTTTCGCGTGTGCTGCTGACCGGTCAGGGATGTCGGCGCCGGGGCGTCGCCTTCCGCGGCGGAGTCGGGTGCGGGCGTCGCATCGGCGTGATCCGTGATGCCTGCGCGCTCGAAGGCTTCGCGGAAGCGGGCGATGACCGGCAGGCCCATGCGCTGGGCCAGGGCGTCGGTCTGGCTGTCGCCGTAGGCGAGGCCGACGGGCAACATGCCGGCGGCGCGGATGGCTTCGAGCAGGGCGTCCACCGTGCCGTCGTCGGGCAGGGCGGGCAAGTGGCTCATGTCCAGCACCACCGCCGTGCGGGTGAACATCTGCGGAGCGGCGTGCACGCGGCGCTCCAGATCCTCGCACAGCGCCGCCGGATTGGCGTCGCGAACGCGGACGCAAGCCAGGCCGACTTGTCCGAAACGCACGTCACACGGGGTTTCACCCGGAGGTGAGGCCGTACTCATGCGCACTGGCTGCCGGACAGGTGCGCCGGTTCGGGTATCACCGGCAGGCGGCTGGCCAGCCATGGCACCGCCGGCAAGCCGGTTTCACCGCCATAGCGTTTGCACACGAAGGCGTAGCTTTCCAGATCCTTGCTGAGCAGGCCGATGTGGCGCTCGCTGTCGTCCAGCATTTGCTGCCCGACTTCGTTGAAACCGTAGGTGCCATGGAAAAGCACCGCCACGTCGTCGCGCGGCTCCAGCCCCACGGCGCAGGTCAGCATGGGCGCGCGCGGCTCGGCAAAGCTGTGGACGTCCGAATAGAACACGCGACCGAGGCCGTGCCGCCGATAGGCGTTGGCCACGACGATGCGGTCGATGAAGACGAAACGCTCGTAGCGCTGCTTGAACCACTGGAAATTGGCGCCGTGGCAATCGGCGTTTTCGCGCAGGGCGATCAGGAAACCTGCCAGATGACCGTCGACTTCGGCGACGCGGAAATAATCGGCAATCTGGTAAAACTTCTGCAACTGGGCGCTGTTCATGGGTGAAATGCCACCGTCGGCGGCATTGTTCAAGGCAAGAACGGCATCCAGGTCGTGCTCAAGCACGTCACGGATGGCCAGAACCATTCGTTGGTACTCCGGTTTCTTTTGAGTGTGGGGCTGCCGTCAAAGGCAGTGGCTCGCTTTCCCTATTATGCCACGTGTCGTGCGCAGTCCGGTTAAATCGGCGTTGCCCGAGCGGGCCGCGGCCATTCATGGAATGCAGTCGTGCCGGGACTTGTGGCCCATTCCGGTGCATGACTTCCGATCCGGTTGCGCACGGCGCTTGTCCGCCTATGATGCATGACTATGGCCCGGCCTTATTTCACCCATGTCCGTCTGCTGCGTTATGCGGCCTTCTTCGCCTACCTGTGCGTGGGCGTGCCGCTGGTGACCAGCTGGGCGGTGGAGCGGCTGACCGAGCTGGATCGCTCCAGTCTGGCATTGCTGCTGTGGTCGGCCTGCTACGTGATATTCGGCCTGGTGTACTGGATGCTGACCCGCCGCCTGGGGTCGCGCCGCTACTGGGCGCTGAAACTGCTGGGCCTGACCGTGATGACGGGCGCGGCCCTGGCCATCGGCTGGTACAGCCACAGCGGCCTGTCGGCATTGCTGATGGTGGTGATCTCGGTGGTGTTGCCATGGTTGCTGCCCCTGCCGCTGGGCGTGTCCTGGATGGTGTTCCAGAACCTGGCGCTGGTGCCGGTGTTTGCCAGTTTCCCCGAATTCGAATCCGGCTTGGCCGGCGTCGGCAAGGCCCTGTTGCAGGTGGCGTTGTATCTGGGCATTTCGGCGCTGATGTTCGTCACCTCCATGATCGCCAGCCAGCAGGCCGAGGAACGCGAGCGCCAGCGCCAGCTCAATTCCGAATTGCGCGCGACCCGCGCATTGCTGGCCGAATCCAGCCGCATCGCCGAACGCATCCGCATTGCGCGCGAGCTGCATGATCTGGTGGGCCATCACCTGACCGCCCTGACGTTGAACCTGGAAGTTGCCAGCCACCTCACCAGCGAGCCGGCGGCCGATCACGTGCGCAAGGCACAGGCCACGGCCAAGCACCTTCTCGCCGACGTGCGCGAAGTGGTCAGCGAGATGCGTCAGGATGATGCGCTGGATCTGACCCAGGCGCTGAAAGGTCTGATCGAAGGTTTGCCTGCGCTCGACGTGCACCTGGATCTGCCGCCGCGCTTCGCCGTGGAAGATCCCCGGCGCGCGCAGACCTTGCTGCGCTGCGTGCAGGAGATCGTGACCAACACCGTGCGTCACGCGGGGGCACGCCATCTGTGGCTGCGTTTCGAGCGGGTGGCCGGCAACGAACTGCATCTGATGGCGCGCGACGACGGGCGTGGCGCGATCCACATCCAGCCCGGCAACGGGTTGTCCGGCATGCGCGAGCGGCTGGCGGAATTCGGCGGGCGTCTGGAGATCCTCTCCGGTCGCCAACGCGGCTTTGCGCTGGAAGCCTGGTTGCCGCTGGCGCCGGAGGTCGGTTTTGCCGCCGAAGCGCCCGAATCCACTATTCTGCCGGTGCCTGCCCAGCAGGCCTGACGACGACGGGGAGAGCACATGATTTCAGTATGCCTGGTGGACGATCAAACCATTGTGCGGCAGGGTATCCGTTCCCTGCTGGATCTGGCCGACGACATCAGCGTGGTGGCCGAATGCGCCGACGGAGCGCAGGCCGTGGCCACCGTGCCGCAACTGAAACCGGACGTGATGCTGCTGGATCTGCGCATGCCGGAAATGAGCGGCATCGAGGTATTGCAGGCGCTCACCCTGCGCGGAGCCTTGCCGCCCACGGTCATCCTGACCACGTTCGACGACGACCAGCTGGTGCTGGCCGGTCTCAAGGCCGGCGCGCGCGGTTATCTGCTCAAGGACGTGTCGCTGGAGCAACTGGTGGAGGCGGTGCGCACCGTCGCCGAGGGCGGCTCGCTGGTGGCTCCGGCCGTTACCCAGCGCCTGCTGGCCGGCGTCGACCGCATCCAGAACCAGTTCACCAGCCTGGAACAGCCCGACCCGCTGACCGGGCGCGAGACCGAGATCCTGCGCCTGCTGGCCGGCGGCTACAGCAACAAGGAAATCGCCAATTCGCTGCATGTGGCTGAAGGCACAGTAAAAAACCACGTATCCAACATCCTGTCCAAGCTGGGCGTGCGCGATCGCACACGCGCCGTGTTGAAGGCGCTGGAGCTGGGCATCGTCTGACGAGGGTGATGTTGCAGGGGGCTTCGTTGGCGGCCTCGCATGTCCCCACTAGCCCGATGGCGTTGGAACCAGTAACATCGGGCACTTCGGTGTTGTTCAGGGGCACGATCCGCTGACACCGACTCATGGTGGCGCCCGGGCCGTTGCTGGTCGCGGTGCGCCGAAGTCAAAGGTTCGGAGACTGCTGGAATGACGCGTCTGTTAGAAATCATCACTGCCCTGATCATCGTGGTCATCCTGGCCCTGATCGTGGGCGTCGCCCTGCCTTCGTCGGGACATGTCGAGCGATCGGACACGGTCAGCAAGGATATTCGTCACGTATATGATGCGCTCGACAATTTCCGGACGTTCCCGCACTACGCCGTACTGAGGTCCTACGATCCGCAGCTGCAGTACGAACAGTCGGACAAATGGTACGGCGCCGGCTCCAGCATCAGCTGGAAGAGCAACGACCCCAAGGTCAGCGACGGCAAACTCACCATCGTTTCGGACGATCCGGGCTTTGCCCAGGTCCAGGAGCAGGGCAAAGCCACCATGGTGTGGGACCTGCAGAACGACTGGTACGGCACCGACAAGCAATTCACCATCAGCCTCCAGCGCACCGGCCGTGCGCAGAAGCTGGTGGACATCACCTGGGCGTATGACGTCAAGTACGGCTGGAACCTCATCAGCCGCTA
>DASSTF010000079.1:0-8454 GCA_035708045.1 Rhodanobacteraceae bacterium | reverse complement strand
AGGAGGCCGCATGAACATCCACGGCATTCGCGCCATCTACAAATTCGAAATGGCGCGCACCGGGCGCACGCTGATGCAGTCCATCGCCTCGCCGGTGGTATCCACGTCGCTGTATTTCGTGGTGTTCGGCTCGGCCATCGGTTCGCGCATCACCAGCGTGGAAGGGGTCAGCTACGCGGCCTTCATCATTCCCGGTCTGGTGATGCTGTCGCTGCTGATGCAGAGCGTGTCCAATGCTTCGTTCGGCATCTATTTTCCGAAATTCGTCGGCACCATCTACGAAGTGCATTCGGCGCCGCTGTCGTACATCGAAGTGGTTGCCGGCTACGTGGGTGCGGCGGCGACCAAGGCGATTCTGGTGGGCCTCATCATTCTCGCCACCGCGCGTCTGTTCGTGGATTATTCCATCGCGCACCCGGCGGTGATGATCGCTTTCCTGGTACTGACCACGGTGAGTTTCAGCCTGTTCGGCTTCATCATCGGCATCTGGGCGGACAACTTCGAGAAGCTGCAGGTGGTGCCGCTTATGATCATCACGCCGCTGACTTTCCTCGGCGGCAGCTTCTATTCGATCAACATGCTGCCGCCGTTGTGGCAGAAGATCTCGCTGTTCAATCCGGTGGTGTATCTGGTGTCGGGTTTCCGCTGGAGTTTCTACGGACTGGCCGACGTCAGCGTCGGCATCAGCGTGGCGGCGACGTTGGGTTTCCTGATCCTGTGTCTGGGCGTGGTGTGGTGGATATTCCACACCGGCTGGCGGCTGAAGCCCTGACCAGCCCCAAACGCCGTTCGCCCTGAGCACAGCTTGCGTAGCAAGTGAAGTCGAAGGGCACCCCACCCCCTTCGACTCCGGTCCATCGGGCCTTAGCCGGTCCTGAGCTTGTCGAAGGGCTCGGAGCGAACGGTAAATATGCAGACGACGCCGGAATTTCCGAAACGTCATCACGAAAACTATTTCTTGCCGAGCGGCTTCCACTTGTCCGGATTGAAGCCGCCAGTCTCGTACACCAGCGTCTGTCTGCCCTTGCCCTGAATCGTGACAGGAATGGTTATCTTGGCCGCCTTTTCCAGAAGCTGGATGAAATCTTTCTGATGACGAAACATCAATGCCGGTCGGCCTCCATCCGGGGTCACCGCATGGAAGGCATGCACCTTGCCGTCAAATTGCACGTCCACCTTGCATTCGCCGCGGCAGACGAAACCCTTTTCCTGATCGGCATAAAGGTAGACCGACGTGCCCCACTCGGTGTGCCGGCGCAGGATCAGGTTGGCCTTGATGTCATGCGGCTCGCTGTTGCGGATGGTGGCGGTGCTCTGGGTGCCGCCGGCCATGGGGCTGACCTGGTACAGCCACAGGTTGGCCAGCCGCGTTTTTTCGGCCTGCGCCGCCGCCTTGGCCTTGAGCTTCGGCAAGGTATCGGTCATTTCCCTGGCGGCTGCCGTATGCGGATACTTGTCGAGGATTTCCTCGCCGATCTGCACGGCCAGCTGCGGCTGGTGCATCTTCATCAACTTGCGAAACAGATCGAGCTTCTGCTGCGACGCCGCCTCGTTGGCCTTTTGCTGCGCGGCCGCCTGCTGCGCCGGTGTGGGCGATGGCTGGCCGGAACAGGCGGCAAGCAGGCCCGCGACCGCGACCATGGCAAGGCCATGGCGTATGGATGACATGGACATGTATGAACCCCGCAAGGTGGTTGAAGCTTCAGTTTAGGGGTCCGGGCGACAGAAATCTTGTCGGTCGGTGTCATGAAACCGGCGTCGGTACATCACCGGCGCGTTCACGCAAGCAGGGACGGTAACGCCGACTGCAAGGTATCTGCTTGCCGTCACGCAGCGTCAGGCGTGCATCGCCCGTATCCAACGGCTCGATCGCGGTCAGGTAATCCAGGTTCACGAAATAGCTTCGGTGCACCCGCACGAAGCGCGTGGAATCCAGCCGCTGTTCGATCGCGGCCATGGTCGAGCGCATGGGATAGTCGCGTCCACGCACATGCAAACTCACGTAATTGCCGGCAGCCTGGAGCCACTCGATCTCGCGTGCATTGATCAGGAACTCCTTGCCCAGCTTGCGTACCAGGAAGCGCTCGGGCCGCTCCACCGGCTCGACCGGCGCCCCGTCGTCAGGCGCTGCCAGCAGGCGGGCCTCACCCTGCCAGCGCACCAGCCACAAGCGTGACAGGCAGATCAACGCGATGACGATGAAATAGGTGCGGATATCCTTGAGGTACTCGTAGCCCAAGCCATGCCACCATGGTCCGAAACGATAGGGGCCGGCGCCGATCAGATCGTAGATCCACTTGCGCAACGCCATCATGCCGCCCACATGTACCAGGCTGAACGGCACACTGGCCAGCAGATGCCACGGCAGGCTCCGCCGCCAGGTATCGACACGGAACGGCCAGCGCCGCTCCACCATCCATATGGCAGGCACCAATATCAGGATCATCAACGAACTGGTCCACTCCCACACCCACGGCTCCCAGGCGGCAACGCGAGCGTTGTCGATCTCTGCCACCAGACTGTTGAACACCGTGTTGAGGATCGCCAGAAACACCCAGAACCCGATCTCGGCCGACCGCCGCCAACGGTGGAAATCGCGGTATTCGAGGTTGCCGTTGCGGTTCATTCGCCGATTCTAACGGGATGCGACCTGCGGGAACGTCGCACCACCCGTCCCATCCTGCCCGCGATTCGTCCCCGGACTCCCACGGTCGGTCACTTGGCCCGGGTCATGCCGAGTCGCTCGACGTAGAGTGCATCGACGCCCTCGGAGGAACCGCCATGCAACGCCGCAGCCTGCTCAAAGCCGCCCTGGCCCTGCCCCTGCTGCCCATACTGACACGTACCGCTCTGGCCCTGCCCACCGCCGTGGCGGGCGCCGTGCGTGAGCGCCTGCGACCGGGCCAGCCGGGGTGGCCGACCCCAACCGAGTGGGAAGCGCTCAGGCGGCAGGTCGGCGGACGGCTGCTCCGGCTCGACTCGCCGTTCGCCGGCGGCCCGGACACCGCGAGCTACAAGCGGGCCATGCAGGCACTGGACAATCCGTTCGCGGTGGGCGACAACCCTGCGCTCACCGAAACCAGCGGCTGGGCCGATGCCTGGACCTCGCAACCAAGCTCATATGCAGTCGCGGCCGAGTCCGCCGCCGACGTGGTTGCCGCTGTCCGTTTCGCGCACCGGCATAGCCTTCGGTTGGTGGTCAAAGGCGGCGGGCACAGCTACCAGGGCACTTCCGACGCTCCCGACTCACTGCTGGTATGGACCCGTCACATGAACGACGTGACCTTGCATGACAAGTTCGTGCCGCAAGGCGCAGCCGGGCGCGTCGCTCCGCAACCGGCCGTCAGCGTGCAGGCTGGCGCCATGTGGATCGACGCCTACCATGCCGTCACCACCCAGGCCGGTCGCTACGTGCAAGGCGGCGGCTGCACCACGGTCGGCACGGCCGGACTGGTGCAGAGCGGCGGTTTCGGCAGCTGGTCGAAAAATTACGGCACGGCGGCTGCCAACCTGCTCGAAGCCGAGGTGGTCACCGCCGACGGCGCCATCCGCACCGTCAACGCCTGTCAGGATCCGGAGCTGTTCTGGAGCATCAAGGGCGGCGGCGGAGGCAGCCTGGGTGTGGTCACCCGGTTGACCTTGCGCACCTTCGACCTGCCCGCATTTTTCGGAGCGGTCGGCGGAACCATCAAGGCCAACTCCGCGCAGGCATGGCGTGCGTTGATCGCCAAGGCCGTCGCCTTCTATCAGGATGCCCTGTTCAACCGGAACTGGGGCGAGCAGATGCGGTTCCGCGATGGCAATACCCTGACCATTTTCATGGTTTTCCAGGGCCTGGATCAGCGGCAGGCCGAGCAGACATGGGCGCCGTTCATGGACTGGATCCGGGCACGTAGCGAATACACTTTTGTCGAACCCTGGCAGGTGCTGAGCCTGCCGGCCCGGCATTTCTGGGACGCCGAATACATTCAGAAACACGCTCCCGGCCTGATGGTCCGCGACGATCGTCCCGGAGCGCCCCGATACCATGCCTCATGGGCCGGCGATCTGGGGCAGGTGGGCTGGTTCATCCATGGCTACCAGTCGGCGTGGCTGCCCGCTTCCCTGCTTCAGCCCGGACGCCAGGCAGACCTGGTCGATGCCCTGTACGAAGCATCCATGCAGTGGCAGGTCGAACTGCACTTCAACAAGGGCCTGGCCGGCGGCGCTGCCGATGCCGTCGAACGAACGCGCGACACGGCCATGAACCCGCAGGTGCTGGATGCTTTCGCACTGGCCATCTGTGCCAGTGGCGGCCAACCCGCCTTCCCCGGCATGTCCGCGCCCGACCTGGCCAAGGCCCGACACCGCGCGGCAAAAGTCGACAAGGCCATGGACGCGCTGCGCGCGGTGGCGCCCGGCGCCGGCTCCTACGTTTCGGAAAGCGACTATTTCCTGCGTGACTGGCAGCACGGCTTCTGGGGTTCCAATTACGCCCGGCTGGCTCGCGCCAAGCGCCGCTACGATCCGGACGGCCTGTTCTTCGTGCACCACGGGGTGGGCAGCGAGGGCTGGAGCAAGAATGGCTTCAGCCGCCGACCACCCACCGGATAATGTGCCCAGTGCGGGACGATCCAGTCACTGCCCTTCCGTCTGCTTGCCCGGCTCGGGCACCACCTTGCCGCCCGAGCGCTGCTCCATCTTCTGCTTCAGCAGCTTCACGTCGACCGGTCGGATTTCCTGGATGTGGCAAGGGAAATTGCCGCCGTGCACGATCACGCTGTCCAGGCCGCTGCTGACCTGGCCCACGTGGGAAGTCAGGCCGATGGCCGTGGTATAGGGCAGTTCCTGGCACAGGCCGACATTGAGCAGCCAGGCTTTGTCGGGGCGGGTGTAGATCAGCAGTTCGTTCTCGCTGAGCGGTTCCCACGAATACAGCGTGCTCATCATGTAGTTGAACGAACCGACCGGCTTGCCGGCGGCCGCATGCACCGCCGCCAGGTGGGCCTGATCGCGCTGCGCGCGGGCGTGGTTGGCGGCACAGGCGCCAAGCAACATGACCGGCGCCAGCAACAACAGCATACGCAGGTGTTTCATGGGCATCTCCCGGCATTCATGAACGTTCATGCCAACGCTCGCTTGCCGCATGCGTTGACATCGGCGCGAATCGCGAACGTGGCGCATTCAGTCCACGGACAGTCGGCGTGCGTGCTGTCGCGATCAGCCGCCGAAGGTGCCGCTGATGGCGTCCAGGCGATGCACCTGCACGATCCGGTCCAGCCAGATGCGGCGCTCGCCGCCCGGCGCCGTGGCGTCTTCCAGACGCAGCACGCCATTGAGGCCTTCCACGCCGTTGTTGTCGCGGAAGGTCTGAATGGTGGGACGCACGCAGACGATGCCGCTGTACGTCTTGCCGTCATCACAATCGACGGCTACCTGGGCATTGCCCGGCAACCGGTAAATCAGTGCTTCCAGCTGCCTGACGGCAGCCGACTCGACGAGCACGCGAGGGGCTAGCTGACCCATGGTGAAAATCCTTGAAGGCCGATTACAAAAAAGGGATGCAAAAATGGGAAGCGGCATCCTTGCCACTGCCATTATGCGTCCCTCATCACATAGGGAAGTTCTGGACAAGTCCTGGGGACGCCCTTCGATACGCGCAGCGTACCCTGTGCTGAGCTTGTCGAAGTATCAGGGCGAACGGTTAAATCGAGAACTTGTTCAGAGTTCCACTGGTTTCGTTACACCGTCATCGGGTTGGGTTTGTCCTGATCCAGACCGTATTGCTTGATGGCCTTGGACACGACGGACGCTTCGATCTTGCCGTCCGCGGCCAATGCCGACAACGCGGCGTGGGCGATCCAGCGCGCATCGATCTCGAAGAAGTTGCGCAATGCCTCGCGGGTGTCGCTGCGACCGTAGCCGTCGGCGCCCAGCGCGATGAAACGGCGGCCCTCGGGAATGAAGGCGCGCACCTGGTCGACCACGCCACGCACGTATTCGCTGGCAGCCACGACCGGGCCTTCGTGATCGGACAGGCACTGGGTGACATGCGGCACGCGCGGCTTCTTCGCTTCCGGATGCAGGCGGTTCCAGCGCTCGCAGTCGAAGCCGTCGCGCGACAGTTCGCTGAAGCTCGGGCACGACCACACGTCGGCCTTGACGCCAAAATCCTTCTCCAGCAGATCGGCGGCTTCGATGGCGTCGCGCAGGGAAAGACCAGCACCCATCAACTGCACGCGCGGCGTCTTCTTGTCCTTGGCCTTGCCGGCATCCTGGAACAGGTACATGCCCTTGATGATGCCCTCGTAGCTGCCTTCGGGCATGTCCGGATGGCTGTAGTTCTCGTTGGTGGTGGTGATGTAATAGAAGACGTCCTTCTGCTCCTGGAACATCTCCTTCACGCCCTCGTGCAGGATCACCGCCACCTCGTAGGAGAAGGTCGGGTCGTAGGCCTTGCAGTTGGGGATGACACCCGCCATCAGATGCGACGAACCGTCGGAATGCTGCAAGCCTTCGCCGGGGAAGCTGCGCCCGGCCGTGGCGCCGATCAGGAAGCCGCGCGTGCGCTGGTCGCCGGCGGCGTAGATGAGGTCGCCGACACGGCGGAAGCCGAAGAACGAGTAGTAGATGAAGAACGGCAACATCGGCACGTTGGACACCGAATAGCTGGTGCCCGCGGCGATCCATGCCGACACGCCGCCGGCCTCGGAAATGCCTTCCTGCAGCACCTGGCCGTCCTTTGCCTCGCGGTAGTACAGCAGCTGGTCGGCATCCTGCGGACGGTATTTCTGGCCTTCCGGCGCGTAGATGCCGATCTGGCGGAACATGCCTTCCATGCCGAAGGTGCGCGCCTCGTCGGCCACGATCGGTACCACGCGCGGGCCGATCTTCTTGTCGCGCAGCAGCAGGTTCATGCCGCGCACCAGCGCCATGGTGTTGCTGATTTCGCGGTCGCCGCTGCTCTTGGTGATGGACTTGAAGGCGTCCATGTCCGGCGCCTGCAGCGTTTCGTCGGATTTCTCGCGACGATGCGGCAGATGCCCGCCCAGTTCGCGGCGGCGCTCCAGCATGTATTTGACTTCATCCGAATCCGCGCCCGGATGGTAATAAGGCACGGCGTCCGGGCCGTCGCCTTCCAGTTGCTTGTCGCTCAGCGGAATGTTGAAGCGGTCGCGGAAGACGCGGATGGCCTCGGCGTCCATCTTCTTGGCCTGGTGCGCGATGTTCTGCGACTCGCCGGCCTCGCCCATGCCGTAGCCCTTGACCGTCTTGGCCAGAATCACCGTGGGCATGCCTTCGGTATGCACGGCCGCGTGGTAGGCGGCGTAGACCTTGTGCGGATCGTGACCGCCACGGTTCAGACGCCACACGTCGTTGTCCGACAGGTTGGCGACCATGGCCGCCGTTTCCGGGTACTTGCCGAAGAACTGCTCGCGCGTGTAGGCGCCGCCGAAGGCCTTGCAGGCCTGGTATTCGCCGTCCAGGGTTTCCATCATCAGCTTGCGCAGCACGCCCTTGGTGTCGGCGGCCAGCAGCGGATCCCAGTAGCTGCCCCAGATCAGCTTGATGGCATTCCAGCCGGCGCCGCGGAACACGCCTTCCAGTTCCTGGATGATCTTGCCGTTGCCGCGCACCGGGCCGTCCAGGCGTTGCAGGTTGCAGTTGACCACGAACACCAGGTTGTCGAGCTTTTCCCGCCCCGCCAGGGAAATGGCGCCGAGGGATTCCGGCTCGTCGATTTCGCCGTCGCCGATGAAACACCAGATCTTGCGATCGGATTTCGGGATCAACCCGCGCGCTTCCATGTACTTGAAGAACTGCGCCTGGTAGATGGCCTGGATGGGTCCCAGACCCATCGACACCGTCGGCACCTGCCAGTAATCGGGCATCAGCCACGAATGCGGGTACGACGACAGCGCCTTGCCCATCGGGTGGGAGGCCTCGCGGCGATAGTTGTCCATCTGTTCCTGGCTGATGCGGCCTTCCAGGAACGAACGCGCATACAGGCCGGGGCTGGAGTGGCCCTGGTAATAGATCAGGTCGCCGGGATGCTCTTCCGACGGCGCGCGCCAGAAGTGGTTGAAACCGACGTCGTACAACGTGGCCGAGGAGGCGAAGCTGGCGATATGGCCGCCGAGCTTGCCGGGACGGCGGTTGCAACGCACCACCATGGCCATCGCGTTCCAGCGGATCAGCGAACGGATGCGCCATTCCATCGCCGCGTCGCCGGGGCTCTTGGCCTCCATCTGCGGCGGAATGGTGTTGACGTAGGCCGTGGTTGGATTGAACGGCAGGTGACCGCCGGAGCGCCGCGTCTCGTCGACCATCCGCTCAAGCAGGAAGTGCGCACGCTCGGTGCCATCGGCGTTGATGACCGCCTTGAGCGACTCGATCCATTCACGGGTCTCGGTGGGGTCGAGATCCTGGTCGAGGATGTCTTGCATTTGATCCATGGTGAAAGTCTCCGCGGCG
>DASSTF010000078.1:0-16495 GCA_035708045.1 Rhodanobacteraceae bacterium | reverse complement strand
CAGACACACTCTCGGTATCCTGTTCATGGCAGGTCATTCGTTGCTCCTTCGTGTTCTCGTCAAAGAATCAACGAAGCGTAGCGGATGGCCTGCCGCTCCTCAGGAGCTCAGGCCAAAGTACAGAACGGATGGTGCACTACCCGCACCCAAAACATGAGTCCGGAGTTTTCGCTGCTCAGGCAAATGCTCAAGGCTCGGGAGCAGACGGGTTTGTCCCAGGTGCAAATTGCGAGTCGCATGGGGCACCAAGGCTCCTGCGGTTACTCGTCTTGAGTAGTCGTTGAGCAGCGGCAAGCATTCTCCGTCCGTGGCGAGGTTGCGTCGTTATGCTCATGCTGTTGGTTGCGAGCTTGAGGTCAACCTGGTCAAACCTCGGCATGCCAAGCCCTGACAACTTTTCGGGAACAGGACACATATGGATATCGATCAGCTCAAAAAGATGCGCCGGTTTCGTCGCCTTTTCCGTTTCATGGGGGTCATGTGGGCGCTTGTCGGCGGGATGCTTTTGTTCTCCTTCATCCCGCTCGTTCTGGATCCACACGCGTCCATTGTCTACAACGGCACGGCGACGACGGCGCTCGGGCCCAAGCTTTACGCGGCATTTTCTTCTGGCGCGTTTCTGATCGTCGGGCTTGGCTTCCTGTTCCTGCCGGCGCGACTGCTCGATCGGCTTTTTGTCTGGCGTCAGTCTGCCCTGTCCGCACTCATGTTCTGGCGGCGATAACGTCCCGGCCATTCGTTGTATGGCGTCGCTTGTCCTGAGTGCCGCCTTGGCGTGAAACCCGGAGATCCGCTCCGTCAAGCCGCGTGCTTGCGCTTGAGATGCACCAACAGCAACGAGATGGCGGCGGGGGTGACGCCGCTGATGCGGGTGGCCTGGCCGATGGTGTCGGGGCGGGCCTGTTTCAGTTTGGCGAGGACTTCGGCGGACAGGCCGCGTACGCGGTCGTAGTCGAAGTCGACGGGGATGACGGTGCCTTCGTGGCGGCGCTGGCGCGCGATGTCCTCGCGCTGGCGGTCGAGGTAGCCGGCGTATTTGGCTTGCACTTCGACTTGCATGGCCGCATCGGACTCGGGCAACGGCGGGCCGAAGCCTTCGATGTCGGTCAGTTTGGCGTAGTCGAGCTCGGGTCGGCGCAGCAGATCGAGGCCGTTGGCTTCGCGTTGCAGGGTGATGTCGTGACGGGTCTTGAGCGCCACGCCGAGGGCGTTGTCGGGCGTGGCCCAGAGGGCCTTGAGGCGCGCGGTTTCGGCGGCCACGGCGTCGCGTTTGCGGCGCATGGCGTCGAAGCGCGCTTGCGGCACCACGCCGAGTTCGAAGCCGGTTTCGGTCAGGCGCAGGTCGGCGTTGTCCTCGCGCAGGGACAGGCGGTATTCGGCGCGCGAGGTGAACATGCGGTAGGGCTCGAGTGTGCCGTTGCTGGTCAAGTCGTCCACAAGAACGCCGAGGTAGGCCTCGTCGCGGCGCGGGTACCACGGCGCCTTGTCCGCGGTCGCGCGCGCTGCGTTGAGGCCGGCCAGCAGGCCTTGCGCGGCGGCTTCCTCGTAGCCGGTGGTGCCGTTGATCTGGCCGGCGAAGTACAGCCCGCCGATGGTCTTCGTTTCCAGCCACGGGTGCAGGCCGCGCGGGTCGAAGTAGTCGTATTCGATGGCGTAGCCGGGGCGCGTGATGTGGGCGCGCTCGAAGCCGGGGATGGAATGCACCAGCGCCAGTTGCACGTCGAACGGCAGCGAGGTGGAGATGCCGTTGGGGTAGATTTCGGGCGTGTCGAGGCCTTCCGGCTCGATGAAGATCTGGTGCGAGGCCTTGTCGGCAAAGCGCACCACCTTGTCCTCGATCGACGGGCAGTAGCGCGGGCCGGTGCCTTCGATCTGCCCCGAGAACAGCGGCGAGCGATCCAGCGCGCCGCGGATGATGTCGTGGGTGCGCTCGCTGGTGTGGGTGATCCAGCACGGCACCTGGCGCGGATGTTCCGCACGCGAGCCGAGGTAGGAAAAGACCGGCGCGGGATCGTCACCCGGCTGCACGGTCAGGCCTTCAAAGTCGATGCTGCGGCTGTCGATGCGCGGCGGCGTGCCGGTCTTGAGCCGCTCGGCGGCCACCGGCAGTTCGCGCAGGCGCTTGGCCAGCGTGGTCGCGGGCGGATCGCCGGCGCGTCCGGCGCTGTATTGCGAGACGCCGATGTGGATGCGTCCGGCGAGAAAGGTGCCGACGGTCAGCACCACGGCGCGGGTGCGCCAGGTGAGGCCCATTTGCGTCACCACGCCGGTGACGCGACCGTTCTCGATGACGAAGTCGTCCACGCCCTGCTGGAAGATGTCGAGGTTCGGCTGGGTTTCCACGATGTGGCGGATCGCGGCCTTGTACAACGCGCGGTCGGCCTGGCAGCGCGTGGCGCGCACCGCCGGGCCCTTGGAAGCGTTGAGCGTGCGCCACTGGATGCCTGCGCGGTCGGCGGCGTGTGCCATGGCGCCGCCCAAGGCGTCGATTTCCTTGACCAGATGGCCTTTGCCGATGCCGCCGATGGCCGGATTGCAGCTCATCTGGCCGATGGTCTCGATGTTGTGCGTCACCAGCAGCGTGCGCGCACCAGTACGCGCCGCGGCCAGCGCGGCCTCGGTGCCGGCATGGCCGCCGCCGACGACCACGACGTCATATGTCACGGGATGAAGCATCATGAAATCTCATATTCCAGCGAGCGGCGCGCGGCAATGCCGACCACGTCACAATTTGCGGCATTCGCGCAGGCTGCATTCTACGGCAAGCGGAAATCGGAGGGCACTGGCACGGATGCTGCATCTCCCCTGACGCACTTTCCCGGGCAGACGCACGCCGCAGGCGTTGCCGAGGCTGGCATTACAGGGGCCGGCCGCGTGCCGGGAAAGGCAGCGCCCGCCGCGTTGTACGCGGCAAGATCAGGGGACAGGGGAAAGAGGATCTGGCGCCCGGCGGTCTCAGGAACAGGGGGAATCCAGAATGACCGTGTGCCGGGCGCCAGAAACTTTTTGACTGGTATCGATGGGGATGAAGCAGATCCGGCGACCTGCCGCCATCAACGCGGAGCCATCTTGCCAAAGCATGCGTGAACGCGGCGTGACTTGCAACGGCAACTTGCGACGCAAATCGTCACGTTGGTTCATGAATCTTTCCCAAGTGTGACGCAGTTGGCAGTTGGCATGCAACCTGCAAGATCCCCGATGAGGCATACCTTGGGAGTCTCGCCATGACGAACACGATTTGCACCGCATCTGCAGGCCCGAACGCACAGTCACAGCATCACGACCTGTGGGTGGAACTGGCGCGCATCGAGATGGCCATGGAGATGCTGGATGGCCATGCCCCCAACGCGGCGGGCAAGCGGAGTCAACTGGAAGACCGACGCCTGCAGCTGACCCAGACCATGCAGCGCTTGTCTGAATAGAAACGCATCCAGACGCACGATTTCATTTGCGCTGGCTAGTGGCCGGGATGCCGATCCCCCGCATGCCGTGAATCCGTCCGATAGGGCGACTGTCGATGCTGATGCCAATGCCGATGCTGCGGCTGTCGATGCTGATGCCCATGATGCACCGACCGTGGATGAGCGCGATATCGATGATGGCTCCGGTACGTGTAGGTGGCGCCAAAGCCGACACCACCCCAGCCCCAGCGCGGCCCGTAATAACCGCCCCACCACGGATCCCACGCCCACGGATCGGCATAGACGCCGCCATAGACGACCGTATCGGCATCGCCGTAGGCGGACTGGCCGTTGTAATAGCCGCCGCCATCGGCCGTGCGGGTGTAGTGGTAGGTGGGCTCGATGGCACAGCCGCCGAGCAACAACAGGGCGGACGAAACCAGCAACAGGACGGGCAGACGTTTCATGAGGCACCTCGCATGGCCCGTCCAAGGGGGAGACGGGTCAACCAGCGTGAACGCACCGGACGGTGCGAACGTTGACGCGCGCCGTGCTTTTCAGCCGCCCTGCAAGGCACGTTGCACGATGTCGCCCAGGTTCTCCGACAGATCGCCCCCGGCCAGCAATTCGGCCAGGACGGCATGGGCCGTCTCGCGGCGCACGGGTTCGAGCTGCTTCCAGCCATTGAAGGCGGTGGCCACTCGCGCGGCCAGTTGCGGATTGAGCCGATCCATGGCCTTGAGCTGCTCGGCCAGCAGGCGGTAGCCGGCGCCGTCGGCGCGATGGAAACCGCTGGGGTTGGCCTGCGCCCACACGCCCAGCACGGCACGCGCACGGTTGGGGTTGCGCAAGGTGAAGGCTGGATCGGTCAGCAAGGCCTTGATGCGCTTGAGCGCGCCTTCGCCGGGCACGTGGGCGTGCGCCGAGAACCACTTGTTGAGCACCAGCGGATGATCGGCAAAGCGTTGGCGAAAATCGGCCGACTCGGTCTCGCCCGCTTCCAGCCACAGCAGGGTTTCCAGGGCGCCCAGACGCTCGGTCATGGTGGCGGCCTCGGCATATTGCGCGCGGGCCAGCACGGTGGCGCGTTCGACGTCGATGCGCGCCAGCAGGTTCAGCAGGCATTGTTTCAGACTGCGTTTGGCTTGGCTGTCGGCTTCCATCGAGGCATCGCCGGGCCGGTGCAGGGCAGTGTAGCGCGCGGCCAGGGTGCCCGCGCCCAGGTATTCGGCCAGCGTGGCCAGCAGGCGTTCGCGGGCGGCGTGCACGGCGGCGGGATCGTTTTCCTCGTGGCGTTCGGCCAGCACCACTTCGCCAGGCGGCGTCAGCAGCGTGGCCAGCAACGCGCCGTCGAACGTGGCATCGGCAAAGAGTTTGCCCAGCGCCTGATGCCAGGCGACCAGGGTGGCGGGCGATTTCTCGCCGGCGCGGATGGCGTCGTAGGCGCAAGCGGCCAGTTGCTGGCTGGCGTCCCAGCGGTCGTAGCCGTCGGCGTCATGGCTGAGCAGCAGGGCGAGTTGTTCAGGGTTGTAATCGAATTCGAGCGTGGCCGGAGCCGACAGGCCGCGCAGCAGCGAGGGCACCGGCTCGGCGTCGATGTCCTCGAACACGAAGCTTTCGGTGGGGCTGTCGAACACGATCACGCGCTCGTCCCCCTGCGCGGCATCTTCGCCGGCGAGGCGCAGCGGCAGGCGCCGACCGTCGGCATCGAACAAGGCCAGCTTCACCGGCAGCGGCAAGGGCAGTTTTTCGCTCTGTCCCGGCGTGGCCGGGGTGCGTTGGCTGAAAGTGAGGGTATAGCGGCGCGCATCGGCATCGTAGCTGCCACGTGCGGAAAGGCGCGGCGTGCCAGCCTGGCCGTACCAGGCCAGATACGGCGTCAGGTCGATGCCGTTGGCGTCGCCCAGCGCGTTCAGGAAATCCTCGATGGTGGCAGCCTGGCCGTCGTGGCGCTTGAAGTACAGATCGGTGCCGCGACGGAAGCCGTCGCGTCCGAGGCGACCGGCCAGCATGCGCACCAGTTCGGCGCCTTTTTCGTACACGGTGGCGGTGTAGAAGTTGTTGATCTCGCGGTATTCGGAGGGGCGCACCGGATGCGCCAGCGGGCCGGCGTCCTCGGTGAACTGGGCGCGGCGCAGCAGGGCCACGTCCTCGATGCGCTTGAGCGGCGCGGAGTTCATGTCGGCGCTGAAACCGTGTTCGCGGAACACCGTGAAGCCTTCCTTGAGGGAAAGCTGGAACCAGTCGCGGCAGGTGACGCGGTTGCCGCTCCAGTTGTGGAAGTATTCGTGCGCCACGACGGCCTCGACCCGGCGGAATTCGGCGTCGGTGGAAGTCTCGACATCGGCCAGCAGACAGCTGGTGTTGAAGATGTTGAGCCCCTTGTTCTCCATCGCGCCCATGTTGAAGTCGTGGGTGGCGACGACGTTGAACACGGAAAGATCGTAGTTGCGCCCGTAGGTCTGCTCGTCCCAGCGCATGGCGCGTTCCAGCGAATCCATGGCGAAATGGCATTGCTCGATGGCGTCCGCCTCGGCCCACAGGTTCAACGTGACTTCGCGGCCGTCGGCGGTGGTGTAGTCGCGGGTCAGTTTGGCCAGACGCCCGGCGACCAGGGCGAACAGGTACGTGGGCTTGGGATGCGGATCGACGAAACGCGCCCAATGGCGGCCATCTTCCAGTTCACCGGCACCGTCGGGATTGCCGCCGGCCAGCAGCACCGGGAAACGTTCCCTGTCGGCGCGCAGGGTGACGGTGTAGCGCGATTGCACGTCCGGGCGATCCGGCATGAAGGTAATGTGACGGAAACCCTGCGCCTCGCATTGGGTCAGCAGGAAGCCCGTCTCGGGCTGGCCGGAAAGGTACAGGCCTTCCAGCGCGGTGTTGGCGGAGGGATCCAGGCGCACATGGGTTTCCAGCACGCTGCCGTCGCGGGCGTCGGGGACGGTCAGGATGACGCCGTCGTAGTCGTAATTGCCGGCATCCAGCTTGCGGCCGTCCAGCGTCACCGCAACGAGGTCGAGGTTTTCGCCATCCAGCGTCAGCGGACCGTCGCCGTCGCGGACAAGGTGCAGCCTGGCATGCACGTCGGTATGTGAAATGCCGAGATCGAAATCCAGCGCGACCGTATCCACGCGCCACTCCGGTGGTCGGTAGTCGGCGAGGCGGACGGAAGGGTGCTGATCGTTGTGGCGAAGACTCATGGCGAAAAACCCACGGGCGTGCATGAAAAGGTATTCAGGCTAACATGGAGCCTTTCCGACCTTCCCACAACATCCATGCGCGCAGCGGGATCCTCATGAGCCGATACACCTTCCGTCACGAACACCTGGGGCCGTGGCCGGTCGTGGCCATGATCGACACCGACAGCGGCACCGCCGTGCGCCTGGCCCGGCGCGGGGCCACCCTGCTGGAATACCTGCTGCCGCTGGCCGACCGCATGCACAACCTGGCGGACGGTTATGCCACGGCCGACGATCTGGCCGCCATGAAGGGTGCGCGTTTCGCCACCATGTGCCCGTTCGCCAACCGCGTGGCCGACGCGCGCTACCGCTTCGACGGCGTCGCCCATGACCTGAAACCGGGCGCGACCGGCGACAACCGGCGCATCCTGCACGGCTTCGTGCAGGCGGTTGATTTCGATCTGGTGTCGGTGGATGCGGACAACGCCGGCGCCTGCGTGCGCATGAGCACCCAGGCCATTCGCCCCGACGCCTGGCCGGGCTACCCGTTCGCGCTGGATCTGGAGGTGGCCTTCACCCTGCATCCGGGCGGGCTGGATCTCGTCGCCACCATGCGCAACGTCGGCGATACCGCGGCGCCGTGCTTTTTCGGCTGGCACCCGTATCTGCACCTGCGCGAGGACAGCGTCGACGAACTCGAACTCAAGCTGCCCGCGCAAACGGCCGTCGTCACCGACGATGCGCTCATCCCGCTGCCCGGCAACGATGCCTTCAAACCGCTCGACGCCTGCCCGGAGCTGGATTTCCGCGACTGGCAACGCATCGGCGCGCGCCAGCTCGACAACGGCTTCGCCAACACCCAGGCCGATGCCGACGGGCGCATCCGCTCACACCTGCGCGACCCGGCCAGCGGCCTGGGTGTCAGCATGTGGCAAACTTCCGGCGTCATCCAGGTGTACACCGGCGACACGCTCGAAGGCGCCGCCGTGCGTCGCGCCGTGGCGCTGGAACCCATGCAGGCGATGACCGACGCGTTCAACCGTCCCGATTGCGCCGGTCTCGTGACCCTGCCGGCCGGCGAGGAACGCGCATTCCATTGCGGTCTGGAAGTGCACCTGCCGTGAGCGCGACATTGCCGACACCCGATGCGGTGCACAGCGCCGCCGCGCGCATCGCCGCCCACGCGCGCGTCACGCCGGTGATGCGCAGCACGGCGCTCGACGCCCTGCTTGGCGCGTCGCTGCACTTCAAGTGCGAGCATCTGCAAATCAGCGGCGCCTTCAAGTTTCGCGGCGCCTGCAATGCGGTGTGGTCATTGAGCGAGGAAGAGGCCGCCTATGGCGTGGTCACGCATTCGTCCGGCAACCACGGCCATGCGCTGGCGCTGGCCGCCGTCACCCGCGGCATCACCGCGCACGTGGTGGTGCCCGAAGGCGCGGTGCGCGCCAAGGTGGAAGCCATCGAAGCCGCCGGCGCCACGCTGCACCGCTGCGCTCCCACACAGACCGCGCGCGAAGCCGTCACCGCCGAGGTACAAGCCGCCACCGGCGCCACGCTGGTGCATCCCTATGCCGACGCGCGCGTGATGGCCGGCCAGGGCACCGTCGCACTCGAATTGCTGCAGCAAGCCGGCCCGCTGGATGCCCTGATCACGCCCGTCGGCGGCGGCGGTCTGGTCAGCGGCTGCGCGATCTTGGCGCATGCCATCGCACCCGACCTGTCCCTGTTTGCCGCCGAGCCCGAAGGCGCCGACGACGCGGCACGCTCGCTGGAACGCGGCCGGCGCGTCACCGACGTCGTGCCGAACACCCTCTGCGACGGCCTGCGCGCCACCATCGGCGAATCCAACCTGGCTGCCCTGCGCACGCATCGCGTCGAAGTGCTGACCGTCAGCGACGCGGAAACCGTCGCCGCCATGAAACTCCTCTGGCAACACCTCAAACAGACCATCGAACCCTCCAGCGCCACCGTGCTGGCCGCCCTGCTGCGCCACCGCGAATGCTTTGCCGGCCAGCGCGTCGGCGTGGTGCTCACCGGCGGCAACGTCGATCTGGATGCGCTGCCGTGGATGTGATGCACGTCCGATTCAAGCCGGGGTTTCATGCGGATACGGACGTCGCCTGGCCCCGATGCCGCTGACGGCCGCCAGTCCCAGCACGATCAGCACGATGCCGGCGGCCTCCATGCCGTCAGGGCGCTCATGCAGGATCGCCCACGACAGCAACACCGCCGTCACCGGCACCGCCAGGCTGGAGAGGCTGGCCACCGTGGTCGGCAGGCTGCGCACCACGAACAGCCACAACAACCAGGCCAGGCTGGACGCCAGCAGCATGCTGTACAGCAATCCGTAAACAAACGCCGGCGTCCACACGATCGGCGGCGACGGCACGACGAGTGCGATCACGCCAAGCGCCAGCGCGCCGAACAACATCTGCCAAGCGGTGAAAGACAGGGGTGAAGGCGCATAAAGCTGGAACATGCGCTTGCTGAGCACGGTGCCGAATGCCCACGCCACACCACCGATGACCGCAAGCAGCGCGCTGCGCAAGCTGCCCAGGCCATGCCATGGCTCCATCACGCATACCAGGCCTCCCGCCGCCAGCGCCAGGCCCAGCCAGTGCCGCGGCGTCGGCTTTTCCTTGAGCAGCCACCACGCCAACAGCACCACCCAGAACGGCATGGTGTAGGCCAGCAGCGACACCGAGCCCGCGCCACCGGAAACCAATGCCCACTGCGTCAATGCCTGAAAACCCGTGGTCTGGCATAAACCCACCGCCAGCGTCAGCCGAATCGGCGTGGGCCTGAGCGACTCGCGACGGATGACCAGCAGCAACAACAGCACCACCGCGCCACCGAGATAACGCAAGGCGGCAAACTCGAACGGTCCGGCGTAACGCAACACCTGCTTCATCACCACCCAGCTGTAGCCCCAGACCAGAATCAGGACGATCAGGGCGACGAGTGCGCCGTGGCGACGGGTATGGCGAGGCATGCGGAAGTGACGGTGATGGCGGGTTTCGATGATGACATCATTGTCTGTCCGCGGGCGAGTGCTAGCCTGTGCCGATTCACGCCATGTCACGGAGACCGTCATGCCACGCTGCGCCTGGGCCGAAACCGATCACGCGTTGATGCGCGAATACCACGACACCGAATGGGGCATGCCCCTGCACGACGACCAGACGCTGTTCGAATTCCTGTGCCTCGAAGGCGCGCAGGCCGGCCTGTCCTGGCGCACCGTACTCGACAAGCGCGCGCATTACCGCAAGGTATTCCATGACTTCGACATCGAGCGCGTGGCGGCCATGGACGATGGCGAACTGGAAAAACTGCTCGTCGACCCCGGCATCATCCGCAACCGCCGCAAGGTATGGGCCATGCGCGACAATGCCCGCGTGACGCTCGACGTGATCCGCACGGATGGCAGTCTGGACAGCTATTTGTGGTCGTTCGTCGACGGCAAGCCTATTGTCAACCATTGGAAAACCCCAGTCGACGTACCCGCCACCACGCCCGTATCCGACCGTATGAGCCGCGACATGAAAAAGCGCGGCTTCCGCTTTGTCGGCTCCACCGTCTGCTACGCGCACATGCAGGCGACCGGCATGGTCAACGACCATCTGACGAGTTGTTTTCGGCATGCCGAGTGTGTGGGATGACTTGACCGCATCGACCGCCGGCATGCGCGATTCATCCGCACGTCATCGCGCGAATGCTTGCATGGAGCCTGTCTCCCATCGGATAGATGCCTCGTGGCCACGCTGCATATCGGCATTTCCGGCTGGCGCTACAAGCCGTGGCGCGGGCGGTTTTATCCCGACGATCTGCCGCAGCGTGCGGAACTGGAATACGCCTCGCGCCAGTTCCCCAGCATCGAATTGAACGGCTCGTTCTATGCATTGCAGCGACCGGAAAGTTACGCGCGCTGGCGCGAGCAGACGCCGACCGGCTTCGTGTTCGCGGTGAAGGCGCCGCGCTATGTCACACACATTCTGCGCCTGCGCGACATCGACACCGCCATGGCCAACTTCTTTGCCTCAGGTCTTTTCGAGTTGCGCGACAAGCTGGGGCCGATCCTGTGGCAGTTTCCGCCCAGCATGCCGTTCGACCGCGAGCTTTTCGAGCGTTTCCTGGACATGCTACCGCGCGATCTGGAGCAGGCGCGGAAGCTGGCGTGCCGCCGCGACTTCCACGTCAAAGGTCGCGCGCGTCTGGCGATCGACCGCAACCGGCAGTTGCGCCATGCCGTGGAGATCCGCCATGAAAGTTTCCGCGATGCAACTTTCATTGCGATGCTGCGACGGCATGGCGTGGCCTTGGTGGTGGCCGATACGGCTGGCAAGTGGCCGCTGCTGGAGGACGTCACCGCCGGCTTCATGTACCTGCGCCTGCATGGCGACGAGGAGCTGTACGCCAGCGGCTACGGCAATGCGGCACTGGACGACTGGGCGCGCCGCATCCGCGCCTGGAGCCGGGGCACGCAGCCGAACGGCGCGCGCCGTGTCTCGGACGCGAAACCGCCGCCGCGCAAGTCGCGCGACATCTATGGCTATTTCGACAACGACGCCAAAGTCCGCGCGCCGCCCGACGCACGTGCGCTGATGCGCCGCTTGGATATCCATTGGCCACATTCCGGCTGACGAACTGCGAACAGCCATGACCGAGTAGGTCGGGCACTGCCCGACGACCAACGCCCCGGCCTACGCCAGGTGCTGCGATGTCGACGTCAGCGTGAGCGGCGCGATCCACGCAACTGGTCAATCGAAAAACTGGCCATCTCGCCACCCATCGGCAGGCGTCGCGGTTGCCCTGGCGGCGGGCCCCAGGCATGCGCCGTGACCACTTCCCAGGTGGCCGGGATGGTGCCGTTGACGCGCAGGTTTTCGTAGGCGTCCAGCATGTGCCGGAAACGCTTGCGACCGGTCAGGCCGCGCACGCGTGCGGCATCGGCGTTGGTGGCGCCGAGGCCTTTCAGGTCGCGCAGTACGCCTTGCGGCTTGTCGTAAGTCATGGTGATGCGCATCACGTCCAGCACCGGGTCCCGCAGGCCGGCGGCGAGCACGGCGTCGCCGACATCGTGCATGTCCAGGAAACGCGCGACGTGTGGCGTGCCGCCGTCGCTGGCCCAGGCGGCGCGCAGTTCGCGCAGGGTGTCGGGGCCGAGGGTGGAAAACACCAGAAAGCCGCCGGGCTTGAGCACGCGCACGCATTCGTTGAACAGCCGCGCGAGATCGTCGCACCACTGGAAGCACAGGTTGGAATGCAGCAGGTCGATGCTGTGGTCGGCCAGCGGCAGCTGCGTGGCATCGCCGGCGACGCGCGCGAACGGGCGCAACAGGCGACTGTGCTGTTTTGCCTGACGCAGCATCGGGACGGCCAGATCCATGGCGACGACTTCGGCCTTGGGGTAGCGGTTTTTCAGAAGCGCGGCACCACGACCGGTGCCGGCGCCCAAGTCGAGTACGCGTGCTGGCTTTTCCAGATAGAAGTCCAGACGCGAAAGCAGATCCTGCTGCACCTCGCGCTGCAGGACGTCGTGCTTTTCGTAGCTGGCGGCGGCGCGACCGAAGGCATGGCGCACCTGGCGGTGATCGAGCCGAAAATCGCTCATGCCTGTTTCCTGCCGCTGTCGGCAAGCTCGAGGAGCGGATCGAGCGCGGCAATGACCTGATCGACGAAGCCGATGAAGGGCGCATGCCCGGCATGATCGATGCGCGTGAACGTGCCGCCCGATGTCTGTGCGCCCCATTGCATGGCCTGCCACGGAATCAGGCGGTCGCGTGCGCCGGCGATCCAGGCGCTGGGTTGTGCGAGTGCAGAGAGGCGACCGCGCAGGTCGGTGTGGTCGAGTACGTCCAGCCCTTCGCGCAGCACGCGCTTGTCCGGCTCGCCGCGCGCGAACAGGTCGGCGCGCAAACGGCGCATTTCCTCGCGCGCATGTTCGCTGCCCATGGCTTCCAGCGCCAGGAAGCGATCCAGCGTGCCGTGGTAGTCGGTGTCGAGTTCGCTGCCGAAATTGGCGAACACTTCCGGCGCCATGCCGTACTTCCAGTCCGGCTGACGGACGAAGCAGGGCGAGGCGCACACCATGGCCAATGCCTGCACGTGTCGCGAATGTTCCAGCGCTCCGGCCAGCGCGATCAGACCGCCCAGCGACCAGCCCAGCCAGATGGCGGGCGGCGTGGCTTCGGCAATGGCGCCTGCGCAGGCGGATACGGTCAGCGGCAGGTGCGAATCGCGCGAATGGCCGTGGCCGGGCAGATCCACCACGTGCACGGTGGCGCGTTCGGCCAGGGCTTCGGTCAGCGGCGCAAACACGCCGCCGTGCATGGCCCAGCCGTGGATCAGCACGATGTGCGGGTCGCCGCGGCCATGGGTTTCGATGTAGAGCTCGGACATAAGCTGTTTATTGTATCGCGTGCTTGTTCATGGAATGCCTGTGGGGTACCTCGGATAACCAGTACGGATTTCGATTATCGAAAAACGAAGTCCGTTCGCCCTGAGGTATCGAAGCCTGTCCTGAGCTTGTCGAAGGGGGCAGTCTCCGAGTTTCCCGCGCCGTTCATGGTTCGATACGCGCAGCGTACCCCGTGCTGAGCTTGTCGAAGCATCACCACGAACGGTTGGGGGTATCGGATGACGTGTCGCGACGATTGCCAACGATGACGAAGCTCTCTATCCCTACGGGGAAAGGATACGTTTGGATACGGCGGCCAAGGCATCGAGCAACCGGTCGACATCCTCATCGGCATGACCGGCAGACAGCGTGATGCGCAGGCGCGCCCGGTTGGCGGGGACGGTCGGCGGGCGGATGGCGACGACGAGGAAACCGGCATCGGCAAGCATGTTCTGTGCAGCCTCGGTGCGTGCACTATCGCCAAGCAGGAGCGGCTGGATCGGTGTCGAGGAAGGCATGACCGGCAGGCCGAGCTGGGCAGCGCCATGGCGGAAGCGGTCGATCAGCGCGGCGAGTTTGTCGCGCCGCTCCGAGTCATGGCGGGCGACGGCCACAGCGGCCCGGGCAGCGGCGGCCAGTGCCGGCGGCAGGGCGGTGGTGTAGATGTAACTGCGCGCGAACTGCACGAGACCGTCGATCAACGATGCCGAACCGGCAACGAAGGCGCCGTGGCAGCCGAGCGCCTTGCCCAGCGTGCCCATCAGCACCGGCACCTCGTTCTGGGTCAGGTTCGCGGCGCGCACGCTGCCGCTGCCGCCGGGGCCGACCACACCGAGGCCGTGCGCGTCGTCGACCATCAGCGTGGCGTTTTCGCGCGCAGCCAGCGCCGCCAGTTCGGCGAGGGGCGCGACGTCGCCGTCCATGCTGAAGACGCCGTCGGTGGCGATCAGCGCGGCGGCCTCGCCGGTCGCGGCCAGTTGCCGCGCCGCGGCCTGGACGTCGGCATGCGGATAGCGCTTGAGCGTGGCGCCGACGGTATGCGCGGCATCGATCAGGCTGGCGTGGTTGAGCTTGTCCTGCACGCAGGCGTCGCCGCGCGCGAGCAGTGCCTGCATTACGCCGAGGTTGGCCATCATGCCGCTGGAAAACACCAATGCGCGCTCGCGTCCCGTCCAGTCGGCCAGGTCTTCTTCCAGTTGCGCGTGTTCGCGCCGGTGTCCGCTGATGAGGTGCGAACCGGTGCTGCCGACGCCGCATCGCGCGGCGGCGGTCTGCAGCGCGTCGATGACGACCGGATGATGCGCGAGGCCGAGGTAATCGTTGCTGCAGAAACTGGTGACGGTTTGGCCGTCCATACGGCCATGCACGCCGTCGAAGTCGTCGAGGGTGATCGATTGCCGATGCAATCCATCGCGCCCACGCTGCCGGGAGGCGGCAGCCATGCGCTGGAGCAGGTCGGGACGGTTCATCGCCAGATTCCCATATTCCACCTGTGTAGGAGCCTGCCTGCAGGCGATTGCCCGATGCTGCGACTGAATCACACAATCGCCTGCAGGCAGGCTCCTACATGGCGGGTTCGAGGATGGTGGCGTGGACGGTATCCGCTTCGTGCACGACTTCCAGCGGCTTGAGATCGAGCCGTTCCAGCAGGCGACGATCGTGCTCGACGTCGGGGTTGCCGGTGGTGAGCAGCTTGTCGCCCATGAAGATGGAGTTGGCGCCGGCGAAGAAGCACAGTGCCTGCACGGCGTCGTCCATCTCGCGGCGGCCGGCGGACAGGCGCACCATCGAGGTCGGCATCAGGATGCGCGCCACGGCGATGGTGCGCACGAATTCGAACGGGTCGAGCTTTTCCGTGCCATCGAGCGGCGTGCCGGGCACCTGCACCAGCTGGTTGATCGGCACCGATTCGGGCGGTTCGGGCAGGTTGGCCAGGGTTTCCAGCAAGCCAGCACGCTCTTCGCGTGTTTCGCCGAGGCTGACGATGCCGCCGCAGCAGGTTTTCAGGCCCGCGCCGCGCACGCGTTCCAGCGTGTCCAGGCGATCCTGGTATTCGCGGGTGTGGATGATTTCGCCGTAGTGCTCGGGCGCGGTGTCGAGGTTGTGATTGTAGTAATCCAGCCCCGCCTCGCGCAGCGATTCGGCGTGGCCATCTTCGAGCATGCCCAGTGTGGCGCAGGTTTCCATGCCCAGATCCTTCACCGCGCGCACGATGGCCGCCACCTTGGGAATGTCGCGATCCTTGGGTCCGCGCCACGCCGCGCCCATGCAGAAGCGGCTGGCGCCGGCGGCCTTGGCCGCGCGCGCCTGCTCCAGCACGGCCTCCACGCTCATCAGTTTTTGCGCCTCCACGCCGGTGTGGTAACGCTGCGCCTGCGGGCAGTACGCGCAATCCTCGGGACAGCCGCCGGTCTTGATCGACAGCAGCGTGGACATCTGCACCGCGTTGGCGTCGTGATGTTCGGCATGCACGGCATGCGCGCGCGCCAGAAGGTCGTTGAACGGCAGGTCGAAAAGGGCGAGCACCTGCGCGCGCGTCCATGAGTGTCGGGGGGAGTGGGACATGGGGCCTCCACGGGAGATCAGTGGACGAGTGTGGAATTGGCCGCATGCCTTGTCAACATGGCGCGATGCAAGTTGTTTACGATAATTGCCTGACAGCACGTATCGGCATCGGCTGATATGACCGACCTGTCGATAATGTCAGGCTGTGGGCATGTCTTGGGGATCGACTATCCGGCATCGCATCGGCAGCCTGAAATGGCCGTCACACTGCCTGTTGTGCGGCGCGCCAGGCAAGCCGGGGCTGGATTTGTGCGCGGGCTGCCTGGCCGATTTGCCGCGCAACGCCTGCTGCTGCGCGCGTTGCGCCTTGCCGTTGGCGCAACCGGCGGCGCTGTGCGGGCGCTGTCTTACGCATGCGCCGCCATGGCAGGCGGCCTGGGTGCCGTTCCGCTACGGTTGGCCGCTGGATCGGCTGGAGACGCGCTACAAGTTTTCCGCCCATCTGGCCGCCGGCCGCACCCTCGCCGCCTTGTGGCGGGAACGTCCGCCGCCGGAGCTGCCGCAGGCCATCGTGCCGGTGCCCCTGCACCGTATCCGCCTGCGCCAGCGCGGCTACGACCAGACACTCGAATTGGCGCGCCGGATCGCCCGACAGATGCACTTGCCGTTGCTCGACGACTGCCTCAAGCGCCAACGCGCCACCCGTGCGCAGAGCACCTTGGATGCCGTGGCCCGACGGCGCAATGTGCGCGGCGCGTTCGGCATCCGCCATGGCGCGGCGTTGCCCGATCACGTGGCCTTGTTCGACGACGTGCTGACCACCGGCGCCACCCTGGGCGAATGCGCGAGGGTACTGCACCGTGCCGGCGTGGCGCGGGTGGATGTGTGGGCGTTGGCGCGGGTGGCAGCGCCGGGGCAGTGATGATGTGCGGTGACGATGGGGTTTGTCGGCGGGCAGTGCCCGCCCTACAGGACTCGGCAAAATCGAGTAGGGCGGGCACTGCCCGCCA
>DASSTF010000077.1:0-14760 GCA_035708045.1 Rhodanobacteraceae bacterium | reverse complement strand
CAGCGAGCGTCGCATGGCGCGGCAGTTGTTCGGCGAGGGCGAGTTCCACGAGGTGTTCGTGGACACGCCGCTGGAAGTGTGCGAGCAGCGCGACGTGAAGGGTTTGTACGCCAAGGCGCGCGCCGGTGAAATCGCCAACTTTACCGGTATCGGCTCGCCTTACGAGGTGCCTGACGCACCCGAGTTGCACCTGCAAACCGTGGACGCAAGCGCGGACACGCTGGCGCAGCGCGTGGTCGACAAGTTGCTGGGCAAGTAATCCGCGCATGGGTCGGGATATCCAACATTGCCCTTGCCTCGTCGTTGCGAATGGTGGGGAGGTTGAGGCGCGGAAGGCTCATCCACATCCGTTCGCCCTGATGCTTCGACAAGCTCAGCACAGGGTACGCTGCGCGTATCGAAGGGCAGCCCCCAGGTTCCCCGCGCCGTTCATGGTTCGATACCTCACCACGAACGGAGGGGCGGCTGAGGTACGGAAGCCCCATCAACACCCGTTCGCCCTGAGGTATCGAAGGGCAGTCCCCAGGTTCCCCGCGCCGTTCATGGTTCGATACCTCACCACGAACGGGGGAGAGGTTGAGGTACGGAAACCCCATCAACACCCGTTCGCCCTGAGGTATCGAAGGGCAGTCCCCAAATTCCCCGCGCCGTTCATGGTTCGATACCTCACCATGAACGGGGGAGAGGCTGAAGCGCGGAAGGCTCATCAAAACCCGTTCGCCCTGAGGTATCGAAGGGCAGTCCCCAGGTTCCCCGTGCCGTTCATGGTTCGATACCTCACCACGAACGGAGGGGCGGCTGAGGTATGGAAACCCCATCAAAACCCGTTCGCCCTGATGCTTCGACGGGCTCAGCACAGGGTACGCTGCGCGTATCGAAGGGCAGTCCCCAAGTTCCCCGTGCCGTTCATGGTTCGATACCTCACCACGAACGGTGGGGAGGCTGAGGTACGGAAGGTTCATCAACACCCGTTCGCCCTGAGGTATCGAAGGGCGATCCCCAAGATCCCCGCGCCGTTCATGGTTCGATACCTCACCACGAACGGTGGGGAGGTTGAGGTACGGAAGGTTCATCAACATCCGTTCGCCCTAAGGTATCGAAGGGCAATCCCCAAATTCCCCACATCGCCCATGACCCGATACCCCACCACGAGCATTGGGGAGATTGCATGCGGCAAATCACAAGGAGGCAATGCATGGATGCGGTGACCTTTGCCGACCTGGGTTTCCACGCTTGGCTCACCATTGGCGTGGTGGTGGCGGTGTTTGCCTGCCTGGTATGGGAGCGCCTGACGCCGGACATCGTGTTGTTGGGCGCGGTGGCGGTGTTGCTGGTGGGTGGTGTGTTGACGCCGGGGGAAGCATTGGCCGGGTTTTCCAATACCGCCGTGCTGACGGTGGCGGTGCTGTTCATCGTGGTGGCGGCCTTGCGCACGACCGGCGCGATTCGCTGGGTGGCTTCGTGGGTGCTCGGCAAGCCGCATGGCGCTTTCGTGGCGCAGGTGCGCCTGGTCGGCATTTCGTCGTCGCTGAGTGCGTTCATCAACAACACGCCAGTGGTGGCCATGCTGACCGCCGCGGTGGAAACCTGGAGCCGCAAGGCCAAGGTGCCGGTGTCCAAACTGCTGATTCCGCTCAGCTACGCCACCATCCTCGGCGGCATGTGCACGCTGATCGGCACCAGCACCAATCTGGTCGTGCTGGGTCTGATGCAACAACACGGCGGCTTGCCCACGCTGCACATGTTCGATCCGGCCTGGGTGGGCTTGCCGGCGGCGATTGCCGGCGGCATCTATCTCTTGACGGTGGGCCGCTGGCTGCTGCCGGATCGTCGCACGGCGCTGGATCAGGCGCGGCAGACGCGCGAGTACGTGCTGGAAATGCGGGTCAAGGCCGACGGCTCATTGGTCGGGCGCGACCTGGTCGAGGCGAAACTGCGCAATTTGTCCGGCGCGTTTCTGGTCGAGGTGCAGCGCGCCATGGGGCCGATCCGTCCGGCGGTGCGGCCCGATACCGTGCTGGAGGCCAATGATCGTCTGGTGTTCGTCGGCACCGCCGAAGGTTTGCGCGAGGTACGCCAGGTGGCCGGCCTGGCGCACGTGGACGATCAGGTGTTCAAGGTCGGTGGCGACAACGGCCGGCATTTTGTCGAAGCCGTGCCCTCGCGCATGTCGCCGGTGGTGGGCCACACCTTGCGCGCGTCGCGTTTTCGCGACCGCTATGGCGCGGCGGTGGTGGCCGTCAATCGGCGTGGCCAGCAGTTGTCGCGCAAGCCGGGCGACATCGTGGTGCAGGCCGGCGACACGTTGCTGCTGGAAACCACGCCGGAGTTCACGCGCGAACACGGCCAGTCGCGCGAATTCATCATGGTCAACGTGGTCGACGACACGCCGCCGGTGCAACCGCGCCGGGCCTTGGGCGCGCTGGCCATTCTGGGTGCGATGATCCTGGCCAACGTCGCGTTGCATGTGGACATCTTCGTGTCCGCGTTGCTGGCCGCGCTGGCGGTGATCGTCACCGGCTGCGTCAGTTGGCGTGATGCGCGCCGCGCGGTGGATTACCCGCTGATCGTGGCGATTGCCTGCGCGTTCGCCATCGGCGTGGCCCTGTCCAAGACCGGCGTGGCCGCCGTCGTGGCCGGGCTGCTTCTGCATCTTGGCGGAGGCGATCCATTCTGGACGCTCGTCATGGTGTTCGTCCTGACGGTGATATTCACCGAGCTTCTGACCAACAACGCGGCGGCGGTGCTGATGTTCCCCATCGGCCTGGCGGCGGCGCAGCAGCTGGACGTGAGCGCCATGCCGTTCATCATCGCCATCATGATTGGCGCGTCGGCCAGTTTCATCACGCCGATCGGTTACCAGACCAACATGATGGTCTACGGCCCCGGCGGCTATCGATTCATGGATTACGTGCGCGTAGGCACGCCATTGTCGATTGTGGTCGGCGTGGTGGTGCTGCTGGTCATTCCGCACATGTGGCCGTTCTAAGCCTGTGCGGCGTCTCCTGCTCCCTCCCCTTCAAGGGGAGGGCTGGGGTGGGGATGGTGTTTGCCGACACACCCACCAACCGCAAATATACCCACCCCACGCGACGGCGCTGCACGACGTAGAATGATCCGTTCCAACGACACGGGGAAAACCATGCAGACGGTGGACGAGGCGAAGATCGCTGTGGTCGGGCTGGGCTACGTCGGCCTGCCGCTGGCGGTGGCGTTCGGTCGGCATGTGGATGTGGTCGGGTTCGACATCGACACGGCGCGCATCGATGCGCTGCGCAAAGGCGTCGACCACACGCGCGAAACATCCTCGGACGAACTGGCATCGGCGGCGCGTCTGATTTTTACCGGCAAACTGGACGACCTGCGCGCATGCACGGTCTACATTGTCACCGTGCCCACGCCGATCGACGCGCACAAGCGCCCGGATTTCACGCCGCTGATCGAAGCCAGCCGCGCGGTCGGCAAGGTGCTCAAGACGGGCGACGTGGTGATCTACGAATCGACCGTCTATCCCGGCGCCACCGAGGAAGTGTGCGTGCCGGAGCTGGTGCGTGCTTCGGGCCTGGCGTTCAACGCCGATTTCACGGTTGGCTACAGCCCCGAACGCATCAACCCCGGCGACCGGCAGCGGCGTCTGGCCGACATCCCCAAGATCACCTCCGGCTCCACGCCGGACACCGCCGATTTCGTGGACGCGCTGTACCGGCGCATCATCACCGCCGGCACGCACAAGGTGTCGGCCATCATGGTCGCCGAGGCGGCCAAGGTGATCGAGAACACCCAGCGCGACGCCAACATTGCCCTGGTCAACGAGTTCGCGCTGATCTTCCATCGCCTCGGCATCGACACCACCGAAGTGCTGGAGGCCGCCGGCACCAAGTGGAATTTTTTGCCGTTCCGTCCGGGCCTGGTCGGCGGCCATTGTATCGGCGTGGATCCGTACTACCTGATCCAGAAGGCGCAGGTGATGGGGTATTTCCCCGACATCCTGCTGGCCTGCCGACGCATCAACGACGCCATGGGCCAGCACGTGGCCAGCGAGGTGGTCAAGCTGATGATCGCCAAGGGGCACGTGGTGCGCGACAGCCGGCTGCTGGTGCTCGGCTTCACCTTCAAGGAAAACTGTCCGGATCT
The DNA here is from genome assembly GCA_035708045.1 of Rhodanobacteraceae bacterium. Lineage (GTDB taxonomy): Bacteria > Pseudomonadota > Gammaproteobacteria > Xanthomonadales > Rhodanobacteraceae > Oleiagrimonas. The sequence continues at coordinate 10,626 of DASSTF010000077.1, read as the reverse complement.
GCGCAACACCCGCGTGATGGATCTGGTCAGGGAACTGCAGGGCTTCGGTGTGCGGGTGGACATCCACGATCCCTGGGCCGACGCGGCCGAGGCCAGGGCTACCTACGGGGTGGACATCCTGCCCGAGTGGCCGGCGCCGGACACCTACGACGCCCTGGTGGTCGCCGTCGCCCACGATGCCTTCCGCGAGAACGAGGGCCGCAGGATTCGCGAGCTTGCCGGCGACAACACCGTGATCTACGACATCAAGGGCATCCTGCCGCCATCCAGCGTCGATGGCCGCTTGTAGCAAGCTTGTTGTAGGAGCCTGCCTGCAGGCGATTTCCCACGTCGCGGTACGCCCCACCATTTTCGCGCGCAGGCGCGCTCCTACAAAAGAATGCGGATGGCCGTCCGCCGAAATCAATTGCCGCAAGCATCCAGCTGGCTGAGGAAGTTGTGCTGCCAGTGGGCGATGTCGTTGGTTTCCAGCACATCCATCATCGCGCGCCAGCGTCGGCGGCGTTCATCGAGCGGCATGTCCAGGGCGCGCAGCAGGGCTTCGGCCATGCTGTCCTCGTCGTGCGGGTTGACCAGCAGCGCCGCGTCCAGCTCCTCGGCGGCGCCGGCGAAACGCGACAGTACCAGCACGCCGGGGTCGTCCGGATCCTGGCAAGCCACGTATTCCTTGGCCACCAGGTTCATGCCGTCGCGCAGCGGCGTGACCAGCCCCACACGCGCCATGCGGTAGTAGCCGGCCAGCACGGAGTAGGGAATGGTCTGGTTGACGTAGCGTATGGGCACCCAGTCGGGCGAAGCCAGCGAACCGTTGATGTGGCCGGTGCGGCGCTCCAGCTCGCGACGGATCTGCCGGTATTCCGGGACATCGCTGCGCGAGGGCGGAGCCACCTGGAGCAGACAGACACGTTTGCGCCAGGTCTCGGTCTGCTGCAGGAAATGGGCGAAGGCGTCGAAGCGCTCGGGCAGGCCCTTGGAATAATCCAGGCGATCCACGCCGATCATCAGGGCGCGCTCGTTGAGGCTTTGCCGCAGACGCTGGCTGGCCTCGCTGCCAACAGCCTCGCGCGCCACGTCCGCTGCCGTGGCGGTGTCGATGCTGATGGGAAAGCTGGCGGCGTGAAAGCGTCGGCCGTCGGGCAGGGCGATGACGTTGTTCTTTTCCAGCGTGGCGCCGGCTTCGTGTTCGAAATACTCGCGCAGCGAATGCAGATCCTGCGTGGTCTGCAGGCCGACCAGATCGCAGGCGGACAGGGCGCCGAACAGTTGCCGGTGGTGCGGCAGGGTGATCAGCAGTTCGGCCGGAGCCAATGGCGTATGCAGGAAAAAACCGATGTGGTTGCCGATGCCGTGCTCGCGCAGCAGCGAGGCCAGCGGGATCAGGTGGTAGTCGTGTATCCACAGGATGTCGTCGGGCTGGATCAGGCTCGTCAGGTGCTCGGCGAACAGCTTGTTGACGCGGATGTAGCCCTCGTAGTCGCTGCGCTGGTAGTCGGTCAGGTCCGGGCGATAGTGGAACAGTGGCCACAGTGAACGATTGGCGAAACCCTTGTAGTAATTGTTGTAGTCGCGACGGCTGAGATCGATGGTGGCGTAGGTGACGTTGTCATGCTGCTCATGGTGCACCTCGGCGGCGGTGTGCTGGGCCTGCTTGCCGCTCCAGCCGAACCAGACGCCCCCGCGCTCGCACAGTGCCGCCTGCAAGGCGACGGCCATGCCGCCCGCGCGCTTTTCGTGCGGGATGGCGACGCGATTGGAGATCACGATCAGGCGTGACATCGATTGTTTCGACGATTCGGGATGAATCCTCACATATTCGCATAGAGGTTGTCGGGCTTTGGGACTGGCTGCTTAACATGGTGTGGCACGTTTGGAGCCCTTCCGTACCTCAACCCTTCCACCGTTCGTGGTGAGGTATCGAACCATGAACGGCGCGGGAAACTTGGAGGTCGCCCTTCGATACCTCAGGGCGAACGGGTTCTGGTGGGCTTCTGTGCCTCGGCCTTCCACCGTTCGTGGTGAGGTATCGAACCATGAACGGCGCGGGGAATTTGGCGACTGCCCTTCGATACCTCAGGGCGAACGGGTTTGGGTGGGGCTTTCGTGCCTCAGCCTTCCACCGTTCGTGGCGAGGTACGAACCACGCACGCCTACAGCGTATCTTCCCAACGTCTGGACAGGCGCATCGCAGCCTGTATCAGGCCGACCAGGGAATAGGTCTGCGGAAAGTTTCCCCACAGTTCGCCGCTGTCCGGGGCGATGTCTTCGGACAGCAGGCCCAGGGCGTTGCGCTGTTCCAGCATGTTCTCGAAAAGCTCGCGCGCCTCGTTGCCGCGATTGCATGTGGCCAATGCCTCGATGTACCAGAAAGTGCAGATGCCGAAAGCGTTCTCGGGCAAACCGAAGTCGTCGTGGGTGCCGTAGCGGAAGATGTACTTGCCGCGCCGCAGCCTTTTGCCGATGGCGTCCACGGTGGCCACGAAGCGCGGATGCGATCCGTCGACGAAGCCGATGTCGGAAAGCAGCAGCAGGCTGGCGTCCAGGTGCTCGCCATCGAAAGTGTCGGTGTAGTGGCCGTGACGTTCGCTCCAGGCATGTTCCTCGATCATCGCGCGCAGACGTCCGGCCTCGCTGAGCCAGTACTTCTGGCGATCTTCCAGACCCAGGTGTGCGGCGATGTGGGCCAGGCGGTCGCAGGCGGCCCAGCACATGGCGGCCGAGTAGGTGTGCACGGCTTGCCGGCCACGGAATTCCCACAGGCCGGCGTCGGGCTGGTCGGCCAGCCGCGCGGCGCGGGCGCCGAGCGATTCCAGCCGGCGGAAGGTGTCGACGTCTCCCGGCGTGTGCAGGCGGCGGTCGAAGAACAGCTGGGCCGAAGCCAGCACCACCGATCCGTAGACGTCGTTCTGCCGCTGTCGCCAGGCGTCGTTGCCCACGCGCACCGGGCCCATGCCGCGGTAACCGGCCAGGCTGTCGACTTCGCGCTCGGGCAATTCGCGCTCGTAGGAAATGCCGAACACCGGGCCGATTTCCTCGTGCTCGTTGACCGCCAGGTTGAACGCGTAGCGGATGTACTCCTCCATGCTGCGCGTGGTGCCCAGGCGGTTGAGCGCGCGTACCACGAAGGCGGCGTCACGCAGCCAGCAGTAGCGGTAATCCCAGTTGCGCCCCGAGTCGGGCGCTTCGGGAATGGACGTGGTGAGCGCGGCGACGATGGCGCCGGTGGCTTCGGACTGGCACAACTTGAGCGTGACGGCGGCGCGGATCACCGCGTCCTGCCATTCGAACGGAATCGACAGGTAGCGCACCCATTCGCGCCAGTAATCGGTGGTGCGCTCCAGTGCTTCGCGCACGAACAGCGAGACGTTGCGCGCGATGGTCTCGTCCGGCCCCAGCACCAGGAACAGCGGCTGTTCCAGCATGAAGGGCAGACCGCGCTCGACAAACGGCACGGCAAGGTTCGACGTCAGCCGCAGCGTGATGTCGTCGAGCAGATAGCGCACGTGGTTGCTGCCGCGAGTGCGTTCGGGAGCCACCTTGCCGTAATTGCGCAGGGGGTGCAGCAGCATGCGCAGGCGCGGCCTCCCGACCAGCGGACACACCTGGCGCATCAGCGTGGTGGGATGGTAGAGCCGGCCATGCTCGCGGTAGCGGGGAGCGAAATCGGTGATTTCCACGCAGCTGCCATGCCGGTCGTACAGGCGCGTCACCAGGATGGCCGTGTTGGCAATGTAGTGTTGTTCGCTGCGGTCGAAATCCTCCAGTTCAAACGACCAGTTGCCGCCGTCGACATGCGGCTCCAGCAGCGAGCAAAAACCGGGATCGCCGTCGAAATGCGGAAAGCAGCACCAGTTGATGCAGGCCTGCTGATCCACCAGCGCGGCGAGTGTGCAGTTGCCGATGACGCCGAGTTCCAGTCGATGGGTCGCGGAGTCGGACATGGACAGTCTCCGATGGGCGGCGGTAGTGCGGGCACGCGAAGAACGGAGCGCGCCCGCGTCGCGTTGTCCTGGCTTACAAATGAACCAGCACGCCTTCGAGCCAGGCCTGAACGGCGGACGGGTGGCGCAACGTGTAGTGCGCGCGGGAGGGTTCGCGATCGCCCACGCGGATGCTGATGCCGTCGTGCGCGTTGACCGCGGCGAAGGCATGTTCGTCGGTCAGGTCGTCGCCCAGATAGATCGGCAGGCGGTGGCTGAATGGCGCTTCGTCGAGAAAGGCGTTGACCGCGTATCCCTTGTCCACGCCCGCGGGCTTGATTTCGATGATGTGGTTGCCGGACTGGGTTTCGTAACCTGGCAGCTGCTGCGCGATGCGGTTGGCGCCGGCAATCACCGCGTGCTCCTGCAGGGGCACTTCGCGATAGTGCAGGGCGATGCAGATGCCCTTGTCCTCCACGCGCATGTGCGGCAGGCGCGCGGCCAGCGCGGCCACGTGGCAATGCAGGGCGTCGACCACGTCGGGATCGGGTTGCACGTCGTCCTCGCTGCCGTCGTTGCGGCGGCGCTGCAGGCCGTGCAGCCCGGCGGCGGCGGCGAGCGGCGGACCGAACAGGCGGTCGAGGTCGTACAGCCGGCGACCGCTGACCAGGGCCAGCGCACCGCCCAGTGCATCGTGCAGCGCCACCAGCGTGGCATGCAGACGGGGCGGTACTTCGGCCATGGCGGGATCGTCGTTGAAACCGATCAGGGTGCCGTCGACATCCAGGAACAACGCCCAAGCGGCGCCTGCCGAGGGCAACGGCGGCGCAGGTTTCGTGTGCGGGGAGGTGGCGCGTGCTGGGGACACACCACCATTCTGACGCACTTGGCGGACGGATGCCAAGGCGTCGTCACCGCGCTGGCCGAAAGCGTCAGCCGTTGTCGCGTGACAATGGCGCGGCGATGTCCTCCAGGCTGCGGCGCTCGGCGGGGATGCACCAGCGCCATGCCGCGACCGCGGCGATCAGCATGAGCGCCGCGCCGACGAGGTAGCCGTGGGCCACCTGAATGCGCTCGCCACTGCCCACCAGCACACCGAAAAACCAGGGGCCGACCACGCCGCCCAGTCCGGTGCCGAGCGCGTAGAACAGGGCGATGGCCAGCGCGCGCACTTCCAGCGGGAAGCTTTCGCCGACGGTGAGATAGGCGGAGCTGGCCGCCGCCGAGGCGAAGAAGAAGACCACGCTCCAGGCCACGGTCTGGCCGCTGGCGGTGAGCCAGCCCTCGGCGAACAGCCAGGCGGTCAGTGCGAGCAGCAGCCCGGACATGGCGTAGGTGACGACGATCATGGTGCGCCGCCCGAGCGTGTCGAACCAGCGCCCGAGAACCCATGGCCCCAGCACGTTGCCGGCGGCGAACGGCAGCAGATACAGGCCGATGTCGCCGGAAGGCACGCCGAAGAATCGTCCCAGCACCAGCGCGTAGGTGAAGAAGATGGCGTTGTAGAAAAACGCCTGGGACGCCATCAGGACGGTGCCCAGGGCGGCCCGTTTCGGGTACAGCTGGAACAGCGAGCGCAGAACGTCGAGTATGCGCGTGCGGCGGTACCGGAGACGCAGGCGCGGCAGGTTGGCGGGCACTTCGGTGATGCCGGCGCGTCGCTCGATGCCGGCGAGGATGTCTTCGGCTTCCTTCACGCGCCCGTGCACCATCAGCCAGCGCGGGCTTTCGGGCAGCCACGTGCGCAGGTAGAGGATCAGCAGGCCCAGCGCAGCGCCGATGCCGAACGCGGCGCGCCAGCCGACGTCGACGGGCAGCCAATGCGGTGCCAGCAAGACGACCGCGCCCAGTGCGCCGAGCGCCGCGCCGATCCAGAAACTGCCGTTGACGGCCAGGTCGATGCGCCCGCGATAACGCGCGGGAATCAGTTCCTGGATGGCCGAGTTGATGGCGGCATATTCACCGCCGATGCCGGCGCCGGTGAAAAAGCGGAATATGACGAAGCTGGTGACGTTCCAGCTGCAGGCGGTCAACGCCGTGGCCAGCAGGTACACGCCCAGCGTGACGCTGAACAATTTCTTGCGCCCCAGCTTGTCGGTCAGCCAGCCGAAAAAACAGGCGCCGATGACGGCGCCCGCGAGATACAGGCTGGCCGACAACCCGATCTGGGCGTCGGTCATGTGCAGTACGGGGCTTGCCTGCAGCGCCCCCGAAACGGCTCCGGCGAGCGTCACCTCCAGCCCGTCCAGTACCCAGGTGATGCCCAGCGCGAAGATCACCAGCGTGTGGAAGCGGCACCAGGGGAGGCGATCCAGGCGGACGGGGATGTCGGTTTCGACTTCACCGCTCGGGACTGTTTCAGTGTGGTTGCTAAGCATGTGCACGTTGCCGAAGTGGAGAAGGAAAGGCCGCCGCGATCACGAGGCGTGCCGACAGAATCCACGGCGCATCTCGGGCCATGGATTCCGCCGGCGCTTGCACGCCTTGACTCAGAAACTGTACTTGGCCGAGAGCTTCCATGTACGGCCGAAGATGGAACGACCGTAGATGATATTGCCACCGGCACTGCCGCCGAGCGCCGCGCGGTTGTTGCCTTCGGTCAATGCCAGCGTGTTGGTGATGTTGGTGCCGTTCAGGCGGAAGTCCCAATGCTCACCCACGGCCAGCTCCGCGCCCACGTCGAAGGTGTGGTAGGCGGGCAGGATCTGGTCGTTGTTGATGTTGCCGTAACGGCGGCCGACGTGGGTCCAGGTCGCGAAGAGGCGGGCCATGCCCCACTGGGTGGGAATCAGCCAGGACGGCGTCATCCGGTACTGGAACTTGGGCTGGCGTTCGACCTGGTTGCCGGAGAAGTCGCCGTAATTGGTGTACTCGCCGTCGAGGTAGTCACCCGTGAAGTGGATGTTGAAGTTGGTGACGGGCCGCAGGGTGAAATCGAAACCCAGGCCCTTGGCTTTCGAGCCGCCGGCCAGCGTCACGTTGACGAGCTTGCCGTTGCGCTCGACGAAAGCCTGGAACGGCAGGTTGTCGAACTTGTTGTAGAACGCCGTCAGGTAGGCGCTGTAGTAGCGGTTCTCGGACTTGAAGCCCAGCTCGTACTGCTTGACCGTCTGCACGCTCGGCGTGCCGCCCTGGATGTCGTCGAACATCGGGAACAGCTGACCGGAATTGACGCGCACGAAGGCGGACATGTGATCGGTGAAGCTGTAGTTGGCGCCCGCCGTCCACGACACGTGGCTGTTGGTTTCCGAGAAGTATTTGTAGGTGCCGTCCAGCACGGACGCGCCGTTGTTGTAGAGCGTCGCCGCATTGCCGTCCAGGTCCACCGCCATGCTGTTGGCGCTGTGGCCCTTGGCGTGCTGGCGCTCGTAACGCACGCCGAGGTCCAGGCGCCATGGCCCGGTGACCCATGAGTCGCTGATGTAGCCGGCCAGGTTGCGGCCGCCCCAGGCTTCGGCGAAGGCGTAGGTGGACGGGCCGCTGAAACCATCGTGCGACACGGCGACGCCGTTGTCCAGCGTCACGTCGATCAGCCGGGCGTTGTTTTGCAGGGTGGTCAGGATGTTGTTGCCCAGATCCCAGCGGTCGCGCGTGCCGTAGTTGGCGTAGTAGCCGCCGAAGGTGAGCGTGTTGCCGTCGAACAGTTCCTTGCTCAGGCGCACCTCGTCGGTGAACGAGCGGATGTGCTTGTCGACCGCCCACAGTCCGGTTTCGAGCACCAGTTGATCCGGATTCACCGCGCCGCCGCCGTGGGTGAACGCGGCACTGCCGCCGGTGGCGATGCCGGCGGCGGTGACCACGTTTGGATCACCGTTGGCGCGGGCCACCGCGCCGTCGATGTAGGCGCTCATGGTCTGCGGCGGCGTATTGCCGTTGAACAGCGCCACCGTCGGCACGTCGCCGCCGACGAAGTTGGCGTGGTTGCTGATCGTCCAGCCGTCGCCGAAATTCAGGTGGAACTTGGAGCCGTACACGGACAGGTTGATGCCGCGCCCCCTGGCCAGGTCCACATTTCTGGTGCCGGGCGGATTGCCCGGCGTGGTCTGCATCACCGTGTGCCGCATGTCGTTGCCGAGCAGCGTGTCGCTGCGCGGGTCGAACTGGTCCATGCGGTGCAGTTCGCCGTTGATGCTGACCATCGGGACGGAGGTCAGGAAGGCGTTGTCGTCGTTGGTGTGGCGCGCGTAGAAGGCGAACGAGCCGTTGTCGTTGGCGAAGGTGTGGGTCAGGATGGCTTCGAACTGGCCGCCACGGTTGATGTCGAACTGCGCATCGTGGACGCCGTCGCCCTTGCGTGCGAAGCCGCCACCGGCCAGGTACCAGTCCTGGGCGATCTCGCCGCCCCAGTACAGGTCGACGCGGCGATAACCCTTGGTGCCGACGCTGACGCCGATGGAACCGGCGCCGTCAGGCGTGTCGGTGCCGTCCTTCTGGATGAAGTTGACGGTGGCGCCGGGCTGGCCGCTGGCGAAGATCGGGCTGGGGCCGCCGCGCAGCACCTCCACGCGCTTGACGCTGTCGTCGATGCGGAACAGGCCGGGCGTGCTCATGAACGACAATCCCGAGGCGCCGTACAGGGGCGAGCCGTTCAATTCGGTGGTGACGAAACGCGCGTCGCCCGCGCCCGGAAAACCGCGCACGAAAACATTGGCGCCGGTCTGGCCGCCCGAGGCTTCCACCCACAGGGTCGGCACGGCCCTGAGCAGGTCGGCGGTGCTGTGCGGGGCCAGATCCTTGATGTCATAGGACGACAGCGAGGTGATCGAATAGCTGGCGTCCATCTGCTTGACGCCGCCCACGTTGGCCGAGCCGGTGACCACGACCTTGTCCAGTTCCGTGGCGGTGTCGTGGCGTTGGCTGGCGGTGGTCGAGGGGGTCGTCTGTTGTCCGGAGTCGCCGGTGGACTGCCCGGTGGCGTGTACTTGCAAAGGAACGGCCAGCAATGCGGCGATGACGGCGGCGGGCAAGGCTTGTCGCGTAAAACGGATGATGTTCATGCACTAACTCTCCCAGGTTGGTGGTGAATGGAATCATGGTCCGGCGCGTGGCCGGCGGTCGTTCTCTGCGTGTGGTGCGTGTCCGCGATCAGCCGGTCGGCATCGAAATCGGCAATGCTGGCGAGGGTGATCCCGGCGTCGTTCAGTTCGTCGCCGGTACTGATGCCGACGGCGAACATGCCGGCGGCGCGAATGGCCGCGACGCCGGCGACGGCGTCTTCCACGCCCAGGCAATCGGTCGGATCGAGACCGAGGCCCTGGGCGGCGGCGAGGAATATTTCCGGATTCGGCTTGTGGTGCCGGATGCGGCCGGCATCTACGATGTAGTCGAACAGGTCCCGGATGCCCAACCGGTCGAGCAGCATCGGCGCGTTGCGGCTGGCCGAGGCCAGGGCGGTCTTCAAGCCTGCCCGGCGCGTCGCCTCGACGGCGCGGCGGGCTCCGGGCAGCAGGTTTTCCGGGCTGAACCGGGCGATCTGCTCGCGGTAATAGTGATTCTTGCGCTCGGCCAGGTCGGCCTTTTCGGCCTCCGAATACATGCGCGACGAACCCTCCAGAATGATCTCCAGCGAGGCCATGCGATCGACGCCCTTCAGCCGCGTGCCCATGCTGTCGTCGAACGGCAGATCCAGTTCGTCCGCCAGTTTTTTCCAGGCGGCGTGGTGCACGGTCGCGGTGTCGGCCAGGACGCCGTCGAGGTCGAAGATGACGCCCTTGAATGCCCGCGGGGTGGGCGTTCCATCGATCAGCGGATGACGTTGCGGACAGCCGGGTTCGAGGGTGATGCAATGGCCGAAGTGGCGGATGTCCAGCGTCTGGCCTTCGAGGAGCGTGTAGGTGATTTCGCGGGCGTCGACCGCGATGCGCAGCCTTCTGCCGCGCCAGAGAAAACCGAACCGGTAGCCGCGCCACGCCGGCGGCAGCGACGGCGCGAAGGCCGGCGTGGCATCGCGCAGGCTGCATCCGCCGAAGCCCCATGTCAGGTTCATCCAGCTGCCGGCCATGGCGGCCAGGTGCACGCCGTGCGAGGTGTTGCCGTGCAGGTTGTCCACGTCGATGCGCAGCGCCTGCTGGAAATATTCCCACGCCTTGCGCGGATAGCCGGCCTGTGCCGCGGCGATGCCGAAGACGGGCAGCGAAAGGGTGGAATCGTGGGTGGTGATGGCCTCGTAGTAGTCGAAATTGCGGCGTCGGCAATCACGATCCGCGGGTTCGCCCGTCAACGCCAGCGCATGCAGCACGTCGGCCTGCTTGCATACCTGATGGCGATAGATGGTCAGCGGATGGAAGTCCAGGAGCAGCGGGTTGTCCGCGGCCTTGCGCACCATCGAATCGGGCGGCAGGGGCCGGTCGAGGAAGGTGTCGTCCTGGGGAAACACTCCCAGGCGTTCGTCCGGCGGCGGCAGGTACATCGCCTCGGCGGCCTGCCGCCAGGCAAGCGATTCGTCCGCATGCAATCCCGTCCTGGCTTGCAGTTCCGTGAAAGTCGCCGGATACGTCTGCGCCAGCCACTCGGCCACGTCGGCGGCGTAGGCCAGATGCTTTTTCGCCATGTGGTTGGTGTAGAAATCATTGTCGACCAGCACGGTGTATTCGTCCGGGCCGGTGACCTGGAAGATGCAGAAGGCATCGTTGCGACGCGGGCTGTAGCGGCCCACTTCCAGCCACAGCCGCGCGGTCTCGAACAGCATCTCGGCGCCGCCTTCCAGCAG
>DASSTF010000076.1:0-4643 GCA_035708045.1 Rhodanobacteraceae bacterium | reverse complement strand
TAAGCTCTGATACTCGTCCATCGGACTCTCCGGTTCGTGTTGCTTGGCGGCTCACGAATCGGAGTTTTCGATGGACTCCTGCATACGTCAAACTTCTACTGCCTCCCCGGCATAGCCGGGGGAACTCCCAAGTTGGTTTAGTGCCGACGCACCACGAACTCCTTCTGCATACCGTGCATGAAATGCGGCTTGCCGTCCTTTGCATCAGGCGTGAAACACAGCAGGCCATACCTGCCCGGCACGAAATCCACCTGGATGACGACGTGCTCTCCTGGCGCGATGTTGGTAGTGCCGCCATTGGCGTACCCCGGCGCCGGCTTGCCCTGCGGGTTATAACCCCAAGCTTCCAGATCGCGATTGCCCTGGCCTGGCGGGAACCGGGTGATGACCAGTTCGTGCGGCTGCACGCCACTGTTCACGACTTCGATGACGTGGTGCCCGGCGGTAATCGGCTTGGACAACTCGAACGCGTAATCGCGCAGCGTGATCGTCATGTCGCTTTTCGGCAACGGCGCTGGCGGTGTCTTTGACGGCGTTACCGTGAACGGCGTGATCATGCCGTCCATGACGTGCGGTTTGCCATCCGGCGCAGGGATCACACAGAACGCGACGTAATGACCCGGCTGCAACACAAGCGTGGCATTCGACTCGTCACCGGGCATCACGGCGTTGGGCCCACCCACTGGACGCATCCATGTCGGCGGTGGCCCTTCGGGATGCATGAACACGGCCATGACGTCGGCCATCGTCTTGCCGTCATCCAGTTTCACCACCATCAGGTGATGCTCCTGATGCCCCTCATCCTTCAGCAGGAACGTCGTCAGCCCCGCCGATATCGTTTCCGGCATGCTGAATGAATATTCGCGGGCGAGGACCGTCACCACATGCGCCCCCGGCGGCGGCACGAAACCGTCCTGCCCCGCGGGATGTGCCGACGCCAGGCCGAAAACGGCCAATGCGGCCGTCGCCCACGCCCAAGAACCCAAACGAGAACCCGAATCCCACATCGCGCCACTCCCGCACGGTCGGATGGCGCAAGCTTACTCCCATTTTCTCCATAGAGGTCAGCTCGAACTCAGCGCGACAAGATGATGTAGAGCGCGTGGATCAGACCGGGGACATAGCCCAGGATGGTCAGCAGGATATTGACCCAGAACTGGAGCCCAAAGCCGACCTGCAGGAATACGCCGACGGGCGGAATGATGACCGACAGGATGATGCGGATGATGTCCATTGGAATGTTTGCTTGAAGTGGCTGTGGCCAGTCTGGCTGCCGGGGTCTGAACCATACGAAAAGCCATTCCAAAGGAGTCGAACTTAATGGCGCTTGCTTGAGTCCGTTCGTCCTGAGCGTAGGCTGCAGGCCGAAGTCGAAGGACATGGCGCGACCAGACCAAGCATCCCGTCTTGCCAAATAATCCATGGCGAATGAAGCGCTTAAATCGACACTTCTCGCAATAGTAAGACAATATATCCGCCCATCAAGTCACGCGCTCGCCGGCCGCCACGCGGGTGGCCGTCACATCCCTCAGCACGGGCTGGATGACCAGCCGAAGCCGCGCGTGCTCCCGTACCAGACGCAGGCCGCGATGCCTGACCAGATAGGCCACCCCCACCGCGGCTGCCGCAAGACCTGCCAGCGCGCCCACGCCCAGCGCCCAGCGGGCGCCGAAATGATCGACCACCCAGCCCACCAGCGGCGCGCCAATCGGCGTGCCGCCCATGACCACGGCGATGCGCAGCGCCATCACCCGACCGCGCATCGCGCGCTCGGTGGTGAGCTGCATCATCGAATTGCTGGCGGTCATGAAGGTGAGTGCGGCAAGACCGACGAAAAACAACACGACCGCGAACAGCGTGGGACCCGGCATCACCGCCGCCAGCGCCACCGCGATTCCGAATGCCGCCGAGGCCACGGCCATCAGCACCATGCCGGGAAACGGGCGGCGTGCCGAAAGCAGCGCTCCGCACATCGTGCCCACCGCCATCGCCGAGGTCAGCAAACCGTATTGGCTGGCATCGCCATGGAAGACGGTCACCGACATGGTCGAAATGAAGATGGCGAAGTTGAAGCCGAAGGTGCCGAGCAGCAAAAGCATCACCAGCACGGCCATCAGGTCGGGCCGCTTCCACACGTAGCCGAACCCCGCCAGCAAGCTGCCGCGCGTACGCGCGGGCCGCGCTTCGGTGTGCAGTTCGCGTACCCGCAGGAAGCCCAGCGACACCAGCACCGCGGCGTAGGAACCCGCATTGATGAGGAACAACCAGCCCTCGCCGAACGCGGCAATCAACACGCCCGCCGCCGCCGGGCCGAGCATGCGGGCGGCATTGAAGGAAGCGGAATTCAACGCCACCGCGTTGGCCAGATCGTCGTCGGTGACCAGATCCGACACGAACGCCTGCCGCGCCGGCGCGTCGAACGCGGTGACGCAGCCCAGCAGCAGCGCAAAGCCGTACACATGCCAGAGCCGCACCAGGCCGAACACGGTAAGCAGGCCCAGACCCAACGCCAGCAGCCCGGCGATACCTTGGGTGAAAAGCAGCAACTTGCGACGATCCAGATGATCGGCGGCAAAGCCACTCAAGGGCAACAACAGCAACGGCGGCCCGAACTGCAACGCCATCACCGTGCCCACCGCCGTCGCGTTGTGGTGGGTAAGCACGGTAAGCACCAGCCAGTCCTGCCCGATGCGCTGCATCCACGTGCCCACGTTGGACACCAGCGCACCGCCGGCCCACAAGCGGTAGTTGTAGCTCCTGAGCGAGTGGAACATGCTGCTCATTGCGTGCCTGACCAAACGAAGGGTCGGGCTAGCTTAACCAATAAACGGAGCAAGCCGCGCCTGAAAATCACTCCGAGTCTTCGGGGGCCGGTTCGATCCGCGTAGGCGTGTCACGCCCCGACACGATGCCTTCCGACGCTTTCGCGACCGCCTGGATCGTGCGGGTCAGGCTCGACAGATCCAGCGTCCCGATCTCGTCGGACACCTGGTGGTAATCGCGGTCGATGTCGATCTGCGTCGTGCTGATGCTGTGGGCGGGAACACCGAGGCGCGCCAACGTCGCATTGTCGGAGCGGTAGAAAAGATGCTGCTTCGGATACGGATCCGGCATGAACCTGAAATCCATCCCCTTGATGTTCTTCTGCAGGATCCTGCCGAACGTGGACCGGTCGAAGCCGGTGATCCAGGCGGCATCGGGACCCCATTTGCTCGGCTTGCCGATCATTTCGAGGTTGAACATCGCGACAATCTGGTCGGGATTCAGCTGCCGCGAAAAGTATTTCGAGCCGTAGCCACCCTCTTCTTCCGCGGTAAAGGCCACGAAAATGATCGTGCGCACGGGCTTTTTCCGCTGCGAGTAAAACTTTGCCAGCTCGATGACTCCCGCCGTACCCGAGGCGTCATCGTTGGCGCCGTTGGCGATCGCGTCGCCATCGACAGGCTTGATGATTCCCAGGTGATCGTAGTGCGCGGAAAACACGACGACTTGATCCGCCCGTTCACCCTCGATCTTGCCAACGACATTTGCCAGCTCGACACGATCCACCTTTTTGTCGAGAACGACATGGAAGCGGGAGCCCTTGTGCCCAAGGATGTAGACCTTGTTGGAGCCCTTCTCCTTGTCGAACACGCGGCTCGGGCGGGAAAAATAGCGACTGATCCGCCGGAAATCCTTGGCGAACGAAGGATCGACAAACACGACGAGATCGTGATCCGACCGGAGCGACTCCATCAACGCCCTTCTGAAATTGTCGCCCTTGCCGATCTCTTCCACGGAAACCGGGGAATCCGCCGTCCACGAAACCTGTTTGCCGTTGATCACGGCAAAATAATCGTCCTGCGGCACCTCCCGCCCGTCGACGGCAATGCGTGCGTGATCCAGCGATATCGAGTACATGTGGAAGCGTTGCAGATAGCCGTCGTCGCCATGCAGCGGCTCAAGGCCGAACTGCTTGAACTTTCCGGAAATGAAGTCTGCCGCCTTCCAGATTGACGGCGAGAAAGCGTTGCGCCCCTGCATGGCATCGGAACTGAGGGTTGTCACGATATCCGCCACATCCTGCCTGGCGATGCCGCTTGCCGGATCGGTCTGCGCATGCAGCGACAGAGGCATGACGAGCAGGCAAGCGGCACAGAGTAGTTTGTTCATGGATGACTCGCTTTGGTGGGAGTGAGCAAGATGGGGGGCATCGACATGCTACATGTTGCGGCGGTATTCGTCGCCGATGCCGTGAGGTCGCTCTTCAAATGGTGTCAGGGACAAATGGCACTTACTTAAGCTTTTTTGGGATGGCCATTCAATAAGATAGCTTCGCGGAGGACGGCACGAGGCTTGGTCATCAAAGGGAACGGCTTGGGTCGTCGTTTGACGACTCTTGGCTCAACGCGTCCAGGCCGGTTGGCGACGCGTTGCTGACCGATGAGCGCAAACAGGATCTGCCGCGAGCCGTTCGTGGGGTCGTCGAACAGGTGGCGTTGCCAAGCGTCGTAGAGTTGCAAGGCGTGCTTGAAGCTGAGTTGTCGTGGTCGACAGCCTACCGACAAGGCCGCTTGCGCCATGAGCAGGCGGATCAGGTTGTAGGCCAACAGATAAATCCAGATTTCCTTGATCGCCATGTCCGGCGTTCGGCAGCTGAGCGT
>DASSTF010000075.1:0-5907 GCA_035708045.1 Rhodanobacteraceae bacterium | reverse complement strand
ACCGCGTCGCTGGAATCCAGGAACACCAGTTCGACGTCGGCGCCCGCGGTCGCCAGCTTGGACAGGGCCTCGGGCATGCGGTCGAGATCGCCCTGGTTGCGCACGTCCACGCCCACCGCGATGCCCGAAAGGGTGCCGCGGCCGCCGTCGGTGAGGGCCCGATACAGCGAAGGCAGCAGCCCGGTCGGCAGATTGTCCACGCAATAAAAACCAAGGTCTTCGAAGGCGCGCAGCGCGACGGTCTTGCCCGCGCCGGAAAGGCCGGTGAGCACCACCATGCGGACCGGGGTTTCGTGCGAATCGTCGGGAGTGTTTGGCATCGGCATCAACCGGATTGGCGTTGCAGGCGGGCGGCCTGGCGGTCCATGAAAATGCGGGCCTGGTCGATGCCCTGTGATTTCAGCATGTGGCTGCGCACCGCGGCTTCGACCAGCACCGCGAGGTTGCGGCCCGGCGCGACCGGAATCGTGATCTGTGGAACCTTCACGTCCAGCACCTCGTGCACGCCGACATCGCCGGTCAGCCGCACCATCGCGTCTTCCGGCTCGTTGCCGGCCGGGCGCAGGTGCACGATCAGCCGGAGGTATTTCGAGCGCTTCACCGCGGTGTGGCCGAACATCTCGCGCACGTTGAGCACGCCGAGACCGCGTACCTCCAGAAGGTCGCGCAGGATCTCCGGGCAGGCGCCGTCGATCACGTCCGGTGCGATCAGGGTGAATTCGGGAGCGTCGTCGGCGACGAGGCGATGGCCGCGGGTGATCAGTTCCAGCGCCAGCTCACTCTTGCCAGAACCGGGCTCGCCGGTGAACAGCACGCCGATGGAATAGATCTCCATGAACACGCCGTGCATGGAAACCTTCTGGGCCAGGCTGCGGGTCAGGTGGAATTGCAGATAGGCCAGCAGCTGATGCCCGCGCTTGGTGCTGAGCCATACCGGGGTATCGCTTTCCTCGGCGGCGTCTTGCAGATCCGAAGGCGGCTTCTGATCCTTGGTGATGACCAGCGCCAGCGGGTTCTGCGCCATGATCTTCTGGATGGTTTCCCAGCGCTGGCGCGAATCCAGGCCGTCCAGGTAGTTGAGCTCCTCCGAACCGATGATCTGCACCTTGTTGGGATAGATCACGTTGAGGTAGCCCACCAGCGAAGGACGTCTGGATTTGTTTTCGCCGGTATCCAGCACGCGCGTTTCGCCACGCATGCCGGCGACCCAGCGCAACTCGAGGCGCTCGCTGACGTTGTCGAACAATTGTCGGGCAGTGATGTTTTCCACGTCGCCGTGAACCCTGGCCGTGCGGGAAACGACCGTCATGCCCATTGTGCCAGTTTGGCGCGGATGCGTCGCCATGTGGCGGCGCATCCGCGGACAGGGTGGTCCATCAGGCCCTTTTAGCCGTAATGCATGGCACGGCCTTCGCGCGGGTGGTGATCGGTGAGCTTTTCCTTGTGCTTGCGCAGCTGCGAGACGAGCTTGTCGAACAGCAGATCGATGGAGGTATACATGTCGGTATCGCATGCCTGGGCATGCAGGGTGCAACCAGCCCCGACGAGGGTGCCTTCGGCGAGCTGGTCGAGCTTTTCCACTGACAGCACGACTGTCAGCGAGGTGAGGTTGTCGAAGTGGCGTTCCAGCCGGTCGAGCTTGGACTGGACGTGGTCACGCAGAGCCTGGGTGATTTCGATCTGATGACCGCTGATCTGCACTTGCATGGTGCGCCTCCTTCACGTTGAAACACCGCCTCACGGCGGCCGGCATGCGCGGAACACGATTGTCCCGCGTCATGAATTGTGATCGTGCGGTGCGTGGCAAGTTCCTCAACCCGCGCGCCGGCGTTCACTTGAACTTGGTATGCGCAAGGCCTCCCTGTATTTGGCAATGGTACGCCGGGCAACATTAATACCGCGTTGTTCGAAGGCGTCGGCCAGGGCCTTGTCGGAAAGCGGTTTGCGCGGATCCTCCTGGTCGACGAGCTTGCGCAGCATGGCCTGGATGGCGGTGGACGAGGCGGTGCCGCCATCGTCGGTGGCCACGCCGCTGGAAAAGAAGTACTTGAACTCGAAATTGCCGCGCGGAGTGTTGAGGTATTTGCGCGTGGTCACGCGGGAAATCGTGGATTCGTGCATGTCCACCTCCTCGGCGATTTCCCGCAGCACGAGCGGTCGCATGGCCTCGGGGCCGTATTCGAGGAAGGCCTTCTGACGTCTGACGATGGCGTTGGCGACCTTGAGAATGGTGTCGGAACGGGCTTCCAGGCTTTTCAGCAACCAGCGCGCCTCCTGCAGCTGGCCGCGCAGCCAGGCGGCATCGTCGCGTTTCACTTCCCGGATCAGGCCGCAATAGTGTTGGTTGAGTTCCAGGCGCGGCTGACCGTGGGGGCTCAGGCTGACCAGCCACTGGTTGCCGTGGCGACGTACGTAGGCATCGGGAATGATGTATTCGACAGGCGTGGTGTCCAGGGCGGCGCCGGGGTGCGGGTCGAGCTGGCGGATCAGCGCGCAGGCATCGGCCACGTCCTCGGGTTCGGCGCGCAGGCGGCGGCTCAGGCGGTCGAGGTTGTTGTGGGCCAGAAGATCCAGCTCGTCGGCCACGATGCACCGCGCCAGCTCGACTTGCGGCGTGTCCGGCTGCAGTTGCCGCAGTTGCGCGTCCAGACAGTCGCGCAGGTTGACACTGGCCACGCCGACGGGGTCGAACTGCTGCACCTGGCGGCGCACGCTTTCCAGTTCTTCGGGGGTGACGACCAGTTCGGCGGGGAATGCCGCGAGCAGCGCATCCGGCGATTCGGGCAGATAGCCGTTGTTGTCCAAGGCATCGATGATGACTTCGGCGATGGCGTACTCGCGCGCGGACATGGAGGCCATGCCGAGCTGCCACATCAGGTGATCGCGCAGGGTCTCCGGGGCCGCATCGCGGGTTTCAAAGTCCGGCGCCTGCGCCGGAGTGCCGGATACGGGGAGATGGGTGAAATCCAGGCTGGCGTCTTCCAGGGTATCGGGTGCGCTGTCCCAATCGACGTCGGCGTCATCGGCTGCGGCAGGCGCATCCGGTTCGCCGGTTTCGGTCGCCATGCTGTCGTCGATGAAATCCAGCAACGGGTTGGCCTCGGCCAACTGGCGCAGTTCCGTGGTCAGCTCCAGCCGGGACAGTTGCAACAGGCGGATGGCCTGCTGCAATTGCGGCGTCAGGGAAAGCTGCTGGCTGAGGCGCGGTTGGATTGTCGGCTTCATGCGGGACAATGCAATGAACGTGCCATCATCGTATCCATCTGTCTCTCGATGCGCCAGAGGCTTGGGGAAAGAAGGGTGAGGGGCGAGTGGCGAGGGGCGAGTAGCGAGTAGTAAGGGCGTGGGATGTGAAAGCCGAGGTGGGGAAGGGATAGCGGCAGCGCATGTCTGGACCTGCCGCTTCGCTTGCGAAGAAGAGGAATATCAGTCGGTTGCCACTGATTTGTCAGGTCCAGGCGATGACCTGCGTGCATTGCGCCCTCGCTACTCGCCACTCGCCACTCGTCCCTCCCTCACAACCTGAACTCATGCCCCAAATACACCTCGCGCACCCGCGCGTCGGCGAGGATGTGCGCGGGCGAACCCTTGGCCAGTACCTGGCCTTCGTTGAGGATGTAGGCGTGGTCGCAGATGCCGAGGGTTTCGCGCACGTTGTGGTCGGTGATGAGCACGCCGATGCCGCGATCCTTGAGGTGGCGCACGATGCGCTGGATTTCGCCCACGGAAATGGGATCGACGCCGGCGAAAGGCTCGTCCAGCAGCATGTAGCGCGGTTGCGCGGCCAGCGCGCGCGCGATTTCCACGCGTCGGCGTTCGCCGCCGGAAAGGCTCACGCCTTTTTGCGTGGCGATGTGTTCGATCTTCAGTTCGTCGAGCAGCTTGTCCAGTTCGTCGCGGCGCTGGCGCGCGTCGAGGTCGGCGCGCAATTCCAGCACGGCCAGGATGTTGTCGGCCACGTTCAGACGCCGGAACACGGACGGCTCCTGCGGCAGGTAGCCGATGCCGCGGCGCGCGCGGATGTGCATGGGCAGGCCGGTGATGTCGTCGTCATCAAGGGTGATGGCGCCGGCATCGGCGGGAATCAGCCCGACCACCATGTAGAAGCAGGTGGTCTTGCCGGCGCCGTTGGGGCCGAGCAGGCCGACCACTTCGCCTTCGCTGATCTCGAAACCGAAATCACGGACGACTTCGCGCGAACGGAAGCGCTTCTTGAGACCCTTGGCCGACAGCATGCGTCAGTATCCGCCCGATGACATGGCGGGGGCGGGGACGGCCTTGCCGCTGGAGGCGGCCTGGCGCGGCTTGAAGGTGAGATGTACGCGGTTGTCGCCCTTGCTTTGCGCCGTCATGGTGCTGGTTTCGGTGTTGTAGACCAGGGTGTCGCCGCTGGCCGATCCGCGTCCGGCCTGCTTGACGTAGGCGTCGCCGGTGAGCTTGGCGATGCCTTTGGGCACGTTGTAGTCGATGGTGTCGGCATGGCCCTTGACGAGGTTGCCGTTGTCGTCGACCTGGCGCAGGTGGGCGGGCGCGCCGGTCAGCACCACGCGGCTGACTTTCGAGTTGGCGTCGAAGTGGATGGTGGCGCTGTCGCCGGTGACCTTGAGCGAACCCTGGATGATGACGACGTCGCCCTTGAGATGGCTGACGCCGTTTGGTTTGGCCAAGGCGTCGGCCGATTTGGCGCTGACCTCGACCGGCTGGTTGCGGTCGCTTTTCTTGGCCTGTGCCGTCAGCGGCAGAAGACAGGCCAGCAGTAGGGCCGCGACGATGATGGCGCGCAGAGGCTCAGCGCTGCGAGCTCGGCGCAAACGTGCCGTGGAAATCATGCATCAGCTCCAGGTGTTTGGAATTGAAATTGGCGCGCAGGCCGACGCTGGACATTCTAGAGGTTCCCTGGCGCATGTGGGCGGCCTTGGTCGTGGCAAGCCGGTTTTGCTCGGGCCATGCGGTCACATCCGAGGTGTGGATTTCGGCGGAGGGCGCGTTGGCGAAGGCCTTCCGGTGCATGTCCACCTGGCCCATCAGCTTGAGCACGGTATGGTCGGCGCTGACCCAGCCGTAATCCGACGTGCCACGCCAGGGCGCTCCGGTTTCGCCGCTTTTGGGCGGCAGCAGAAAGTGCGGTTTGTCGATGTAGAGCGAGTGGTCGCCCTCGCGGCGCTGCAGCGAGGGCGATTGCAGTTTGAAGCTCAGGGTGCCGTCCGGCGCGTAGGCGTACAGCGTGAAATCGCTGAGGGTATAGCCGGATCGCGGCGGGCCGACCAGCAGGCGCGGCTTGGGCGGCGGCTTGAGCCACCAGATGGCCAGTTGCACCAGCCCGCTGGCCAGCGCCAAAACAACGATGCTGGTGATCAGGCGGCGTCGGGTCACGTGACGGACTCGATGGCCAGTTTGCCCTGGGCGGCGAGGATCATGTCGCAGACCTCGCGGGCCGCGCCATCGCCGCCGGGTCGACGGGTCTGCCAATGCGCATAAGGCACCACCTGCGGATGCGCATTGGCCACGGCCACGGCCAGACCGGCGATCTGCATGGCCGGGACATCGGAAAGATCGTCGCCGATGAAGGCGATCTGCTCCTCGGCCAGCCCCAGCGCCTGCTGCAGCTCGTTCAGACAGGCACGCTTGTCCGACTGCCCCTGATAAACGTGGGCGATGCCCAGCTCCTCGGCACGCAGGGATACCGGATGGCTGACCCGTGCGGTGATGATGGCCACTTCGATACCGTTGGCCAGCAGGCGCTTCAGGCCATGGCCATCGTGGGAATGAAACACCTTCAGCTCGTGCCCATCCTCGGTGTACCAGAGGCGGCCGTCGGTCAATGTGCCATCGACGTCGAAGGCGGCAAGCCGGATGTTCGCGGCGCGGGCGCGCACGTCTTCGGGAACGTGGGAAAGCAGGTCGATG
>DASSTF010000074.1:0-8049 GCA_035708045.1 Rhodanobacteraceae bacterium | reverse complement strand
CCGAAGCTCCCAGCCGACAACCTTCGCGGCTGGCGTCGCTCTGGCCCGGCCTGCTGCTGTCCGGCGTGATTGCGCTGATCGCATGGCAGCTGGGCCGCTGGTTGCCGCTGGTCGGCGGGCCGGTGTTCGGCATCGTGCTGGGCGTCGTGGTGCGCAACGTGATGACGCCGCCGGCGGCATGCCAGCCGGGCATCCGCTTCGCCGGCAAGCAGATCCTGCAATGGTCGATCGTGGCGCTGGGCCTCGGGCTGAGCCTGACGCAGGTGGCGCAGACCGGCCTGTCGTCGTTGTCCGTGACGTTGGTGACGGTGACGGCAGCCTTTGTCGCCGCCTGGCTGCTGGGACGCGCGCTCGGCATTCCTTCCAAGCTGAAACTGCTGATCGGCGTGGGCACGGCCATCTGCGGAGGCTCGGCCATTGCCGCCGCCACGCCGATCATCAAGGCGGACGAGCACGATACGGCGTTCGCCATCTCCACCATCTTTCTGTTCAACCTGATCGCGGTGCTGGTGTTTCCCGTCCTCGGCCATCTGATGCACATGAGCGATCAGGGTTTCGGCCTGTGGGCCGGCACCGCCATCAACGACACCTCGTCCGTCGTTGCCGCGGGCTACAGCTATTCCAGCGCGGCGGGCGATTACGCCACCATCGTCAAACTGACCCGCGCCACGTTGATCATTCCGGTATGTCTGGGCCTGGCCATGTTCGAGGCCTGGCGGCGCAAGCGCAGCGGCGGCGACGGTTTCAGTCTGCGCCGCGTGTTTCCGTGGTTCATCCTGTGGTTCGTGGTGGCTTCGGCGGTGCGCACGCTGGGCTGGATTCCGACTGCCTGGCATGCCGATATCCACCTCATGGCCGAATTCCTCATCATCGTCGCGCTGACGGCCATCGGCCTTTCCGCCGATCTCAGGCGCATGGCGTCGACCGGCTTCCGGCCCATCGCCCTCGGGCTTGGCGTGTGGGCCGCCGTGGCATTCAGCAGTCTGGGCGTGCAGTACCTGATGGGGCAGCTCTGAACCGCACCTACGCGGTCGCGATGCGTTTCAAGGCTTCGTCGATGCGCGCCAGGGCGGTGTCGCGGCCGCACAAGTAGATGGTGTCCTCGATCGAGGGCGACACCTGCGTACCGGTCATCGCCACGCGCAGCGGCTGCGCTATCTTGCCCATGCCCAGTTCCAGCTTTTCGGACACCTCACGCACCATTTCGTGGATGGGCTCGGGCGCCCACGTCGGCAGGTTCTGCAGGGCCTCGCGGGCGGCTTCCAGCACGGCCGGCGCAGTCGCCGAACCCAGGTGCTTCTTCACCGCCTTGGGGTCCCACTCGCTGATCGGCGCGTACCAGATGCGCGCACGCTCGGCCATTTCCTTGAGCGTGTGCACCCGCTCGCGCAGAGCCACGATGACCGCGGCCGGATCGGGGCCGGCGGCAACGTCGATGCCGGCACGTTCGAGATGCCAGCGGAACTCCGGCGCCAGTGATTCGGGATCGTCGTTCTTCAGATACTGCTGGTTGAGCCAGGCCAACTTTTCGGTATCGAAGCGCGACGCCGCCTTGTGCACGTCGCCGACGTCGAACAGGCGTTGCATCTCGTCGATGGAAAACACTTCCTGATCGCCATGCGACCAGCCCAGACGCACCAGGTAATTGAGCACCGCATGCGGCAGGAAACCCTGCTCGCGGTAATCCATGACGCTGACCGCGTTGGTGCGCTTGGAGAGCTTCTTGCCGTCCTTGTCCAGGATCATCGGCAGATGCGCAAACGCCGGCACCGGCGCACCCAAGGCTTCGTAGATGTTGATCTGGCGCGGCGTGTTGTTGACGTGGTCGTCGCCGCGGATGACTTCGGTGATGCCCATGTCCACATCGTCCACCACCACCGCGAAGTTGTAGGTGGGATAACCGTCGGAACGGAAGATCACCAGGTCGTCCAGCTCGCTGTTGACGATCTCGATGCGGCCCTTGACCTTGTCCTCGAACACCACGCTGCCCTCGCGCGGCGTCTTGAAACGGATCACGCGGTTGGGGTCGTCGCGATACGGCTCGTTGCGGTCACGGTAGTAACCGTTGTAGCGCGGTTTTTCACCCTTGGCCTTGGCTTCCTCGCGCATGGCCTCGATTTCTTCCTTGCTCTCGTAGGCGTAATAGGCCTTGCCCTCGGCCAACAGCTTTTCGGCCGCTTCGCGATAGCGATCCATGCGCTCGGTCTGATAGTAGGGTCCGAGATCAGGATCAAGACCGAGCCAGGCCAGGCCGTCCAGAATGGCCTGCACGGCGGCATCCGTGGAGCGTTCGCGGTCGGTATCCTCGATGCGCAGCACGAACTCGCCGCCGCGTCGCCGCGCCTCCAGCCAGCAATACAGCGCCGTGCGCGCGCCGCCGATGTGCAGGAATCCGGTGGGGCTGGGGGCGAAACGGGTGCGAAAGCTCATCATGACTTTCCGATGGGATCAAACCGCGCATTTTAACCGATGCGAGCGACCATACCGTCGCGAATGTGCCCGCGGAAGCCTCATCAAGAGGAACCCTGGCCGGCTTGCATTGTCCAATACGCATCACAAGTTCACCCATCAACATTGACCCACGCCGAAATAAAGCGACAATAGGTACGCTTTATGATTGCGGTTGTGTGCGGAAGGCGAGGTCCGGCACGGCAGCCAACGAGGGGGAAAGCACATGAGCCGTTTCACGATTGCCTTGTCGGGGTTGTCCGACACCGATGCCGCCATGTTCGAGGCGGCGCTGGACGCCCTGCCCGGCCATCCATGGGAGCTGGTCGACGGCTCCAACGCACACCTGCTGGT
Source organism: Rhodanobacteraceae bacterium (assembly GCA_035708045.1). Classification (GTDB taxonomy): domain Bacteria; phylum Pseudomonadota; class Gammaproteobacteria; order Xanthomonadales; family Rhodanobacteraceae; genus Oleiagrimonas. The sequence goes on along the minus strand of DASSTF010000074.1, from coordinate 5,247 downwards.
CGTGGACATCGACACCGTCTGGGGTCACATGGACTGGTTACGCGCCACGGCCAACGGCCAGCAGGTGGCGGCCTACACCAAGGACGGCAATGTTCGTCATTGCGACGTGGTGCTGACCAAGCCACTGCGTACGCGTGACCTTGCCGATCTGCTCGAAAGCCTTGCCAGCGGCAACCAGCACCATCCGAAAGCGCCGGTTGCTGCAAAGCCCGCGCCGGTTCCCGCCAAGGCCAAACCGGCTCCCGCACCCGCGGCGGCGAAAACGCCGGCTCCGGCAATGCAGGCGGAAACCGTACCCGTGGCCGTCCAGGCCGCCCCCGTTGCGGCGCCCGAGCCAGCCCCGAAACCCTTGCCGCCCATGACCCTGGGCGCATCCTTGCTCAGCGACAAGCTCACCTTCGCCTGCAGCATGCAGGGGCCGGACGGCACACTCGTGCAACTGGATCCCGAACGCGGCGGCTATACCGGGCCGTCCACGCTCAAGCCGCTCAAGGCATTGCTGGGCATGTCCCTGGATCAGGCAACCCGGTTGCAACCGGATGCCGTCGAGCACATGCGTGAAGCCCCCGCCCTGCCACTGACGCGCCTGTTGTGGTTTGCCGCCCTGTCCGCCACGCCCGGCAAATTGGCGTCCAGCCTCGATCCGCAAGGCCGTTACCATCTGGCCCGCTGGCCGCAAATCGAACGCGAGTTTCCGCGCCACTTCCGCATTGCCACCGCCATGATGAAGGGGCCCGGTACACTGGGTGACATCGCGTCGCTCGCCAATGCCCCGGTCGGCGACGTGGCCGACTTCATCAACGCCTACAGCGTGGCCGGTTATGTCGTCTGCGACAGCATGTCCGACACCACCGAGGAAGCACCCGCCGACAACAGCAACGGCATGTTCTCCCGCTTGCGTCGCCCGTTTGGACGGAATGGACAGCAGGAAGTTTCCTGAGTCGATTCCCGGACCGTTCGCTTCTTCAAGATCCGCTTGACCGGGTTCAAGCCTCAAGCCCGTTCGCGCCGAGCCTGTCGAAGTGCGAACGGGTTTGAAACCAGATACCCACGCCTGAAACAAATATGCCGCTCGTGCTTCGGCACGAACGGCATACGGCGGATGGCGGGCTGCACGCCTGCCATTCAGGCTATCAACGCAAACCGGTTTCGTTGCGGGCAATGACCATGCGCTGGATTTCGCTGGTGCCTTCGTAGATCTCGGTGATCTTGGCGTCGCGGAAGTAACGCTCCAGCGGCATCTCGCGCGAGTAACCCATGCCGCCATGGATCTGCACCGCCTGATGGGTGATCCACATGGCCGCTTCCGAAGCCACCAGCTTGGCCACCGAGGCCTCGGTGGTGAAACGCCCACCGTTCTTTTCCGCCTGCTGCTTGGCCCACGCGGCGCGCAGCACCAGCAACAGCGCGGCATCCAGCTTGCACTTCATGTCGGCGATCTTGGCCTGGGTCATCTGGAAGCTGCCGATGGGTTGGCCGAAGGCCTTGCGGTCGCGCGCCCATGCCAGCGTGGCCTCGTAGGCGGCGCGCGCAATGCCGATGGCCTGCGAGGCAATGCCGATGCGGCCCGCATCCAGCACGCCCATGGCGATCTTGAAGCCGGCGCCTTCCTCGCCCAGCAAGTCGGCGGCGGGACAGACGTAGTCGTTGAACTCGATCTCGCAGGTGGCCGAGGCGCGGATGCCCAGCTTGGGCTCGGTCTTGCCGCGCGAGAAGCCTTTCTTCCCGGTGTCGATGATGAAGGCGCTGACGCCCTTGGCGCCCTTGTCCGGGTCGGTCATGGCGAACAGCACGACGTACTTGGCCACCGGACCGGATGTGATCCAGCTCTTCTTGCCGTTGATGACCCAGTCGCCGTCGGCGTTCTTCACCGCGCGCGTGCGCATGTTGGAGGCATCAGAGCCCGACTGCGGCTCGGTCAGCGCGTAGGCACCGATGGCTTCGCCCGAAGCGATCGCGCCGACGTAGGTCTTTTTCTGTTCCTCGGTGCCGTTCTTGAGGATGCCATTGCAGAACAGCGAGTTGTTGACCGACATGATGGTCGAGGTGGCGGCGTCGGCCGCGGCGATCTCGATCATGGCCAGCGCATAACTGACGGGATCCATGCCCGCGCCGCCGTACTCGGCAGGCACCTCGATGCCCATCAGGCCCAGCCGGCCCATTTCCTGGATGTTCTCCAGCGGAAATTCGCCGGAAGCGTCATGCGCAGCCGCCACCGGCGCGACACGCTTCTGCGCGAAATCGCGGGCAATGGACTGGATGGAAAGCTGATCGTCGGTAAAACTGAAGTCCATGGATCCTCCTGCACCGCGATGGCGGCGTGGGTTGTTCGAATGCGACAGGCTGGCGGCAATTGCCGTGGCCGAAACCGCCATTTTACTGTTTTTGACAATTTTCCGCCCCTTGCCGCAGCTTGACCCTTCAGGGTAATCCGCCTACCCTTTGCATCCTTGCATCGCGATAAAAGGATGTCTTCATGGACCTGGCCTCGGCCTCCACCCTGCTGCGTCTGCTCGCGGACGCCACGCGCGTGCGCCTGCTGGCGCTGCTCGAACGCGAGGAACTGACCGTGGCCGAACTGGCGGCGGTGCTGCAGCTGGCGCAACCGCGCGTATCCACGCACCTGGCCAAGCTCAAGGAGGCCGGCCTGGTGCGCGACCGGCGCGCCGGCGTGTCGGCCTATTACCGCGCCAACACCGATGCCGACGCCGGCCAGACCGCACTGCTGGAAACCCTGCGCGGCAACATCGACGACGCCCTGCTCAGCGCCGACGCCGAACGCCTGCCCGCCGTGCTGGCCCATCGCGCCGGCGAACAAGGCTGGGCCGACGCCGTGGCCGGCGACATGGAGCGCCATTATTCGCCCGGCCGCACCTGGGAAACCCTTGCCCGCGCACTGCTGCAACTTCTGGCCACCGGCGACGTGCTGGATATCGCTTCCGGCGATGGCGTCACCGCCGAACTGCTGGCTCCGCACGCCCATTCCATCCTCTGCATCGACGTCGGCGAACGCGTCACCCAGGCCGCGCGCAAGCGCCTCAAGCCGTTCAGGAATGTCGAAGTGCAACAAGGCGACATGCACGCGCTCGGCCTCGGCCAGCGGCGCTTCGACCTGGTGCTGATGCTGCACGCGCTGACCTATGCCGACCGCCCCGCCCAGGCCGTCAACGAGGCCGCCCACGTGCTCAAACCGGGCGGCCAGTTGCTCGCCGTCACATTGGCAAAGCACGGCCACAAGACTGCCGTGGAACCTTTCGACCATCGCAACATGGGCTTTCGCCGCGACGAACTGGCCAGTCTGGCGCGCAAGGCCGGTCTGGACGTGGTGCAGTGCGCGGTGATTTCACGCGAGCGCAAGCCGCCCAATTTCGAAGTGCTGTGCCTGTTGGCGCGCAAGCCGGAATGAATACCCAACCCAAGAACCCCCGAAAAATCCCGACACAAACCCGACCATGACCACCCACACCCTCCCTTGGCACAACCCCGAGCGCACGCAAAAGCTGCTGGACGCACTGGACCAGCGCATCCTGGTATTGGACGGCGCCATGGGCACCATGCTGCAGGCGCATCGCCTGGATGAAGCCGGTTTTCGCGGCCAGCGTTTCGCGCACGGTTGCGACCACCAGCATGCGCACACGCATGTCCACGGCGACGGCTGCGGGCACGACCTCAAGGGCGACAACGATCTGCTGTCGCTGACCCGGCCCGACATCATCCGCGACATCCATACCTCGTATCTGGATGCCGGCGCGGACATGGTGGAAACCAACACCTTCAACGCCACGCGCCTTTCCCAGTCCGACTACAAGCTGGAGCACCTGGCGCACGAACTGAACGAGGAAGGCGCGCGTCTGGCGCGCGCGGCCTGCGATGCGGTCGAGAAACGCGACCCGTCGCGCCCGCGTTTCGCCATCGGCGTGATCGGGCCGACCAGCCGCACGGCATCCATCTCGCCGGACGTCAACGATCCGGGTTTTCGCAACGTGGATTTCCAGGAGCTGGTGGACAACTACAGCGAAGCCGCCGAAGGCCTGATCGCCGGCGGCGCCGACATCATCATGGTCGAAACCATCTTCGACACGCTCAACGCCAAGGCTGCGCTGTATGCCATCGACGGCGTGTTCGCGCATCTCGGCGCGCGCCTGCCGATCATGATTTCCGGCACCATCACCGACAAGTCGGGGCGTACGCTGTCGGGGCAGACCGCCGAGGCTTTCTATTACTCGCTCAAGCATGCGCGGCCCCTGTCGATCGGCCTCAACTGCGCACTCGGGGCCGACGACCTGCGCCCGCATATCCAGGCGCTGGCCGGCATTGCCGAGTGCCGCATCAGCACCCATCCAAATGCGGGTTTGCCCAACGCGTTGGCCGAATACGACGAGACGCCGGAGCACATGTCCGGCGTACTCGGCGAGTTCGCGCAAAGCGGTCTGGTGAACATGGTCGGCGGTTGTTGCGGCACCACGCCCGAGCATATCGAAGCGATCGCTGAAGCCATGTCGAAGCACCAGCCCCGCAAGCAACCCGAAACACCAGCCAAAGCCGCGTAGAGCGGGCACCGCCCGCCCCTGCGCAATCATTCCACGAGACGTCCATTCCATGATCCGCCACACCACCCTCTCCGGCCTCGAACCTCTGGTCATCACCAGCGACAGCCTGTTCATCAACGTCGGCGAGCGCACCAACGTCACCGGCTCGGCGAAGTTCAAGCGCCTGATCAAGGAAGAGCGTTTCGACGAAGCCGTGGAGGTGGCGCGCCAGCAGGTCGAGAACGGCGCGCAGGTGATCGACGTCAACATGGACGAGGGCCTGCTCGATTCCGAAGCCTGCATGGTGAAGTTTCTGCGCCTGATCGCCGCCGAACCGGACATCGCGCGCGTGCCGGTGATGATCGACTCGTCCAAATGGAGTGTCATCGAGGCCGGCCTGCGCTGCCTGCAGGGCAAGGGCATCGTCAATTCGATTTCGCTGAAGGAAGGCGAAGAGGAATTCCTCGACCACGCGCGCCAGGTCATGCGCTACGGTGCAGCGGCGGTGGTCATGGCCTTCGACGAGAATGGCCAGGCCGACAGCGTGGAGCGGCGCCTGGAAATCTGCGGGCGCTCGTATCGGTTGCTGACCGAAAAGATCGGCTTTCCGCCCGAAGACATCATCTTCGATTCCAACATCTTCCCCATCGCCACCGGCATCGAGGAACACGCGAACAACGCCGTCGATTTCATCGAGGCGGCGAAGATCCTGAAGAAA
>DASSTF010000073.1:0-10887 GCA_035708045.1 Rhodanobacteraceae bacterium | reverse complement strand
CAGCCGGGCGACGCGCTGGGCGTGTGGCCGGTGCAATCGCCCACGCTGGTGGATGCGGTGCTGACCACGCTGGGGCTGGATGGCAGCCAGGAGGTTGCGTTCAGGAATGAAACCCTCGCCCTCGCCGATTGGCTGGGCCATCGCCGCGAATTGACCGGCCTGACGCGCCCGTTCCTCGTCGCCCACACCGAGCGTGGCGATCATGAGGCGCTCAGGGCCGTGCTGGAATCGGGCAACAACGCCGATCTGGCGGCACTGCTTGCCACCACGCAATTGCTGGATCTGCTGCGCGCCTATCCGTCCGACTGGAACGCCGAAGCCCTGGTGGCCGCGCTGCGTCCGCTGGCGCCGCGCATGTATTCGATCGCTTCCAGCCAGACCCAGGTCGGCGAGGAGGTGCACCTGACGGTCGATCGCCTGCATTACCACCGCGATGGCGAAGACCGCTGGGGTGTGGCTTCGCACCATCTGTGCGCGCTGAACGAAGGCGACACGGTGCCGGTGTTCGTCGACGCCAACGACCGCTTCCGCCTGCCCGCCGATCCGGCGCGCGACGTGATCATGGTCGGCCCCGGTACCGGCGTGGCGCCGTTTCGTGCCTTCGTGCAGGAGCGCGAGGCCACGGGCGCCAGCGGGCGCAACTGGCTGCTGTTTGGCAACCCGCATCGGCGCACGGATTTTCTTTATCAGCTGGAATGGCAGCAGGCGCGCAAGCGCGGTGTGCTGACCCGGCTGGATGTGGCGTTTTCGCGCGACCAGAAGGAGAAGGTGTATGTGCAGCATCGCATCCGCGAGCACGGCGCCGAGTTGTGGTCGTGGTTGGATGGCGGCGCGCATTTGTATGTATGCGGCGATGCCGATCGCATGGCGCCGGATGTCGGGTCGGCATTGATCGAGGTGGCGATCGAGCACGGCCACAAATCGCGCGATGGCGCAGAAGACTGGCTGAAGGCGCTGATGATCGAAGGACGTTACGCGCGCGATGTTTATTGACCCGATGCCTTCCATGATCCCGCGCAGGGCGGGCATTCCGTGGCATCGATGCCTCATGCCTGCTCGGACATGTTCGGCGGGCCATGCCCGCCCTGCGCGTACAGTTTCGGATCGATAAAGAACATGAACAAACCGCTCACCAAACTGGAACAAATCAAGGCCGACAGCCGCTTTCTGCGCGGCACGATCGACCTCGGTCTGGCCGATGCCACCACCGGCGCGATCAGCGATGACGACACCAAGCTGCTGAAGTTCCACGGCAGCTACATGCAGGACGACCGCGACATCCGCGACGAACGCCGCCGCCAGAAGCTGGAGCCGGACTACCGCTTCATGGTGCGCGTGCGCCTGCCCGGCGGCGTGCTGACCACGAAGCAATGGCTGGATCTGGATGCGCTGGCCAACGAGTACGCCAGCAGCGGCCTGCGCATCACCACGCGCCAGACCTTCCAGTTCCACGGCGTGCGCAAGGAGCACCTGCGCGACATGATCGGCGGCATCAACGAGACCGGCCTGTCCACGCTGGCCGCCTGCGGCGACGACGTGCGCAACGTGATCTGCTCGGTGAATCCGGAGCTGTCATCGGCCCATGCCGAAGTGTACGACTGGGCGCTGAAACTGATGGAACACGTCAAGCCGCACACCACGGCCTACAAGGAACTGTGGATCGACAGGAAGGAACGCACCTCGGACGGCACGCAGGACGAGGAGCCGCTGCTGGGCAAAAATTATCTGCCGCGCAAGTTCAAGTTCGGCATCGCCGTTCCGCCGTACAACGACATCGACGTGTTCGCGCAGGATTGCGGCCTGATCACCATCTTCGACGACGATCACAAGTTGCTCGGCTTCAACCTGGCGCCGGGTGGATCGATGGGCGCCACGGCCGGCAACGCGGCCACTTATCCCAGGCTCGGCGACCTGATCGGCTACGTGCCCAAGGAACATATCCTGGACGCCTGCTGGCACGCCGTCGCCGTGCAACGCGACTTCGGCGACCGCACCGACCGACTGCATGCGCGCTTGAAGTACACCATCGACGATCGTGGCTTGCAGTGGTATCGCGACGAACTGCAATCGCGGCTGGATTTCCCCATCGAGCCGCCGCGCGCATATCGTTTCACGCACAACGGCGACCGTTACGGCTGGGTCGAAGGCGACGACGGCCTGTGGCATCTGACGCTGCAGATTCCCAGCGGCCGCCTGCGCGACGTCGATGGCCATCCGCGCCAGACCGGCATGCGCGAAATCGCCAAGGTGCACGAAGGCCGCATCCGCATGACCTGCGACCAGAACCTGACCGTCGCCGGCGTGGCTGCCGAAGACCGCGCCGCCATCGACACGCTGGTCGAAACATACGGGCTGGACGATTACCGCACCAACAGCGGCATCCGCCAGCACGCCATCGCCTGCGTGGCGCTGCCGACCTGTGGCCTTGCCATGGCCGAAAGCGAGCGCTACCTGCCGACCATCCTGGACAAGATGGAGCAACTGCTGGACAAGCACGGGCTGCGCGAGGAGCCGATCCACTTTCGCATGTCCGGCTGCCCCAATGGTTGCTCGCGCCCGTATATCGGCGAGATCGCCCTGGTCGGCCGCGCCGTGGGGCGTTACGACCTGCGCATCGGCGCCGACCATCGCGGCGAACGCCTGAATGCGATGTATCGGGAAAACATCGACGAAGACGCCATCCTCACTGCACTCGACGCATTGTTCGCGCGCTTTGCCGGCGAACGCGGGGACGGCGAGCATTTCGGCGATTTCGTGGTGCGAGCCGAGTTGGTTGACCCGCCCAAACGCCGTCCTGCCCTGGAGTACGCAGCATGAGTCTTGCCGCAACGGCCAACCTGTCCGTCACTGGTCCCGATGACATCAACGCCACGCTTGCCGTGTTGGATGCCGACGAGCGCGTGCGCTGGGCACTCGACAACCTGCCCGGACCGCACGTGCTGTCGTCCAGCTTCGGCGCGCAGGCTTCCGTGATGTTGCATCTCGTGACACGCCAGCAACCCGATATCCCGGTCATCGTCATCGACACCGGTTACCTGTTCGCCGAGACCTACCGGTTCATCGACGAATTGCGCGAAAGGCTCGATCTCAATCTGCACATTGCCAGTCCGACTTTAAGCCCGGCATGGCTGGAAGCGCGTTACGGCAAATTGTGGGAACAGGGCGCCGATGGTCTGGAACGCTACAACCAGTTGGTCAAGATCGAACCGATGCGACGCAAGCTGGCGGAACTGGGCGCCGCGACCTGGTTTGCCGGCCTGCGTCGCGACCAGTCGGCCAGCCGCATGCATACACCCTTCGCGGAGCAGCGCCATGGCCGTTGGAAGGTGCATCCCATCGCCGACTGGAGCGACCGCGATATCGGCCTGTACCTCAAACAGCACGAGCTGCCGTATCACCCGTTGTGGGACCAAGGCTACGTGTCCATTGGCGACACCCACACCACGCGCCGTTGGCATCCGGGCATGCGTGAGGAGGACACGCGGTTTTTCGGCCTCAAGCGTGAATGCGGGTTGCATCTGGACGTCTGAACGTGATGGTGGATCGTCGCTGGTGACAAAAACAAAAGCGGCGGGCAGTGCCCGCCGCTTCCCATGGATCACGCATTTCAGCTCGCGCGGATCCAGCGCCACAGCTCGCGCCATGACGGCTTCTTGCCAAACATCAGGATGCCGGTGTGGTAGATGCGTGCGGCCACCCACACGCAGGCCCACATGCCGATCACCAGCAACACAAGCGAACCGGCCAGGTTGAACATCGACACCGACGTCAATGCCCAGCGCACCGGCATCACGAACGGCGAGAAGAACGGTATCCACGACATCACGCTGCCCAGCGTGCCCGACGGGTTGGCGATGACGCCGAACACGGACAGGAAACCGACCAGGATCAGCATGGTCAGCACGCTGGCGTATTGCTGGGTTTCCTGGATCGAATTGCACATCGAGCCGACCGCGGCGAACAACGCGCCGAACAGCAGGAAGCCGAGCGTGAAATACAGCAGGAACACCACGATCTGGAAACCGCCGATCGACGGCAACGCAAAGGCCGACAAGGTCGCCGGATCGACGCCGAACAGCGTGGCTATGTGCGGTGCCTGACTGGTGATCAGCCACGCCGACACGCCCCAGATGGCCATCTGCAGCAGGCCCGCCGAACCCACACCCAGCACCTTGCCCATCAGCATCTGGAACGGCGTGAGCGAAGACACCAGTACTTCCATGACGCGCGAGGTCTTTTCCTCGATCACCGACACCATGGTCTGCTGGCCGAACAAAATGATGGCGAGGTAGAGCAGGAAGCCCATGCCATAGGCCACGGCGAATGCGCCATGGCCGGACTGTCCGGTCAGCTTGCCTTCGGCCACCCGCTTGGCGGAAAGATCCACCGGGCGCATGGCCTGGCTGACGGTGGCCACGTCGATGCCGGCCTTGGTCAGGCGTGTGGCGGCGAACGCCTTGGACAGGTTGTGCTGCAGCACGGCCATGGCCTTGGGCGAACTGACGTTGCTGCCGTAGTAGGTGAGCTTGCCGTCGTCGAGTACACCCTTGTCCAATACCAACACGCCGTCGTACTTGCCCTTGGCGCTGTCGCTCGAAAAGCCGGTTTCGCCGATCAGCTTTTTGCGCAGTTCGTCCGTACTGCCGTTGGCGCGCACCAGGTCGACCTTGTAGCGGGGCTTGGCATGGGCGCCGTCATCCAGTTTCTGCGCCGCCAGCACCTGCTGCACACGCTGGCCCAACACGCTGCCCGAGGCATCGACCACGGCCACGCGTGTGGTCTGATCCGAATGCCCCATCAGCAGCACCGGCGCCACGGCCAGTATCAGCAGCACCACGGGCAACAGGATGGTGGTGATGACGAAGGTCTTGGTGTGTACCCGCGTGACGAACTCGCGCCGGATCACGGCCATGATCTTGTTGTTCATGCCACTTCCTCCACACGTGCCGCGTGGGCCGCCTCGGCGCCCACCTTGCTGATGAAAATCGACTGCAGGGACGGCTCCACCACCTGAAAGCGGCTCAGCTTCACGCCATTGGCCACCAGGGCCGACAGCAGTTGCCCCGGATCGGCGCCGGGCGCCAGTTCCAGCTCGGCGCTGGCGCCGAAATCGTCGACGCTGGCGACCAGGCTGCGGTCGGCCAGCACGGCCTTTGCCGACTCGCGCGAACCGGCGAAATCCAGCGCTATGTGGCGCTTGCCCGCTTCGGCCTTGACCTCGGCAAGCGGACCGTCGACCACCTTGCGTCCGCGCGCCATGATGACGATGCGGTCGCACATGCGCTCGGCCTGCTCCATCACGTGGGTGGAAAAGATGATGGTGCGGCCCTGGCCCGCCAGATCCACCACGGTGTCCTTCATGACCTGTGCGTTGACCGGATCCAGGCCCGAGAAGGGTTCATCCAGAATCAACAGCTCCGGTTCGTGCAGCATGGCGCCGGCAAACTGCACCTTCTGCTGCATGCCCTTGGACAAGTCCTCGATCTTTTTGTCGGCCCAGTCGGCCACGCCGAGGCGTTCCAGCCAGGCCTGCGAGCGGCTGCGGCCATCGGCGCGGGACAAACCCTTGGTCTGGCCAAGGAAGACCAGGTGATCGAGCACCTTCATCTTCTTGTACAGCCCACGCTCCTCGGGCAGGTAACCGACCCGCTCAGCCAGATGCCGGCCATGCTTGCCGGTGCCGAACAGTTCCACCTTGCCTTCGTCGGGCATCAGGATGCCCATGAGCAGACGGATGACCGTGGTCTTGCCCGCCCCGTTGGGGCCCAGCAGGCCGAAAATGCCGCCCGAGGGCACATTGATGGACAGGTCGTCCACCGCCGTATGCCCGGAAAACCGCTTGATGACGTGCTCCATGCGCACGCTTGGTGTCGCCATGATGTTCCCCTCCTGCGAGGCAGGTTCCGTATCAACGTCGCAAGCTACCATCGACCCTCGCGGGTGCCAATGGACATTTGTCATGTGGTTGACGTGTGAGTGGCGGGACTCGGGACAGCGCAATCCCCCATACCCAGGTCATTCCGGCGAAAGCCGGAATCCATTGTGTACTTGCGGCAAGACTGTCAATGGATTCCGGCTTTCGCCGGAATGACGTAGGGGAGACATGTTCAGATGTAAGGGAGGATCACGTTCAACGGCTGAAAATCGGCAGTTGCCAATGACGATGCAGCGACAGCAGGCGCAGGCCGCAGCACAGCACGATCGGCAGCCACATGCTCCATGCCGTCGCCCAGCCCAGCGACTCGCCGAGCACGGCCAGCGCCGCGCCGATGAAGGCGGCCGAGGCGTAGATTTCCTTCTGCATGATGACCGGCACGCGCGCCAGCAGCATGTCGCGCGCCACGCCACCACCGACGGCGGTCAGCATGCCGACCAGGATCGCCACTTCAGCGTTCATGCCCAGCGCCAGCGCCTTGTGCGCGCCGTATACCGCGAACAAGCCCAGTCCCAGCGCGTCGAACAGGCGCACCGGATAGGTCAGCCGCTCGACCTGCCGATAGGCGACGATGGTCGCCAGCGCCGCGATCACCGCCACCAGTGCATAGCGCCAGTCGGCCAGCCCAGCCGGAGGCACCGCGCCGATGCAGACGTCACGCGCGATGCCGCCGCCGCAGGCGGTGATGTAGGCGACGGCCAGCACGCCGAACAGGTCGAATTTTTCGCGTCGCGCGGCCAGAGCGCCGCTGATGGCGAAGGCGAACGTGCCGGCCAGGTCGATGATGTTGAACAGCAGGTGTTCGTTCATGGTCGAGGGGCGAGGGATGGGAGGCGGGGGCGAGTGGGCGGCCGGGATACCGGCTGCTTCGACTATTGTCCAGTAATCAGCGGGGAATACGCCCTCGCTACTCGTCCCTCGTCGCTCACCCCTTCTTTTTCGGCGCGTACAGGTCGGTGACGGTGCCTTCCTGCACCTCGGCAGCCAAGCCGACCGACTCGCCCAACGTCGGATGCGGATGGATGGTGAGGGCGATGTCGGCCGCCTCGCAATCCATTTCGATGGCCAGGGCCAGTTCGCTGATGAGGTCACCCGCGTTGACGCCGACGATGCCGGCGCCGACGATGCGTTGGGTTTCCTTGTTGAAGATCAGCTTGGTGAAGCCTTCGGTGCGGTCGATGCCGATGGCGCGACCGGAGGCGGCCCACGGAAACTTGGATACCTCGATCGCCAGCCCGTCCGCCTTCGCCTGGCGCTCGGTGACGCCGACCCAGGCCACTTCCGGATTGGTGAAGGCGACCGACGGGATCACGCGCGCATCGAAATGCGCCTTTTCGCCGGCGCAGACTTCGGCGGCGACATGACCCTCGTGCGTGGCCTTGTGCGCCAGCATGGGTTGGCCGACGATGTCGCCGATGGCAAAGACATGCTCGACGTTGGTGCGCATTTGCGAATCGACATCGATCAGGCCGCGCTCGGACACGGACACGCCGGCCTTGTCGGCGCCGATCCTGGTGCCGTTGGCGCTGCGGCCGACAGCCACCAGCACGCGGTCGAACATCTTCGTTTCGGGAATGGATTCGCCCTCGAACTCGACCTTGATGCCGTTCTTCTGCGCCTTGGCTTCCACCACTTTCGTCTTGAGGTGGATACCCTTGACGCGCTGGCCAAGTCGCTTGGCCAGCGGCTTGACCAGATCGGCATCGGCGCCTGGCATGAGCTGGTCGGCCAGCTCCACCACGGTGATTTCGCTGCCCAGCGCGGCGTACACGGTGGCCATTTCCAGGCCGATGATGCCGCCGCCGACGACCAGCATCCTCTTCGGCACTTCGGCCAGTTCCAGCGCGGCGGTGGAATCCATGATGCGCGGGTCGTCCCACGGGAAGCCGGGCAGTTTCAGCGCCTGCGAACCGGCCGCGATGATGGCCTTCTCGAAGCGGATCAGCTTCTTGCCGTCCTTGCCTTCGACTTCCATTTCGTGCGGCGAGATGAACACGCCGGTGCCCGTGACGGTTTTCACCTTGCGCTTTTTGGCCATGCCGTCGAGGCCGCCGGTAAGCTGTCCGACGACCTTCTGCTTGAAGCCGCGCAGCTTGTCCAGGTCGAGCTTCGGCTTGCCGAAGCTGACGCCGTGCGCGTCCATGGACTCGGCCTCGTCGATGATGGCGGCGGCATGCAGCAGCGCCTTGGACGGGATGCAGCCGACGTTGAGGCACACGCCGCCAAGGGTGTCGTAGCGCTCGACCAGAACCGTGTCGAGGCCGAGATCGGCGGCTCGGAAGGCGGCGCTGTAGCCGCCGGGACCGGAACCGAGCACCACGACCTGGCACTCGATGTCGGCCTTCTTGCCGCTGTCGCTCGCACCTTGCGGCGCCTTGGCTTTGCTCCCCTCTCCCTGCGGGGCGGGGGCCGGAGGTGAGGATTCGCTCTTGCCGGAAGGTTTCGCTTCGGGCGCACCCTCACCCTCATTCCCTCCCCCGGCGGGAGAGGGAGGTTGGCCCTCGCCAGCGCCAACATCATCGGTTTCCAGAACCAGGATGACCGTGCCCTCGGACACCTCGTCACCCTCGGACACCTTCACTTCCTTGACAGTACCGGCCGCCGTGGAAGGGACTTCCATGGTGGCCTTGTCCGACTCCAGCGTGATCAGGCCCTGCTCCTTTGCAACACTGTCGCCGGCGGCAACCAACACCTCGATCACCGGCACGTTGTCCATGCCGATGTCGGGAACCTTGACTTCGATCGTGTTCGCCATGGCCGCCTCCTTACACCAGGATCCGGCGCAGGTCGCCCAGCACCTTGGCAAGATAGGCGACGAAACGCGCCGCGGCGGCGCCGTCGATGACGCGGTGGTCGTAGGAAAGCGACAGCGGCAGCATCAGGCGCGGCTGGAATTGCCCGCCGTCCCAGACCGGCGCCATGCGGCTGCGCGAGACGCCGAGGATGGCCACCTCCGGCGCGTTGACGATCGGCGTGAACTTGGTGCCGCCGATGCCGCCCAGCGAACTGATGGAAATGCAGCCGCCGGACATGTCGGCCGGGCCGAGCTTCTTGTCGCGCGCCTTTTTCGAGATCTCGCCCAGTTCCACGGCCAGTTCCAGCAAGCCCTTCTTGTCGCAATCGCGGATCACCGGCACCACCAGGCCGTCCGGCGTGTCCACGGCGATGCCGATGTGGAAATACTTCTTCAGGATCAGCTTTTCGCCGTCCTCGCTCAGCGAGGCGTTGAACTGCGGATACTGCTTGAGCGCCGCCACCATGGCCTTGATCAGGAACACCAGCGGCGTGACCTTCACGTCCTGGTTTTCCTTGCCGAGCTGCTTGCGGAACGCCTCCATGTCGGTGATGTCGGCGTCGTCGTGCTGGGTGACGTGCGGAATCATCGCCCAGTTGCGCGCCAGGTTGGCGCCGGAAATCTTCTTGATGCGCGACAGCGACTGCTCTTCGACTTCGCCGAACTTGGAAAAATCGACCTTCGGCCACGGCAGCAGATTCAGCCCGTTGCCGCCACCGGCGGCCGTACCCGGACGCGCGCCGGAAGCCAGCGCGTGCTTGACGTAACCCTGCACGTCCTCGCGCGTGATGCGACCCTTGCGCCCCGACCCGTCGACCTGGCTGATGTCCACGCCCAGCTCGCGCGCAAAGGCGCGCACGGCGGGGCTGGCGTACGGCGCTTCGCCCGGCACGTGCAGCTTGCCCGGTTCGACCGGCGGCTCCTCGGGGCCGCGACGCGTCGTGGACGGCGTCGGCGCGGGAGCTTCTTTTTCCTGCGCGTCCGCTTTCTGCTCGTCGTCCTGCTTCGCCGTGTCGTCGCCCTTGTCGGACGCGTCTTCGGCAGCGGGCTTTTCTTCGGCGCCCTTGTCCGATGCCGCCTTGTCGGCCTTCCCGGTCTCGTCACCGCCCGCCGATGTGGATTCCTCGATCAGCGCGATCACCGCGCCTTCGGCCACTTCGTCGCCCTCGGATACCTTCACTTCCTTGACCGTGCCGTCGAACGGCGCCGGCACTTCCATCGTGGCCTTGTCCGATTCGAGCGTGACCAGCCCCTGATCCTTGCTCACCGTGTCGCCCGGCGCGACCAGTACTTCAATGACGGGAACACCATCAAAGTTGCCGATATCAGGGACTTTGACTTCTTTGGCAGCGGCCATGGGGCCTCCTTCAGGGGTAATTGACGCGCACGCGACGGCAAGTGGGGAACGCTCATGATAATCCCTATGCGTCCTCTTGTTGACCCACCCGATGCGTGCATGACCTGTGCACCATGCCCCTTTTGACACCCCACGCTATGATGCGCGCGGGGTATCACCACACTGTGAATGGGATAACGAGGGAAAACCATGCTGACCATCCGCCATCTGTCCAAGACCTACACCAACGGCGTGAAAGCGCTGCGCGACGTGTCGCTGGACATTCCGAACGGCATGTTCGGCCTGCTCGGGCCCAACGGTGCTGGCAAATCCACGCTGATGCGCACCATCGCCACGTTGCAGGCGCCGGATACCGGCACGATTGAACTGGATGGACGCGACCTCGTCGCCGACAAGCAGGCCACGCGCAAGCTGCTGGGCTATCTGCCGCAGGAATTCGGCGTCTATCCCAAAGTGTCGGCGCAGGACATGCTGAACCATCTGGCCATCCTCAAAGGCGTGACCAACGGCAAGGAACGCAAGGCGCTGGTGGAGGCGCTGCTCAACCAGGTCAACCTGTGGGACAAGCGCTGGATGAAGCTGGGCGGTTTTTCCGGCGGCATGCGCCAGCGTTTCGGCATCGCGCAGGCGCTGATCGGCGATCCCAAGCTGATCATCGTTGACGAGCCCACCGCCGGCCTGGATCCGGCCGAGCGCAACCGCTTCCTGAATCTTCTGGCCGAAATCGGCGAGCGCGTGGTGGTGATCCTGTCGACGCACATCGTCGAGGACGTCACCGACCTGTGCCCGCGCATGGCCATC
>DASSTF010000072.1:0-15464 GCA_035708045.1 Rhodanobacteraceae bacterium | reverse complement strand
TGCCTGCTTGTAGCAGTGGCCGATGGTGAGCTCGAGATCCTTGCTGAACATTCGGATCGTCTCCGCTTGATGAGGGGGTCTGGCCTCTAGATTGGGGCCGGACTACATCTTTTCCATGGTGCACAACAATGGGTGCTGGTGGTTGCGTGAATACTGGTTGACCTGGTTGACGCGGGTTTCCGCCACCTCCCGGGTGAATACCCCGCAAATGCCCTTGCCGCGCGTGTGCACGTGCAACATCACCTGCACCGCGCGCTCCTGATCCATGCCGAAAAAGCTGCGCAGCACCTCCACCACGAAATCCATCGGGGTGAAGTCATCGTTCAGCAGCACCACCTGGAACAACGACGGACGCTGGGTTTCCGGCCGCGACGGGGCTACCGCGACGCCGTGTTCATGCTGATGCTCATGGTCGGAACTGTGGCTCATGGATGTGCACGCGCTGATCTGTATGTCTGTCACAATTATACGCTTCTGCACTTGATGTCCACTGACTCGTAAGCATGTCCGAAAGTGGCACAATAGGCTGTTGCCAAACTGGCAGGGAGCATGCGAATTTTTCATGAGTGAAAGGCGAAATATCTGGTGCCCACACGTCACCGTGGCCACGGTGGTGGCCGACAAGGAAGGCCGCTTCCTGATGGTCGAGGAAAACATCCACGGCGAATTGCGCTACAACCAGCCGGCCGGCCATCTGGAGCCCGACGAGGCCCTGGTCGACGCCGCCGTCCGCGAGACGCTGGAAGAAACCGGCTGGGACATCCGGCTCGAACACTTTCTGGGCGTCCACCAGTGGTGGAGTCCGGTGCATCACGACCACGTCGTGCGCTTCAGCTTCGCCGCCAGCACCATCACCCATCATCCCGACCGCGCGCTGGACGCCGGTATCTGCCGAGCCCTGTGGCTGCGCCGCGACCAGATCGCTGCGCTGGACAACCAACTGCGCAGCCCGCTGGTGCTGACCAGCATCGACGACTGGCTGGGCGGTCAACGCCTGCCGTTGGCCGCCGTCAGAAGCATGCTTCCCGTTGCCGCGAATGCCCCATGAAGGCGATACGCAGGGCGGGCATAATGGCGATTCTCCGCGAGAAGCTGCCATGAAAGTCATGCTGGGCGTCTCCGGTGGCGTGGATTCGTCCGTGGCCGCGTTGCTGCTGCAACAGGCCGGCCACCAGGTCGAAGGCCTGTTCATGCAGAACTGGGAAGAGGACGACCGCAACGGCCCCTGCCGCGCCGACGAGGATCGCAAGGACGCCGTGGCCGTGTGCGCCAGACTCGGCATCCCCTTCCATGCCCGCAATTTCGCCGCGCAATACTGGGACGGCGTGTTCGAACATTTCCTCGCCGAATACCGCGCCGGGCGCACGCCCAATCCGGACGTGCTGTGCAACCGCGAAATCAAGTTCAAGACTTTCCTCGACGAGGCCCGCGCGCTGGGCGCGGACAAGATCGCCACCGGCCACTATGCGCGGGTCGATTGTGTCGACGGTCGTTGGCGCCTGCTGCGCGGGCGCGACGGCAACAAGGACCAGAGCTACTTTCTGCATGCCCTGGGACAGGATGCGCTGGCATCCACGCTGTTCCCCGTCGGCGAGCTGGAAAAACCCGAGGTCAGACGCATGGCGCGCGAGGCCGGCTTTGCCACGCACGCCAAGAAGGACTCCACCGGCATCTGCTTCATCGGCGAGCGCAACTTCCACGACTTCCTCGCCCAATACATTCCGGCGCGCCCCGGCGAGATGCGCACGCCGGACGAAAAGCGGGTCGGCGAACATGACGGCGTGATGTACTACACCCTCGGCCAGCGCGGCGGCCTCGGCATCGGCGGCCGTGCCGGCGCGGGCGGCGAACCCTGGTATGTGGTCGGCAAGAACGTGGCCTCCAACATCCTGTACGTGGCCCAGGGCGGCGACAACCATTGGCTGCAATCGCGACGCCTCAGCGCCAGCGCATTGACCTGGGTGGACGGGGCCGCGCCCGGCGACAGCTTCCACTGCACCGCCAAGACGCGCTATCGGCAACCGGATCAATCATGTACCGTACGGATCATCCGCGCCGGCTGCGAGGTGGCGTTCGATGCGCCGCAGCGCGCCGTCACGCCCGGCCAGTCGGTGGTGTTCTATCGCGACGAAGTCTGCCTCGGCGGTGGCATCATCGAAACCACCGATGCGCCCTTTGGTGGATGGGAACCACATGTCGCGTAGGGAGCGAACACTCGTTCGTCCTGAGCCCTTCGACAGGCTACGGCCGCAGGCCAAAGTCGAAGGACATGGCACGACCATGCCGCATGCCCTGCGACTTCACCCGCTACGCGGGCTACGCTCGGCGCGAACGGGTCAGGGCGGAGCTGCCCCGGGTGCATACCAACCCACTTTTTCCATTTCCATGAACAAAGCAGTCGCATGAACGAAGATCGCGTATTGGCACTGGCCGGCGTTTTCCAGGGCGTCGCACTGGCGCAACAACTGGCCAACGATGGCCGCTGCGACGAAGCCGCGCTGAACGTCAGCCTGTCCAGCGTATTCCGCATCGACGCCCCCAACGTGATCGGCGTCTTCGGCGCCGTGGCCGACGTGCGGCTGGGTCTGCGCACCCTGGTTGCGCAACTGGACGACAATCAACGCGACGCCAATCTCATGCGCATGGCCGCCACCGTGCTGCGTCTGGAACGCACCTTCTCGGGGCGCAAAAGCCTGCAACAACACTTGCAGGAAGGCATCATCGCCGCGCAGCGCCAGGTCGATCACTTCGGCCAGGAGCACCCCATGGTCGTCACGCGCCTGGCCGACCTGTACAGCGAAGTGATCTCGCCCCTCAGACCGCGCGTGCTGGTCGCCGGGCAGCCGCTGCACCTGCAGCAACAAGCCATCGTCGAACGCATCCGCGCCTCGCTGCTGGCTTCCATCCGCGCCGCGGTGCTCTGGCACCAGATCGGCGGCCGCCAATGGCAGCTCATCCTCAAGCGCAAGCAGTGGGCCATGCTGGCGCGCGGCCTGCTCACGCGCGCCATGCTGGACAACGGATAGAAAAACCACATCGGCAAGGAGACTGCACCTCATGATGGACACCACCGCGCATGTCGCCCTGTGGAAGCAGTTGTTCGGGAACGTGCTGGACGCATGGCGACCGGAAGAAAAACAGTTCCGCCTGTTCCGGGCCCAATGGGGCAAGCACGGCAATCGCGACGGGTTTCTGGCTGAGCGCCTTTACAAGCTGACGGATGCGCAGGCCGGTCGGGACGTTGTCGACGACAAAACCTGGGCGGATCTGGAGTTTCCGCAGATCTTCACGTGCATGGACACCACCGCCAGCCTGATCGGCAGCCAGGTGTTGTATCGCCAGCTGCGCCGGATCGACACGGACTCCGACGTGCTGGCGGATCGCCACGTCACGCGCGAGGTGCTGACGGCGCAGGCGCCGTTGCGCGAAAAGATCCAGATGATGCTGTGGCGCTTCGGCAAACGCTCGCGCAGTCACCTTGTCGATTACCTTTTCGGCAGTCTGGACGACGTGCCGACGCACAAGCTGGGCTGGAGCTTGTGGTGCCTCGTCTGTGTGGCCATCTTTGCCACGGCGCTCGTTGCGCATCTGCCCACGTGGGTCTGGATGGCGGTGCTCTTCGTCAATTTCGTGCTCATCCTCAAGACCCACTGGCAGGTCACGCGCGACAACGAGGCGATGGTGTCGTGCATGGCGCTCATCCGTACCGCCGATGCGCTTGCCGCGTTGCACGAGACGCACCCCGACGTGCCGCAGCTGGCGCGCCTGCACGCGGGGAAAGCCCGGCGTGCGCGGATGCGACGTGCCTTGCGCTGGCTGTTCATCACCAAGCGCGAACCATTCTCGTGGCTCGGCATCTGGCTGAATCTGGCATGCGCGATGGAACTGGTGATTCATGCCTCCGCCATCAACCGGTTCCGCAAACTGCGCAAACTCATCGCGCCGGATTTCGAACTGGTGGGCGAGCTCGATGCCAACATCGCCGTCGCTTCCTTTCTGGCGCAGTTCAAGACGCACTGCCGGCCCGAATTCACCGATGCGGCGGATCTCGTCGTGGTCGACGGTCTTCACCCGCTGCTGCCCGACGGCGTGGCCAACTCGATCCACCTGCAACAGCGCTCGGCCCTGATCACCGGCTCCAACATGGCCGGCAAGACCACTTTCATCAAGATGCTCGGCATCAATGCAGTGCTGGCTCGCACGCTGGGGATCTGCCTGGCGTCACGCGCCATCGTCCCGCGCGTCCGGGTGCTGGCTTCCATTCAGGGCAGCCATTCGGTGGCTTCCGGCAAAAGCCACTACTTCACCGAGGTGGAGCGCATCCAGTCCTTTTTCGACACGGTCGATCAAGAGCAGCCCAGCCTGCTCATCATCGACGAGCTGTTCAGCGGCACCAACACCATCGAGCGCATCGCCATCGCGCGATCGGTGCTGGAAGCGCTGGCCCGAAATGCCATCGTCCTGGCCACCACCCACGATGTCGAATTGCAAACCGCGTTGAAAGCCCATTACAACTGCTACCATTTCCAGGAAGATCCTGACGTGGACGGCTATTTCGACTACCGCCTGCGTTCCGGCGCCACTCGCGCGCGCAACGCCATTCGCCTGCTCGCGGAAATGGGATTCCCGCAGTCCGTCATCGCCAAGGCCATGGCTTGCGCGGCGACGTCAACTGCGCCGCTTGCCGGGTAGCACTCCATTCGGAATCAGGAAAAGCGGCGGCGCAAGCCGACGAAGATTCCTAACACCAACACACCCAGCCCGAACATGCCCAAGGCCGCAGGTTCGGGCACCGGCTGAACAACCGGGTCGTCCACGATGAAACCGCTGCTGTCGTCGCTGCCAGTGATGCCCTGCACGTGCGCGAACGAGAGGTATCCATCTCCGTTGGCCATGAACGGCGATGTCGTGAGCATGTCGGCAAACGTCAACGAATAGGTCGCCGTGTCGCTTCCATCGAAACGGTCCTGCGAAGTCCAGCCAAAGCCCAGGTTGAATCCACCCGGGACTGGCCCGGAGTTGACACTGCCCGTGCCCACTTGGGTCGCGCACGTACCCGAAGTGCAGTCGTAACCCGTCAGGGAGTTGCCGTCGAGGTTGAAGCCCCAGCCCATCACGCCATTCCCGTTTCCGCCCTGTAGGAAATTGCCGTCGGTCAGATTCGAATACAGGGTCAGGGTGCCGACATGGGAGCTGCCATCGTTGTCATACATGAAGGTTGCGGTAAGCCATGGCGCCTGGCCATTCGGCGTTGCCCCTGTAAATACCTGCCCCACATCGATGGTTTGCGTGACTGGCGTTGCAAACGTCGGTGTTGCCACTGCAAACAACCCGGCCACGGCTGCCGATATCAAACCCATCGGAATGCTCTTTTTCACGACAATTCTCCTTGAACGCGCAAGCGATATCGTTGTTATGGTCACGCTTGCCAAGCATGTTGCATGCCATCACATTCAAGTGATTGATTTACATGTACTTCAATCCATGACGCGGCCTCGGATGAAAACAATTGCCAGATTTTCCGACACCGGTTGAAACCGCGATCGACGCATTTTCACGCAACTCGTTGCTTACATGATGTTTTTCATGCTTCCTGCAACACGGAAAATGTGTAAGGTATATCGACAAAGGTGAGACTCAAATTCTTCACTCTGCCTTGTGCGCATTCCTGCGTCGCCCGAACATCCGCTCGCGCAGTACTTCCTCGTTGTAGTGATGGGTGTACGGCTTCAGTAGGTCGTAGCGGGTAATCATGCCCAGCAGCTGCTGGCGATCGGCACTGACGACCGGCATGCGGTCGAGGTTTTCCACGGCAGCACGGATGGCCACGCTCTTGCAGCTTTCATCGGGATAGGCCATGACCGGATCCTTGCCGATGATGTCGGCCAGAATCCGGGTGCCGCTCGGATCTTCCTTCAACCATGCCTGCACGCGGCTGCGTTCGACGATGCCAAGCAGGATGTTGTCGGCATCGACGACGGGATAGGCGCGGTACCTCTGCTCGATGCCGAAATAGCGGTCGGCCAGTTCGCGCACGGTCAGTGTGGACGGCACACTCACGATGTCGCGCGACATCACTTCGTGCACCGGCATGTATTCCATGCGATCGACCACGTAGGGACGGAAGATGTCGCGACCATGGCGGGCGATCTTTTCGGTCAGGATTGAACGTTTCATCACGAACACGCTGGTGCCGTAGGCCGCCGTGCAGGTGATCAGGAGCGCCGGCAGCACGCTGGCATTGCCGGTCAGTTCCAGCGCGAACATGATCGAGGTGAAGGGCATGCGCATGACCGCCGCCAGCATCGCCCCCATGCCGAGCAGCGGCCACAGCAGCGGATCGGGGCCGGGGAAGATCAACGCTTCCAGGCCGCCCAGGCCCGCACCCAAGGCCAGCAGCGGCGCCAGCGTGCCGCCGGAGGTGCCGGAACTCAGATAGAAAATCCAGATCACCGCCTTGACCACCATGAAGATCAGGATGCCCATGCCGACGATCTGGCCGGTCAGCAACTGGTCGATGATGCCGTAGCCCACACCCAGGGTATCCGGATCGATGATGCCGCCTATCCCCACGATCAACGCGCCAAGCGCCGGCCACCACATCCAGTGGATCGGCAATGTCCGGTAAAGATCCTCGACCTTGTAGACCAGGAACGTCACCAACGTGGCAAGCAATCCGGCCAGCAGCCCGCTGACGGCCGCCATGCCGAGCGCGGCAATGGTGAGATGGAACTGTGTCGCGATGGGAAACAGCGGTCCCGGCCCGAGCAGGAACGGTCGCAGCGCGGACGCCACGAAACAGGCGATGGCTACCGGGATGGTGCTGCGCGGGCGCATCTCGAACAGCAGCAATTCCACACCCACCAGCGTGGCCGCGATGGGCGTGCCGAAGGTTGCCGACATGCCGGCGCAGGCGCCGGCCACAAGCAGCGTGCGCCGCTCGATCGAGGTGAGATAGAACACCTGCCCCACCAGCGAGCCGACCGCGCCGCCGGTCATGATGATCGGGCCTTCCGCGCCGAACGGCCCGCCGGTGCCGATGGCGATGGCCGAGGAAATCGGTTTCAGGATGGCCACCTTGGCCATCATCTTCGACTTGCGGAACAGGATCGCTTCCAGCGCCTCGGGAATGCCATGTCCACGAATGCGGTCGGTGCCGTAGCGCGCCATCAGGCCGATGAGCAGACCGCCCACCACCGGCGCGATCAGCACGACCCACCATGCCGCCCCCAGCTCGGACGGCTGCACGAAATCGAACGACCATTGCCCCGCGAAAGCCAGGTGCGTGACCAGGCCGATCAGGTGGTAAAGCATCCACGCGATGACCGCTGCCGCCCCACCCACGAACAGGGCGATGAAGGACACCTTGAGGATGCTGACGCTGGGGTGGAAGTCGCTCTCCATGAGCACGTCGTGCTTCCACTTTTCGTAGATGCGAAAAAACAGACGGACAAGTGCCTTCATGGTCTGCTGTGCGCTCCCCAGCATGGGTATTCCTACACACTAACCCGATCGGGGCGTCGTGCACCAGCCTCCCGGTCGCCGTGCCATGCACCTGACTCATTCAGTCGCGTGGCGTATCCTCGGAAGAACTATTTCCCTTCTCCTTCCGGGAGAAGGTGACGCGAAGCGACGGATGAGGGTGCGCTCTTGCAGACAACACACATGACGCAAGCGCGAGCCCTCGCCGCCCTGCGGGCACCCTCTCCCGGCGGGAGAGGGGATTTTCTGCCAGGCGTCGATGTCAATCAGAACAACTCCGTACCCCCATATCTCACCCCAACCAGCGCAACGGCAAAGGAAAACAAGGCATGAGCGAACTGCGCGACAAGAAAATCTGGAAAGCTCTCGAAACCCATCAAAAATCCATCGCCCGCCATCATCTGCGCGCCCTGTTCGACAAGGATCCGCAACGCGCCAAACGCTTCACCGCCAAGGGCGCCGGCTGGACACTGGACTACTCCAAGCACCGCATCGACGAAACCACGATGAAGCGCCTGATGGCGCTGGCCCGCGACTGCCATCTTGAAACGCGACGCGACGCCATGTTCGCCGGCGACATCGTCAACCCCACCGAACACCGCGCCGCCCTGCATGTCGCCCTGCGCGCGCCGAAAGGCAAGGTCATCCGCGTCGATGGCGAAAACGTCGTTCCCGAAGTCCACGCCGTGCTCGAACGCATGGCCGAGTGCGCGCGCAAGGTGCGCACCGGCGAGTGGAAAGGCTACAGCGGGCGACGAATCCGCAATATCGTCAACATCGGCATCGGCGGCTCCGATCTGGGCCCGGTGATGGCCTACGAAGCGCTCCGCCACTACAGCGACCGCGCCCTGAATTTCCGCTTCGTGTCCAACGTCGACGGCACCGACTTCGCCGAGGCCGTGCACGGCATGCGGCCGGAAGAAACGCTGTTCATCGTGGCCTCTAAGACCTTCACCACGCTGGAAACGATGACCAACGCGCACACCGCGCGCGACTGGTTGCTGAAGGCATGCGGGCGCGGCAACAAGGACGCCATCAGGCACCATTTCGTGGCGCTTTCCACCAACCACGAGGCGGTGGAAAAGTTCGGCATCGACAC
This sequence comes from Rhodanobacteraceae bacterium, assembly GCA_035708045.1. Taxonomy (GTDB): domain Bacteria; phylum Pseudomonadota; class Gammaproteobacteria; order Xanthomonadales; family Rhodanobacteraceae; genus Oleiagrimonas. The sequence goes on along the minus strand of DASSTF010000072.1, from coordinate 6,883 downwards.
CGCCAACATGTTCGGTTTCTGGGACTGGGTCGGCGGCCGCTATTCGATGGATTCGGCGATCGGCCTGTCGACCATGATCGCCATCGGCCCGGAGCGCTTCGGCGAAATGCTGGAAGGCTTTCACGCCATGGACGAGCACTTCCGCAAGACGCCTCTGGAAAAGAACCTGCCCGTCATCATGGGCCTGCTGAACGTCTGGTACACCAACTTCTTCGGCTCGGAAACCGTGGCCGTGCTGCCCTACGAGCAGTACCTGACGCGCTTTCCGGCCTATCTGCAGCAACTCAACATGGAGTCCAACGGCAAGCACGTCACCCTCGGCGGCAAGCGCGTGGATTACGCCACCGGTCCGATCTTCTGGGGCGAGCCCGGCACCAACGGCCAGCATTCGTTCTACCAGTTGATCCACCAGGGCACGCGGCTGATCCCCTGCGACTTCATCGCCTTCGGCCAGCCGCTCAACCCGCTCGGCAACCACCACGACCTGCTGATCGCCAACGTCATCGCCCAGGCCGAAGCTCTGGCGCGCGGCAAGACCGTCAAGGAAGTTCGCGCCGAAGGCACCCCGGCCCGCCTCGCGCCGCACAAGGTGTTCGAGGGCAACCGCCCGTCCAGTCTGCTGATGGCCGACATGCTGACGCCGCACGCGCTCGGCGCGCTGGTCGCCCTGTACGAGCACAGCGTATTCACCCAGGCCGCGATCTGGGACATCGATCCGTTCGACCAGTGGGGCGTGGAACTGGGCAAGGTGCTGGCGAAAAAGGTGGCCGAGGAAATCGAGTCGCCGAACAAGCGCCTCGACCACGATGCCTCCACCAACGCCGCCATCCGCTGGTACCGCAAGGCGCGCGACGCCGCGCCCGCTACCCGCACGCGCAAGCGCAAGGTGCTGGCGCTGGACATCGGCGGCAGCCACGTCAAGGCCATGCTCGGCGCGGGCAAAAAAGAGCAGCAATGCGTTTCCGGCCCTGAACTCACGCCGCAACAGATGATGTCCAGACTCGGCAAGATGCTGCGCGGCAAATCGTACGATTTCGTCAGCATCGGCTTGCCCGCGCCCGTGGTGCACGGCCGCATCCTGGCCGAGCCGCACAACCTCGGCAGCGGCTGGGTCGGCTTCGACTTTGCCGAAGCCTTCGGCAAGCCCGTGCGCATCCTGAACGATGCCGCCATGCAGGCGCTGGGCAGCTACGAGGGCGGGCGCATGCTGTTCCTCGGCCTCGGCACCGGATTGGGCTCGGCCATGGTCGTCGACGGCCACGTCGAACCGATGGAACTGGCCCACCTGCCGTACAGGCAGCACGACTACGAGTACTACGTCGGCGAAGCCTTCCGCGAGAAACATCCCGACCAGTGGAAGGCCAACGTGCTCGACATCGTCGACACCCTGCGCACCGCCATGGAACCCGACTACGTGGTGCTCGGAGGCGGCAACGTACGCCACTTCGACAGCCTGCCCGACGGCGTTCGCCGCGGCGACAACGACAACGCCTTCAAAGGCGGATTCCGGCTTTGGGAGAACCTTCTATGAGCAGCAAACTGCAACTGGGCATGATCGGCCTCGGCCGCATGGGAGCCAACATGGTCGCGCGCATGCAGGATGGCGGCGTGGCCTGCGTCGGTTTCGACACCCATGCCGATGCACGCAAGGCCATCGCCGACCATGGCGCCGACACCGCCGCCAGCCTGTCCGAACTGGTGCAGAAACTCGCCGCGCCGCGCGCCGTGTGGATGATGGTGCCGAGCGGCGTGGTCGACAGCGTGCTCGACGAACTGGTGCCACTGCTCGAAGCCGGCGACATGATCATCGACGGCGGCAATTCGCACTACGTCGACGACATCCGCCGCGCCAAGGCCGTGGCCGACAAGAACATCATGTATGTCGACGTCGGCGTCAGCGGCGGCGTGTGGGGCCGCGAACGCGGCTATTGCCAGATGATCGGCAGCCCGGACAAGGCGTTCAAGCATCTGGAACCGGCCTTCGCGGCACTTGCCCCCGGCGTCGAAGCCGCCGAACGCACACCCGGCCGCGAGGGCGCACCCGCGGCAGCCGAAAAAGGCTACCTGCACTGCGGCCCCGTGGGCGCCGGCCACTTCGTCAAGATGGTGCACAACGGCATCGAATACGGCCTGATGGCCGCCTACGCCGAAGGTCTCAACGTGCTCAAGCACGCCAACATCGGCAACGAGAAACGCGAGAACGACGCCGAAACCACGCCGCTCGAACACCCCGAACACTACAAGTACGACCTGCCCCTCGCCGACATCGTGGAAGTCTGGCGCCGCGGCAGCGTGATCGGCTCCTGGCTGCTCGACCTCACCGCCATCGAAATGGGTGCCGATCCGAAACTCGAAAATTATTCCGGCCGCGTCTCCGACTCCGGCGAAGGCCGCTGGACCGCACTCGCCGCCATCGAGGAAGGCGTACCCGTCCCCGTACTGACCTCCGCCCTGTTCGGCCGCTTCAGCTCGCGCGACCGCGACCAGTTCGCCAACAAGGTGATGTCCGCCATGCGCCACGCCTTCGGTGGTCATGACGAAAAAAAGAAACCTTGACGCCCCCCGTCGCTCCTCGTAGGAGCCTGCCTGCAGGCGATTGCCAGATTACTCGGCACCCCAGGCAATCGCCTGCAGGCAGGCTCCTACAACAATAAAAATCCACACCATCGAGGTTCCCATGAGCAAAACCACCCTGGTCATCCTCGGCGCCACCGGCGACCTCACCAAGCGCCTGCTGATGCCGGCGCTATACCGCCTGCACAAGCTCGGCCTCACGCCCGACCTCAAAATCGTCGGCTACTCGATCGAATCGTGGAGCCAGGAGCGTTTCGAAAACCACATCCACAAAGCCCTGAAATCCTTCGCCGAAGATTTCACCGAGGCCCACTGGAAAAGCTTCCGCGACTGCCTCGGCTACATCCATGGTGAGCTGGAAGCCGACGACCTGAAACAACTCGACACCAAGCTGTCACCGCGCACCCTCTTCTACCTGGCCCTGCCGCCATCCCTGTTCGGCCCCGCCGCCAAGGCCCTCGGCGAAGCCGGCATGACCAAGTCGCCGAAACGCGGCTGGCGCCGCCTGGTCGTGGAAAAACCCTTCGGCACCGACTTGGCCAGCGCCCAGGCACTGCGCGCGCAGATGCACACCCACTGGCAGGAAAAACAGATCCTGCGCATCGACCATTTCCTCGGCAAGGAAACCACGCAGAACCTGATGGTGTTCCGCTTCGCCAACCGCTTCCTGGAACCGGTGTGGAACGCCGAGCACGTCGAGCAGGTGCAGATCACCTACGCCGAGACCCTGGGCGTGGAAAAGCGCGCCAGCTACTACGACCACGCCGGCGCCCTGCGCGACATGCTGCAGAACCACCTGATGCAGTTGTTCAGCCTGGCCGCCATCGAGCCGCTGTCGAGCTGGGACGCCGACGTGCTGCGCGACCACAAGGTCGAGGTGCTGCGTTCGGTCAAGCCGATCACCGCGCGCAACGTCAAGCACCACGCCGTACGCGGCCAATACCGCGCCGGCAAGGACGGGCGCAGGAAACTCGCCGGCTACCGCAGCGAACCCGGCGTGGCCAAAGACTCCAACACCGAAACCTTCGCCGCCTTGCGCCTGGAAATCGACAACTGGCGCTGGCAAGGCGTGCCGTTCTACCTGCGCAGCGGCAAGCGCATGGCCAGCAACTGTTCGGAAATCGCCGTGCAATTCAAGAAAACCCCGGGCGCCCTGCCGCGGGCCTTGAACGCTGACAACAACTGGATGGTGTTCCGCATCAAACCCAACCAGGCCATGACATTATTGGCCAACGCCAAACAGCCGGGGCTTGAACTGGATGGCAGGCAAGCCAAACTCACCGCCGCCTATGACCTCGACGACACCGGCTTCTCCGCCTACGAACAGCTATTGATGGACGCCATGGAAGGCGACCGCACCCATTTCCTGCGCTTCGACGAAGTCGAATGGGCCTGGAAACTCCTCGACCCGGTACTCAAGGCCTGGCAAAAAGGCACCCCCGACTTCTACGCCGCCGGCTCCGAAGGCCCATCCACCCAGGATCGCCTGCTGGACGAAAACCACCACTGGCGACCCGTGCGATTGGCAGCCGGCGAGGAGGATTGACTCCGCCATGTCCGCCATCCAACTCCAATCCACCCTCACCTGCCCAGCCTGCGGACACCAACAACAGGAAACCATGCCCACCAATGCATGCCGGCATTTTTACGAATGCCGGCACTGCCACACCTTGCTTAAACCCCTGCCCGGCGATTGTTGCGTCTTCTGTTCGTACGGCAATGTCCCGTGCCCACCGGTGCAACAAAATGGAGCGTGTTGCGGGTAGAGAATCATAGAGCCACGCATGCGATTGTATTCGACCATCCACAGCGAGATACCCGGATCAAGTCTGTGCTGTAGGACACAGCGATATGGGGAAAAACAGGTGAGCCTCAGGGAAACATCCACCTCACCCTCTTCATTTATCTTTATTTCGTGATCAGTGAACGTCAATGATCATCCGATTCACCTTGCGCAATAGCCGCTGAGCCTTGTTTACGAAAATATCATGGCGACCCTGTTTAGCAGCCTTGTCCAGTGCAGTAGTGAATGCGGTCTTGGCCGCCTCCAGATCATTGCTCTGCATGAATGCCATGCCACGCAGATCCCAGCCATGCACGTCGTCCGGGTGTTTGTCCAGAAACTCGTCCAGATATGACTGCGCCTTCGCAGGATACCCACGCTCCATGGCAATGATCGCGAGATTCATGATGGCTGGATATTTGAGGCTATTGTCGATCCCGGCGACAAAAGTGAACTCCTTCTTCGCCTTGGCGTATGCATCGAGGTCCAGATAAGCCAAGCCAAGAAAAAAATGTCCTTTGGGGTCATTCGGTTCAGCGCGTACCGCGATTTTCATGCTTGGTAGTGCCCATTGCGGATCTTTAGCCAATTTCAACATGAACAACGCACGCGTATAGCTGACCCAGGCATCACCTGCCGGATTGAATCGCGATGCCTCCAGCAGGTATTCGAATTGCTTCAACGGCTTGGAAGGCTTGACGCCGGCAAGAATACGCGCTGCCAGTTGGAAACTGTGTGCGTCGGGTGTCCGCAATAGTGCTGGCTGTATCGTCGCGTAGGCCTTGTCGTAGGCTTCGTGCATGCGTAGCTCATCGGCCTTGTCCACTCGTGGCATGATAATCGTGCGCTCCAGAAATGGCCGCCGCACGGCTTCCGCCTCAAGTTGTTTTTTCAGCTTCACCATGGCTCGATGGCTACCACCCCAGCGCGGCGACCGGTTAACCATGACTGCGCCAGTAAGTACCTTGCAGGCAGGATCGACGCCACTGCCAGCGTTGAATGCCCATTTCGCCACCTGCACCTGCCCTGTCATCCGACCCAGGTTCACTATGGTGACATAGGCCGGAAGCAGCTTCGGCTCAATTTCGAGCGCACGGCGATCAAGCTTGATTCCTGCGTTTGCATAATCGAATGCCGTGCGGGGTTGCCGCGCTTGTGTCGCCATGCGGATCAGCGACCTGAAGTCGGAGTAGATCGACAATAACGGTGGCCGAATCCCTTGAAGCAGCAGGGTAAAGTCGATGGCAACGTAGGCATCCTCCAATGCGGCTACCTCGGCACCCGCTGGTTCGGCGATATTCCAATTGCCGCCACGTATTTTCCATGCCATGGTTCGCATGTATTCGGCGCGTACGGCCAGCGCATAAGCACTATGTGGATCAGCTTTGAGCCAGACTTGGGTAAGCCTGTTTAACTCGCGCAATCTCTGTGCCGACCCTATATTGTGGATTGCCGAAAAATCGGAGTGAATAACTTCCTCAAAATGGGTAATGGAAAAATGTTTTGCCAAGTCAGCAGCATAACGGCTGTCCAGTGCACGGTAGTGGCCAGTGCGGACCGCGTCACGTATATCCGCCATCGTAATATGCGGCCCGAACAGATAACGACAATAAAAGCGCGCAAGATCCTTCGGCCAATGGTTGCCGGGAAAGTCCGGGTAAGCCAGGCAACGCTGCAACGGATCCTGGATACGATCGGCCTTGCGAGCCGCGACAAAGAACGCACGCATGCGGGGCGGCGCGTCGTGGTACCACGGCTGCTGTGCATGACTGACACTGGCGCTCACCGGAACCATGACGAACATTGCGATCGCAAGGGCGAACGATGCTCGCCACCATACCCGCAGCTGACAAATCTCCGTGGCTCTCATCATTCGCTACCTGCCTGCGCCATATCGCTGCAGACACGATGCGACCCCAACAAGCATACTGCTGCTGTCATCCAATCTCATGCTCCCCCGAAGCATAATTCTGTCAAAGCGCAGCCTGACCACGCCGGATCACCCGCCACGGCAACTCGTCGCATGTACGCCACTCCCCCTGCAAGCGCTTCAACATTACCACGACCAAAAAGAGGATGAGGGAAATTAAATCAGGAAAAGGTGTCAGCAGGAAACAGGAAAAGGTGTCTGACTAAGGGGAAGGTGTCAGTAACGAATGGCGCTTACTTAACCACCGTTCGTCCTGAGCGTAGCCCGCAGGCCGGAGTCGAAGGGCATGCCGGACATGACGTAACTGTGCTGGATGCGCTTCGACTTCGCCTGCTGCGCAGGCTACGCTCAACGCGAACGGTTTGGGCCGGATGGCTGCCAAGTAAGCGCCATTCGTGTCAGTAACAATTAAGCAGCTAAGGGGACGCAAGAGCTAGGCTCAATCAACAATTTCTGGGCGGTTTCAAGGTTCACGTGCAACAGTCAATGCATAATTCCGGTTTTGACTTCGGCCAAATCCAGTAACTCGTTGTACACCTCCAACGGTGTTCGGAAACCATGGCGCTTGCGAGGGCGCGTGTTGAGGCTCAAGGCGA
>DASSTF010000071.1:0-2645 GCA_035708045.1 Rhodanobacteraceae bacterium | reverse complement strand
TCGAATATATCGGGTGTCATCAGGAAGTCCGGCATTTCCTCCATACACCATTTGAGTTCGGTATGTTCAATGCTCGCACCGGCCTGCCCGAAAATCGGGTCCCGGGTCCCGGGTTCCGGGTCCCGATCTTCGAGTCCCGAGTCCCGGAGTCCCAACCATGAAATTCTCGGAAAACTGGCTGCGCGAACTGGTCGCCATCGATGCGGATCGTGAAACTCTGACCCACCGCCTGACCATGGCCGGCCTCGAAGTCGAGGATGTCGAGGTGCTGGGTGCATCCTTGGACGGCATCGTGGTCGCCGAAATCATCGCCGTGGAAAAGCATCCGGAGGCCGATCGCCTGCAGGTATGCAAGGTGGATGCGGGGCAGGGCGAACCATTGCAGATCGTCTGCGGTGCGCCCAATGCACGCGTCGGTCTGAAAGCGCCGCTGGCCACCGTCGGTGCGCACATGCCCGGCGGCATGGTCATCAAGAAGGCCAGGCTGCGCGGCATCGAGTCGTTCGGCATGCTCTGCTCGGCCAAGGAGCTGGGCGTGGATGCGGACGCTTCGGGGCTGATGGAATTGCCTGCCGATGCGCCGGTTGGCGCGCCGTTGGCCGACTATCTTGGCCTGCCCGACGCCAGCATCGAGATCGGCCTGACGCCCAATCGCCCCGACTGCCTCGGCATGCTGGGTCTGGCCTGCGACGTGGCCGCCGTCCTGGGCGCCCAACTGACCGATCTGCCGGAGACACAGGCGCCGGTGTCAAGCAAGGCGACACGTGGCATTCGTCTGGAAGCCGGCGCCGATTGCCCGCGTTATCTCGGGCGCGTGGTCGAAGGTATCGATCCGACAGCGGCCACGCCCCTGTGGATGGCCGAGCGCCTGCGCCGCGCCGGCGTGCGCCCGATCAGCGCCGTGGTCGACGTCACCAACTACGTGATGCTGGAGCTGGGCCAGCCCATGCACGCCTTCGACAACGACAAGCTCGAAGGCGACATCGTCGTGCGCCATGCCGCCAAGGGCGAAAAACTGACCCTGCTGGACGACAGCGAAGCCGTGCTCGACGAGGGCTTCATGGTCATCGCCGACGTCCGCGAGGCGCTGGCCGTGGCCGGCGTCATGGGCGGCAAGGCTTCGCGCGTCACCGACGCCACGCGCAACATTTTTCTGGAGAGCGCGCATTTCGCGCCGCCCGCCATCATGGGCCGGGCGCGCAAGCTGGGCCTGCATACCGATGCCTCGCACCGTTTCGAGCGCGGCGTCGATCCCGAATTGCCGCGCCGCGCACTGGAACGGGCGACCGAACTGCTGCTGTCCATCGCCGGCGGCAAGGCCGGTCCGGTCTGCGTGGCCGAAAACATCGAGGCATTGCCGGCCAACGCGCCGGTGCGCCTGCGCCGTGCGCGCCTGGTCCGCGTGCTGGGTCTGGCCATCGACGATGCCGACGTCGAGCGCATGCTGCGCGCCCTCGGCATGCAGGTCGAAACCACCGACGAGGGCTGGCAGGCCATCGCCCCCAGCCGCCGCTTCGACATCGCGCGCGAGGAAGACCTCATCGAGGAAATCGCCCGCGTGCACGGCTACGAGCACATCCCGACGCGCGCGCCCAGCGGCGAACTGGTGCTCGGGCCGCAAGCGGAAACCCGCCGCACGTCGCTCGACATCGCCACCGACCTCGTCGATCGCGATTATCACGAAGCCATCTCCATGGCTTTCGTCAACGCGGACCTGCTGACGGCCTGGGGCATGGACGGGCAGGGCGTGCTCCTGGCCAATCCGCTGACCGCCGACTTGGCCGTGATGCGCCCCTCGCTGCTGCCGGGCCTGGTCGAGGCGCTCAAGCACAACCTGGCGCGCCAGCAGACCCGCGTGCGCCTGTTCGAGCGCGGCCACGTGTTCGCCGCCCCCGCCAAGGCGGGCGATGCGCCGACCGAAACCGCGCGGGTGGCCTGGGTCGCCTGCGGCACGGCCAGCGCCGAACAGTGGGGCGTCAAGGCGCGTGCGCTGGATTTCCACGACATCCGCGGCGATCTTGATGCCCTGGTGGCAGCCACGGGCGTCGCCGACGATTGGCAACTGGTTGCCGACGGACTGCCCTCGTGGCTGCATCCGGGCCGATCCGCGCGCATCCGGCGCGGCGGTCACGACGTCGGCGTGATCGGCATGCTGCATCCCGAGCGCCTGGCCGCGCTGGATCTCGATCACGACGTCTATATGGTCGAAGTGAATCTGGACGCCGTATGCGAACGCCGTCTGCCACGGGCGGCCGTGATCGGACGTTTTCCCTCCGTGCGCCGCGACATCGCCATGGATTTGCCCGAGGGTGTGAGCTGGGCGGAAGTGGCCGCCTGCATTCGCCGGACACTGGGCACACGTCTCAAAACGCTGCGATTGTTTGACCAATATCAGGGTGAAGGCGTGGATACAGGTCGCAAAAGTCTGGCTATAGGCTTGATTTTGCTGGACGAATCGCGCACCCTAACCGACGATGACGCAAATCGCTGTGTGGCCGATGCGGTGGCTGCGCTGGAGCACGATTGCATGGCACGACTGCGAGGATGAGATGACCCTGACCAAGGCAGCCATGGCTGAACAGCTGTTTATCGATCTCGGCCTGAACAAACGTGAAGCCAAGGAGTTCGTGGATGCCTTCTTCGAG
>DASSTF010000070.1:0-4385 GCA_035708045.1 Rhodanobacteraceae bacterium | reverse complement strand
GCCGCTTTCGAGCACACGCCATTCGAAGCGGTCAAGGTGGTGATTCTGGGGCAGGATCCCTATCACGGCCCCGGTCAGGCCCACGGTCTGTGTTTTTCGGTGCAGCCGGGCGTACGCGTGCCGCCGTCGCTGGACAATATCTTCAAGGAAATCGAGCGCGACCTCGGTGTGGCGCGTCCCGACCACGGTTTTCTGGTGCCCTGGGCCGACCGTGGCGTGCTGCTTCTGAACAGCGTGCTTACTGTCGAGCGCGGACAGGCGGGCGCGCATCAGGGGCGGGGCTGGGAAGGTTTTACCGATGCCGCCATCGACCATCTCAATCGCGAGCGCGAGGGTCTGGTGTTCCTGCTCTGGGGCAGTTATGCCCAGGCCAAGGGACGCCTGATCGACGAGAACCGCCACCGGGTACTGCGCGCGCCGCATCCTTCGCCGCTGTCGGCGCATCGCGGTTTCATCGGCTGTGGCCATTTTTCCATGGCCAACGCCTATCTGCGCGAGCACGGGCAGGCTCCTGTGGACTGGTCGCTGCCGCCGCGCGACGCCTTGCCGCCGCTGGAGCCTGGGGCGTAGAAATATTCGAGGCGAAAAGGTGGCTGCGTGAGGACAGATTTTCGACGATTCGCCAGCCCATGGTGGTTCCATGGGTCAAGAATCGGTGGAAATATGGACCGCGCAGACGCTTTTGCAGCCCGATGTTTCTGCGCCCCAGGCTCCTGAACTGAACGCTCCGTTCGCCGGCATGTACGAGCCGGGGGCGCCATTCAAGTCTATTTCATGTACCATGTGGTATAGTAAATCATCCTGAAACGGGTCGGGGAACTTTCCCGCCCTTTAGCACTCTCATGGCAGGAGTGCTAATCTGTATGTTCTCGTAGCGAGGTTGCTTGCATGTCACAGGCCATGGTTGCCAACAATTTGCCGGTTCTGGGCCGTCTCGGCAGTCTGGACGCCTACATTTCCGCCGTGCATCGTATTCCGGTGCTGTCGGTGGAAGAGGAGCAGGATCTGGCCCGCCGTTTCCGCGGCGAGGACGATCTGGAAGCGGCCCGCCAACTGGTCACGTCGCATCTGCGCTTCGTCGTGCACGTGGCGCGTGGTTACTCCGGTTACGGCTTGCAGCTGTCCGACCTCATCCAGGAAGGCAACATCGGCCTGATGAAGGCGGTCAAGCGCTTCGATCCCGACCACGGCGTGCGCCTGGTCAGCTTTGCCGTGCACTGGATCCGTGCCGAAATGCACGAATTCATCCTCAAGAACTGGCGCATCGTCAAGGTCGCCACCACGAAGGCGCAGCGCAAGCTGTTCTTCAACCTGCGCAAGTCCAAGAAGCGTCTGGGCTGGCTCAATGCCGGCGAGGTCAAGGCCGTGGCCGCCGATCTCGGCGTGCCGGAAAAGACCGTGCTGGAAATGGAATCGCGCCTGTCCGGCCGCGACATCGGCTTCGAGGCGCCGGTCGATGCCGGCGACGACGACAAGCCCGCGCCGGCCGCCTTCCTCATGGACGACGAGGCCGATCCGTACGATAGCGTCGCCGAAGCCGATCAGGCGGAAAACCGTCTGGCCACCCTGGACGCCGCCATGGGCGAGTTGGATGCGCGCTCGCGCGACATCGTCCAGCGCCGCTGGCTGGACGAGGACAACAAGGCCACCCTGCAGGAACTGGCCGACGAATACGGCGTGTCCGCCGAGCGCATTCGCCAGATCGAGGCCAATGCGATGAAGAAGATGCGCGGGTTGTTTGCGGCCTGATTTGGTTTCTTGCGAGTGATGGCAGACGGCTCCTTCGGGGGCCGTTTGTTGTTTGGGGGCTTTGAAACAGGGGGTTGGGGGCGGGTAGGGGGGGCGCACGAGGTAGCGTTCAGGCAAGACGTCAAGTGATGGCCAAGTGCCTGCCCGATACCTTGGAAATTACTTTTTTGCTTGGTGCTTGCGCCCCCACTACCCGCCCCCAATCCCCTCTCTCAAGACCTTGCAGGCCTCATTTCACCTCACGATCCAGCGATACCGGCCACCGCATGCGGCAGCCCCAGATACTCCTCACTCTGCATCTCGATCAAACGCGACTCCGTACGCGCGAATTCGGCGCGCAGGCGGTCGCCTTCGTACAGCTCGACGATGGGCGCGGCGGCGGAAAGGACCAGCTTGACACGGCAGTCGTAGAGCGCGTCCACCAGATGGATGAAACGCTTGGCCGGATCGTGGTTGTCGGGCGTGAAGATGGGTACGTCGGACACGATGACGGCGGGGTAGCGATCGGCGAGCACGGTGTAGTCGGCGCGCGAACGCGGACCGTCGCAGAGGGCGTCGAAATCGAACCAGGCGATGTTGTCGGCGCGGCGGTGTACGGCGATGGGGCGGCCGTGGATGTCCAGGTGATCGTCTTCGCGCACGTCGCCGCGCGCGTAGTCGTCGAAGATACGCGTCAGCGCGCGCCGCGCCTCGGCGCCCGGCGGCGTCTGGTAGATCGCGGCCTGATGCAGCGCACGCAGGCGCCAGTCATGGGCCGAGTCGAGTTCCAGCACGCGGCAATGCCGTTCCAGCAGGGCGATGGCGGGCAGGAAGCGCGCGCGTTGCAGGCCCTCCCGGTACAGATTGGCCGGCGGCGTGTTGGAAGTGGTCACCAGCACCACGTTGTGCGCCATCAGGCCGCGCAGCAGGCCGGCGAGGATCATCGCGTCGCCGATGTCGTCGACGAGGAATTCATCCAGGCACAGCACGCGTGCGCGCCGCGCGATGCCGGCGGCCACTTCGGGCAACGGGTCGCTCTTGTGCTGCAGCGCACGCAGGGCTTCGTGCACCTCGCCCATGAAATGATGGAAATGCCGGCGCAGCGCCATGCCCGTCGGCAAACTGGCGACGAACAGATCCATCAGGAACGTCTTGCCGCGCCCCACCTGCCCCCACAGGTACAGCCCGCGCGGCGCGCCCGTGGCGGATTCGCCCAGCAGCGAGCGGAATTTGCCGACCAGCCCGTTGGCCGGCGGTTTCCAGTCGAGCAGGGCACGGTGCAGAGCGTCGAAGGCGTCCAGTGCCACGGCCTGTGCCGGATCGTTTTCCCAGCGGTGGGCCGTGACTCCGTCGCGGTAGCGCGCAGCGGGGGAGAGCAGAACCTCGGCGTCGCTCAAGCCCGGCGCTCCGGGGGCAGCCAGGTGCGCACGGCGTTCTTGACCGCGCCGCGCAGGTCGAGCAGGCGGCGATGGAAGAAGTGGCTGGTCTCGGGCATGCGGATGACCGTCGGTTCCTTGTCCAGACCGTCCAGCCAGTCGAATACCGCCTGCGGATCGACCACTTCGTCGTCCTCGCCCTGGATCACCAGCCACGGACAATCGGGCAGGGCGATGGCGTCGAAATCGTAGCTGCGTCCCACTGGCGGCGCGATGCTGATCAGGGCGTCGGCGCCCAGGCGCACGGCATTGTCGAGCGCCACGAAACTGCCGAAGGAAAACCCGGCCAGCCACAGCGCGTCGTCCGGGTGCACGCGACGCACCCATGCGCACACGGCGGCAAGGTCGTCGCCTTCGCCGCGGGCGTTGTCGAAACCGCCCTCGGAATCGCCTACGCCGCGAAAATTGAAACGCACCGTGGCCAGCCCCGATTCGCGCAGCGCGCGTTCGAGCATGGTCACCACCTTGTTGTGCATGGTGCCGCCCTCGAGCGGGTGCGGATGGCAGATCACGGCGGTACCCTTGCGGGCATGGCTGGCCGCCGGCACGTCGACGGACACCTCAAGCTTGCCGGCCGGGCCGGCGAGGGTGAAGCCGAGGCTGGCGTCCGGAAACGTGTCGGGCGCCTGGGCGAGTGTGGAGTCGGTCATGCGGCCATGATAACCAAAACGATGGCAAGACCATGAATTATCTGGCGCATACCCTGCTTGCCGCCGGCGACGCCGATCTGGAAGTGGGCGGCATCCTGGGCGATTTCGTGCGCGGAAAGCCGGATCCGTCCCTGCCGCACGGCTTGCGCGCAGGCATCCACTTGCATCGCGCCGTGGACAGCTACACCGATGCGCACGCCGAGGTGCGCGCCGCGCGCCGGCTTTTCGATCCGCCGTGGCGGCGTTACGCCGGCATCCTGCTGGACGTGTGGTTCGACCATTGCCTGGCGCGTGATTTCGACCGCTGGTCGACGCTGTCGCTGGAAACCTTCTCGATCCGCCTGCGGCAACGGCTGACCGAACGCGCGGCATGGCTGCCGCCGCCGATGCGCCGATTCGTTGCGTACATGCAGACCGACAACCTGCCTGCGGCGTATGCCGACATGCAGGTCGTCGGACGCGTGCTGGGAGGCATCGGCAGCCGTCTGTCGCGGCCTAATCCGCTCAATCATGCGCTGCCGGAACTGATCGCCCGCGACGCTGCGCTGACGCATCACTTCAATGCGTTCTT
>DASSTF010000069.1:0-4461 GCA_035708045.1 Rhodanobacteraceae bacterium | reverse complement strand
AGGCCGGCGCCATCGGCGGCGCCTTCGATCAGGCCGGGGATGTCGGCGATGACGAAGCTGGATTCGGGGCCGCTGCGCACTACGCCAAGGTTGGGGTGCAAGGTGGTGAACGGGTAGTCGGCCACGCGCGGCGTGGCGGCGGACACGGCGCGGATGAAGGTGGATTTGCCGGCATTGGGGAAGCCCAGCAGACCGACGTCGGCCAGCAGTTTCAGTTCCAGCTTCAGTTCGCGCTCTTCGCCCGGCGTGCCCGGCGTGGCCTTGCGCGGCGCGCGGTTGACCGAGCTCTTGAAGTGGATGTTGCCCAGGCCGCCCTTGCCGCCCTGCGCCACCTTGAGGCGTTCGCCGTGCGTGGTCAGATCGCCGATGATTTCGTTGGTGTCCACGTTGGTGACCACGGTGCCGACAGGCACGCGCACCGTGAGGTCCTCGCCGCCCTTGCCGTAGCGGTCGGCGCCCATGCCGTCCTGGCCGCGCTCGGCCTTGAAGTGGTGCTGGTGGCGAAAATCGACCAGGGTGTTGAGGCCTTCGTCGGCCACCAGCCAGATCGAGCCACCGCTGCCGCCGTCGCCGCCGTCCGGGCCGCCCTTGGGTACGTATTTCTCGCGCCGAAAGCTGACGCAGCCGTTGCCGCCGTTGCCGGCTTTGACGTTGATGTGGGCTTCGTCGACGACTTTCATTGCGTTAGAGGCGAGTGGTGAGGGGCGACGCGGTGAGGGCTGCGTTGAGCTTGGAGTATAAGGCCGCGTTCAAACCCGTTCGGTAAGCCGTTTCAACGTCATTCCGGCGAAAGCCGGAATCCATTTTTCGTACTTGCCATATCATTGAATTTGAAAGCTTTCCGCTACGATCACAATGGATTCCGGCTTTCGCCGGAATGACGCTGAGGCGATTTGGAGGATTTCCCCGACAGCAGGGGGCTTTCGCCGGAATAACGAGCAAAGAAGCAGCTATTCGAAGTTCCCTGCAGGGACGCCGAGATCGGGTATTGCCGCAGACCCTACACTCGCCCCTCGTCCCTCACCACTCGCCTCTCCAAAACAACAAGACCCCGTACGCTGACGGGGCCTTGCCGTGAGCCGGAAAAATCCAGCTGATCAGTTCGGGACGACGTCCACGAACTTGCGGTTCTTGGGGCCGCGGGTCTTGAACTGGACCTTGCCGTCGACCAGCGCGAACAGCGTGTGGTCGCGCCCCAGGCCCACGCCGACGCCGGCATGGAAACGGGTGCCGCGCTGACGCACGATGATGTTGCCGGCCTCGATGTCCTGGCCGCCGTAGATCTTGACGCCAAGGTATTTCGGATTGGAGTCGCGACCGTTCTTGCTGGAGCCTACGCCCTTTTTATGTGCCATGGTGGTTTGCTCCTCTTATGCCTTGCCACCGCTGATCGAGGTGATCTCGATCTCGGTGTAATGCTGACGATGACCCTGCTGCTTCTTGTGGTGCTTGCGGCGGCGGAACTTGACGATGCGCACCTTCTTGCCACGACCGTGGCTCAGCACCTTGGCGCTGACGGTGGCGCCGTCGACCAGCGGCGCGCCGATGGTCACGTTCTCGCCCTCACCGACCAGCAGAACCTGATCGAAAGTGATGGTGCCGTCCACGTCGGCTTCAAGCTTTTCCACGCGCAGGTATTCACCCTGCATGACGCGATACTGCTTGCCGCCGGTCTTGATGACTGCGTACATGATTTGACCCTTCTGTCGTTCTTCTTTGGTGTTTTCGCGATTGCGAACCCGCGATTTTACGTTGTCGAGGCCATGTGATGCAAGTCGAGGACGGCCTGCCCGGGAGCCCGGATTCAACCCTGCTGACAGGTTCTGGCAGGACGGCTTGTTATAGTGAAGGGTCTGCCCCACCTGTCATGGTCGATGCCCGAAAGCCGGGTCTCATCATCGTCGAGATTTTCCACATGAGCCAGATCCGCATCCGCGGCGCCCGCACCCACAACCTCAAGAACCTCGACCTGGATCTGCCGCGCGATCAGCTGATCGTGATTACCGGCCTGTCCGGCTCCGGCAAATCCTCGCTGGCATTCGACACCATCTACGCCGAGGGCCAGCGCCGCTATGTGGAATCGCTGTCCTCGTACGCGCGCCAGTTCCTGTCGATGATGGAAAAGCCGGATGTGGATTCCATCGAGGGCCTGTCGCCGGCCATTTCCATCGAGCAGAAATCGACCTCGCACAACCCGCGCTCGACGGTCGGCACGATCACCGAAATCCACGATTACCTGCGCCTGTTGTTCGCGCGCACCGGCATCCCGCGCTGCCCGGATCACGACATTCCGCTGGCGGCGCAGACGGTCAGCCAGATGGTGGACGCCACGCTGGCGCTGGACGAAGGCAAGCGCTGGATGCTGCTGGCGCCGGTGATCCGCGAGCGCAAGGGCGAGCACGTGCAGGTGTTCGAGGCGCTGCGCGCGCAGGGTTTCGTGCGCGTGCGCGTGGACGGCGCCGTGCACGATCTGGACGCGGTGCCACCACTGGGCTTGCGCATCAAGCACAACATCGACGTGGTGGTGGATCGCTTCCGTCCGCGCGCCGACCTCAAGCAGCGCCTGGCCGAATCGTTCGAGACGGCGCTGCGTCTGGGCGAAGGTCTGGCCATCGTCGCCGACCTCGACGATCCCGACACGCCGGAACAACTGTTTTCCTCGCGCTATGCCTGTCCGGTCTGCGATTACGCGCTGCCGGAGCTGGAACCGCGCCTGTTTTCGTTCAACTCGCCGGTTGGCGCCTGCCCGACGTGCGATGGCCTGGGCGTGTCGCAGGTGTTCGATGCCGAGCGCGTGGTGCGCCATCCGGAACTGTCGCTGGCCGGCGGCGCGGTGCGTGGCTGGGATCGGCGCAACGCGCACTTTTTCCAGCTGGTGATGTCGCTGGCCAGCCACTACGGTTTCGATGTCGAAACGCCCTGGAAGGATCTGCCGGCCAAAGTGCAGCAGGCCGTGCTGTATGGCTCCGGCAAGGAGAAGATTGCCTTCCGCTACATCACCGAACGCGGCGGCAAGGTCACGCGCGAGCACCGTTTCGAGGGCATCGTGCCGAACATGGAGCGGCGCTACCGTGAGACCGAATCGACCGCGGTGCGCGAAGAACTATCGCGCTACATCGCCGAAAAACCCTGCCCGGACTGCGGCGGCCAGCGCCTCAACCGCTCGGCGCGGCACGTGTTCGTGAACGACCATACCCTGCCTGAGATCGGCGAATGGGCGATCGGCAACAGCCTGGCCTTTTTCAGCAAACTGAAACTGGCCGGCTGGCGCGGCGACATCGCCACGCGCATCGTCAAGGAAATCCGCGAACGGCTGAAATTCCTGGTCGACGTGGGTTTGGAATACCTGACGCTGGATCGTCACGCCGACTCGCTTTCCGGCGGCGAGGCGCAACGCATCCGCCTGGCCAGCCAGATCGGCGCCGGCCTGGTCGGCGTGATGTACGTACTGGACGAGCCCTCGATCGGCCTGCACCAGCGCGACAACGAGCGCCTGCTGGGCACGCTCACGCGCCTGCGCGACCTCGGCAACACGGTGATCGTGGTCGAACACGACGAGGACGCCATCCGCGCCGCCGACCACATCCTCGACATCGGTCCCGGCGCCGGCGTGCACGGCGGCGAGATCGTCGCCCAGGGCAAGCTCGCCGACGTGCTGAAATCGAAGCGTTCGCTGACCGGGCAGTTCCTGTCCGGCAAGCGCGCCATCGAGGTACCGGAGCTGCGTCGCGAAGCCGAAACCGATGGCTGGCTCACGCTCAAGGGCGCATCCGGGAACAACCTCAAGCAGGTCGACCTGGCCATCCCGGCGGGGCTGTTCACCTGCGTCACGGGCGTTTCCGGCTCGGGCAAGTCCACGCTCATCAACGACACCCTGTTCCGCCTCACCGCCGCCGAACTCAACGGCGCCAGCACGCAGCCCGCACCTTACGCGTCGGTCGCCGGCATGGAGCTGTTCGACAAGGTGGTGGACATCAACCAGTCGCCGATCGGTCGCACGCCGCGCTCCAACCCGGCCACCTATACCGGCCTGTTCACGCCGCTGCGCGAGCTGTTCGCGCAGGTGCCCGAGGCGCGCGCGCGCGGCTACACGCCGGGCCGCTTCAGCTTCAACGTGCGCGGCGGCCGCTGCGAGGCCTGCGAAGGCGACGGCATGCTCAAGGTGGAGATGCACTTCCTGCCCGACGTCTACGTGCCCTGCGACGTCTGCCACGGCAAGCGCTACAACCGCGAGACGCTGGAGATCCACTACAAAGGCCACACGATTGCCGACGTGCTCGACATGACGGTGGAGGACGCGCTCAGCCTGTTCGAGAACGTGCCGACCATCGCGCGCAAGCTCGACACGCTGCGCGCCGTGGGCCTGGACTACATCAAGCTCGGCCAGAGCGCGACCACGCTCTCCGGCGGCGAGGCGCAGCGCGTGAAGCTCTCCAAGGAGCTGTCCAAGCGCGACACCGG
>DASSTF010000068.1:0-19556 GCA_035708045.1 Rhodanobacteraceae bacterium | reverse complement strand
TTGGCCAGCAGGTGGCGCAGGAAATCGCGCACGCGCTCGCCATGCAGATCCACCACGCGCATGTGCGACACGTCGAACATGCCCGCCTCGCGGCGCACCGCGTGGTGCTCCTCGATCTGCGAACCGTAGTTGACCGGCATGTCCCAGCCGCCGAAATCGACCATGCGCGCGCCGAGCTCGCGGTGGGTGGCGTTGAGTACGGTTTTTTGCGTCATGGGAAACTGCCGAACGTGGGAGATCGTCATTATGACGGCGCATCGACTTTTTTTGTAGGAGCGAGCCTGCTCGCGACCGGCCGGCCATGAGGTTCGATCATGCGTCGAGGCGGGTCGCCTGCAGGCAGGCTCCTACGCGGTGGCCATGGCCGGCTCGACCGGGTATGCCGGCTCAGCGTCAAGCGCCGAGGCGCAGACGGCGGCCAGTTCCAGCAGGCGCAAATCCGAGCCGCGCGGGCCGGTCAGTTGCATGCCGATGGGCATACCGTCGGGCAAGGTGCCCATGGGAATGCTGACGGCCGGACAGGCGGCGAGGCTGGCGAAGGCGGTCAGGTCGGCCTGGTTGGCCGGCACCGGGCCGTCCAGCGGGAACGCGCCCTGCGGCGTGGTCGGCGTGATCAGCACGTCCACCTGCGAGAACAGGCGGCGCATCTTCAGGCCGGCCATGTCCAGCACGCGGTCGGCGCGCGCGTAATCGGCGGCGGACTTGCGCGCGGCATAATC
The DNA here is from genome assembly GCA_035708045.1 of Rhodanobacteraceae bacterium. Classification (GTDB taxonomy): domain Bacteria; phylum Pseudomonadota; class Gammaproteobacteria; order Xanthomonadales; family Rhodanobacteraceae; genus Oleiagrimonas. The sequence continues at coordinate 18,837 of DASSTF010000068.1, read as the reverse complement.
GAGCATGCGGCGGAACGCATCGGAAACCGGGAAGTCGGCATCGGCGAGATCGCGCTCGAAGGTATCCAGCATTTCCGTTTCCATCAGCAGCAGGCCGGCGCGACGCGTGCGCGCGAAATCCCAGTCGCTGAAATCCACCTGGTGACGCTGGCCGAGTTCCCGCGGCAGTTTTTCCAGGGCCGCTTCGAACACCTCGACGACCGCCGGCTCGACGCCCAGCGCGGCAAGATCCGGCAGCAGGCCGGTGCGCAGGTTGCCCGGCTCCCAGTCCGGTGGCGAGAGGGCCACGCGCCGGTGCCGCGAGCGCGCGTCGTCGGCATCGTAGCCGGCCAGGATCTGCAGCAGGATGGTCAGGTCGTCGACGCTGCGCGCCAGCAGACCGACCGCATCCAGCCGCCGCGCCGCCGGCACCAGCCCGCGCGCGGAGATTTCGCCGTGTGTCGGCTTGATGGCATACACGCCGCAATAGCTGGCGGGAATGCGGATCGAGCCGAGGCTGTCCGAACCCACGGCCGCCACCGCCATGCCCGCCGCCACCGCGGCCGCCGATCCACCCGAGGAGCCGCCGGCGGTGTAACCGCTCCGGTGCGGATTGTGTGTAGGCCCGTTGTGCGGGTTGTTGGTGCTGGCGCCCAGCGCGCCCTCGTCCAGATTGGTCTTGCCGAGCACCACGGCCCCGGCCGCACGCAGGCGCGCCATCACGTGCGCGTCCTGGGCCGCCAGGTGGTCGGCACGACCCGGCAAACCGGCGCCGGTCGGCCAGCCGGCGATGTCGAAATTGTCCTTGATGGCCACCGGTATGCCGTCCAGCCGTCCCATCACGCCTTCGCGGCGGCGACGCGCGGCGCTCTGCGCCTGTTCCTGCAGCAAACCGGAACGCGAATCGACGTAGGCGTTGAGCACCGGATTGAGCCGCTCGATGGCGTCCCGATAGACATCGGCCAGCATCTGGGGCGAGGTACGCTCCAGCGCCAGCCAGTGCAGGATCTGGCACAGACTGGCACGACGCAGTTCGTTGGCTTCGACAAGTGATGGGCTATTCATGGGCATCCTTCATGGCCACATGATTGGAAACATAATACGCATCCAAAGGCAAGTGTTGCCGGAGGAAGCTCTGGATCAGGCTTTGCCGGCGAGCATCCTTTACCATAAGGATCATCGAAACATGCCTTTTGAGAGAAACCGCATGAGCGAACGCGAAACCATGCCCTACGACGTGGCCGTGGTCGGCGCCGGCCCCGCCGGACTGGCCTTTGCCATTCGCCTGAAGCAGCTCAAGCCAGACACCAGCGTGTGCGTGATCGAAAAGGCGTCGACCATCGGCGCGCAGATCCTGTCCGGCGCGGTGATCGAGCCCGAGCCGCTGGACGCCCTGCTGCCTGGCTGGCGCGACAACCCGCCGCCGATCTGCGTACCGGCCACCGACGACGCCTTCTATCTGCTGCGCGACCCCAAACGCGCCAGCCGGCTGCCCACGCCGCCGCAGATGCACAACAAGGGCAACTTCATCGTCTCGCTGGGCGCGCTGTGCGCCTGGCTGGCGCCCCAGGCCGAGGCGCTGGGCGTGGACATCTTCCCCGGCTTCGCCGCCGCCGACATCGTATACGGCAACGACGGCGCCGTGGCCGGCGTGCGCATCGGCGACATGGGCGTGGCCCGCGACGGTTCGCACAAGCCGGGCTACACCGAGGGCATCGACATCACCGCCGGCGTCACCGTGCTGGCCGAAGGTTGTCGCGGCAGCCTCAGCAAGAAGCTCATCGCGAAATTCGGCCTGGACAAGCACGCCGATCCGCAGACCTACGGCATCGGCCTCAAGGAACTGTGGCAACTGCCCAAGGGGCGCGTGGAGCCGGGCAAGGTCGTGCACACCCTGGGCTGGCCGCTGGACAAGGCCACCTACGGCGGCAGCTTCATCTATCACTTGAGCGACGACCGCCTCGCCATCGGCTTCGTCGCCGGGCTCGATTACGCCGACCCGAACTTCAAACCCTTCGAAGCCTTCCAGCAACTCAAGCACCACGCCATGATCAAGCCGCTGCTGGAAGGCGGGCAGATCCTTTCCGCCGGCGCGCGCGCGCTGATCGAAGGCGGCTACCAGTCGCTGCCGACCACGGAAATGCCCGGCGCCATGCTGATCGGCGACGCGGCGGGATTGATGAACGTGCCCAAGATCAAGGGCACCCACCAGGCCATGCGCTCGGGCATGCTGGCCGCCGAACACGTGGCCGAGAAAGCCAGCAGCGCCGGCTTCGACGCACGCCTGCGCGCTTCGCCGGTGATGGACGAACTGCGCAAGGTGCGCAACATCCGCCCCGGCTTCCACAAGGGCTTGTGGCGCGGCCTGATCAACGCGGCGTGGGAAACCGTCACTTTCGGCAAGTCGCCATGGACACTGAGCAACCACGCCGACTGGTCGTCCCTGCACAAGCTCGATGGCTATACCTCGCCCGACTACGGCTGGATCGACCGCGACCTGCCGCCGCGCGACCGCCTGGCCAGCGTCTACTTCGCCGCCACCGAGCACGACGAGGATCAGCCGGTGCACCTGAAGGTGCTCGACACCAACATCTGCATCGACCGTTGCACCGTCGAATACGGCAACCCTTGCGAACGCTTCTGCCCCGCCGGCGTCTACGAAATGATCGAGGACGAAGGCGGCCGCCGCCTGCAGATCAACGCCGCCAACTGCGTGCATTGCAAAACCTGCGACATCAAGGATCCGTACGAGATCATCACCTGGACCACGCCCGAAGGCGGCTCCGGCCCAAGCTACCAGAATCTTTGATCGACACCGAAAACAGGTAGGGCGGGCACTGCCCGCCATGGAAACACCCTGACGGCGGGCAATGCCCGCCCTGCATTTATCGCGATGACAGAAAACATCCCGCTCGACCTTGTCGACATCGGCGCCAACCTCACCCATGAATCCTTCCGCCACGACTTCGACGCCGTGCTGGAACGCGCGCGCGCGCAAGGCGTCACGCGCATGGTCGTCACCGGCGCCAGCCGCGAAGGCAGCCACGATGCGCTGGCCCTGGCCGAAAAACATCTCGGCATGCTGTACGCCACCGCCGGCGTGCATCCGCACCACGCCATCGACTACGACGCCGCCACCGACGCCGACATCCGCGCGCTGGCCGTATCCGACGCCGTGCGCGCCGTGGGCGAAACCGGATTGGACTATCACCGCAACTACTCGCCGCGCGCCACCCAGCTGGCCGCCTTCGAAAAACAGCTGGCCATCGCCGTCGACCTCGGCATGCCGGTGTTCCTGCACCAGCGCGACGCGCACGACGACTTCCTGGCCCTGCTGAAAAGCGCGCGCGACCGCCTGCCGGGCGTCGTGGTGCACTGCTTTACCGACACCCGCGAAGCGTTGTTCGACTACCTCGACCTGGACTGCCACATCGGCATCACCGGCTGGATCTGCGACGAGCGCCGCGGCACCCACCTGCGCGAATTCGTGCGCGAGATCCCCGCCGATCGCCTGATGCTGGAAACCGATGCGCCTTACCTTTTGCCGCGCAACGTCGAGCCCAAACCGTCGCATCGACGCAACGAGCCGATGTATCTGGCGCACATATGCCGCGAAGTGGCGCGCGATCGCGGGGAGGATGCGGTTGTCACCGCGGGCAACAGTACGGCTACGGCGTGTGCTTTTTTTGGGCTGACGTAGGGGTGTGGGATTGCGCGCTGGTCGCGGTGGGTTTTGTGCGGTCTTTAGTCGTGGTGGTTTTCTGTCCGGGTGGTTGTTTTTTGCCGCCGTGCGGCGGCGTATCGCGCCCTGCGGGCGCTCGTTCATTTTCTTTGCTTGCCCAAAGAAAACGAACCAAAAGAAAGGGCACCCCCGTCCGGCGCCCTGCGGGTGCGTTCCGCGCTGCGGGGTTTTCCCGACGGGCCTTCCTGGCCCGCGGGAAAATGACCGGCGTCCCTGCCGGTCACCCTTCGGGCCTGATCCTTCGCGCTCCACCGCCTACCGAGGGGATCTCTGGCAAGCCCGTCGGCTTCATGCGAAAAGCAGAAAATCCCCGTTCGTCCTGAGCGTAGCCCCGCAGGGGCGAAGTCGAAGGACGGTCCGACAGCCCTTCGACTTCGCTTGCCGGAGGCAAGCTACGCTCAGGGCGAACGGTGGAATGGAAGTCTAAGTTTCATACCCGGCAAACGACCGACATCTCCATGAGCTCGCGGAAGCGGCAGCGCAACGCGCTGCTGAAACCCCCTTCAGACAGCGGCGGACGGGTGGAGGATCAGGCCCGCAGGGGGCCGGCAGGGATGCCGGCCTTTTTCCGAGGGCCAGGAAGGCCCTTCGGAAAAACCCCGCAACCCGGGAGCGCACCCGAAGGGCGCTGTCTGTCGGGGTGCCCTTTCTTTTGGTTCGTTTTCTTTGGGCAAGCAAAGAAAATGAACGAGCGCCCGCAGGGCGCGATACCCGCCGCTAGGCGAAACGAGCGCCCGCAGGGCGATACCCCGCCGCCAGGCGAAACAAGCACCCGCAAGGGCGCGACACCCCGCCAAAAGCGAAAAAATCACACCACCAGCGTCCGACTATCACCAGACGCAAGCCCACCCAACGACCAATCCCCGACACGAGTACGAACCAACCGCAAAGTAGGATGCCCGACAGCAGCAGTCATGCGCCGAACCTGACGATTGCGTCCCTCGTGAATGGTGAGTTCGAGCCACGCCGTGGGCACGTTCTTGCGAAAACGCACCGGCGGATCGCGCGGCCACAGCCAGTCCGGTTCGGCCGACAACCGGCGAACCTCGGCAGGCCGGGTCATGCCATCGTTCAGCATCACGCCACGACGCAAGGCATCCAGCGCCGCGGCGTCGGGCAGGCGTTCGACCTGCGCCAGATAGGTCTTGGGCTGCTTGTGGCGCGGATCGGTGAGGCGATGCTGCAGTTTGCCGTCGTCGGTCAGCAGCAGCAGGCCTTCGCTGTCGCGATCCAGGCGTCCGGCCGCATAGACGTCTTTTTGTTTGACGTAATCGGCCAGGGTCGGACGCCCCTCGGGATCGCGGAACTGGCACAGCACGCCCCAGGGCTTGTTGAGCGCGATCAGCATCGCGTGAGGTTCAGCTGCTGGCCTCGTGTGCCGGCTTGGCCGGTTTGACGAAGCGCAGCGTCATGCGATCGGCGTCATCCGGAGCCTTGTCGTCGATGCCGCTCTCGCCGGGGTTGGCGTTGATGTTGCTGGCTGCATCCAGCTTGAAGCCAGCCTGCTCGGCCAGTTTGACGACGTCCGCCTGGCGCACGTACGGCGTGCCCACGAGATCGTCGGCCTCGGTATCGTCCGATGCCCGATTGTCCACCACGCCGAACACGCCGCCCGGCTGGAGCACGTCGTAGACCGCGCGGAACATGGCCTTGGCCGTGCCCCTCGTCACCCACGCATGGACACCGCGGAAACTCAGCACCATGTCGGCGGAGCCGGGGGTGCCGAGGTTGGGCGTACGCGGATCGAAGGAGGCCAAGCGCGCCCGACCGTAAAGGTCGGGATGCGCAAGGAACATCTGCCGCAGCGTCTGCATGGTCTGCGCGGCGTGCTTGCTGGCCATGGGCGAAATCAGCGCCACGGTACAGGTGCCATCGTCTTTCAGCAGCGGCGCCAGGATGGCGGCGTACCAGCCGCCATCGGGATCCACTTCGATCACGTTCATGTCGGGACGCAGGCCGAAAAACACCAGCGTCCGGCGCGGGTGCCGCACGTCGTCGAGCGCCTTGTCGGCCTTGCTGCGCGCGGGACTGGACAACACCCGGTCGAGCATGTCGGCCGAGAGTTCCGCGGCGCTGCGCGGCGGCGTGATCTCGTCGGGGTGATCTTCGGCGGAGGCCGCATTGCCGGCCGCGACGGCACTGGAAGAGGCCATCGCCGGCGCCTTGTCGGCGGAAGATCCCGATGGGTGGCAGGCACACAGGAGCAACGCCAGACAACCCGCCAATACGTACTTGTACATAGCCTTAATCCCAAGGGAGACACTTTGATCCCAGCCGGAGCCTATCACGCCGGCGACACCCCGCCGTGTCAACGAGTCGTCAATACGGACGCGGGCACACCGATTGCAGCCCGTCGATATGCTCGTGCAGCGCCGGGGCGACACCCTGCCACATGGGGTCGAGAATGAAATCGATGCCTTCGCGCCGCGCGAGCTTGGCGGCGGGCACGAAATCGGCGTCGCCGGCCACCAGCACGATCTGGTCGACCAGGCCCTTGTAGGCCAGCCCGGCAATGTCGATGCCGATCTTCATGTCCACCTGGCTCTGCTTGAGATCGGGCTCGAAATGCTCATCGCCAAGATCGCCCCATTCCAGGTCGCCCGCGTGCAGCCCATCGTAGGCGTCGCGCTTGAGATTCCAATGTCCGCCGCGATCGGTCAGGCGACCGAGTCGCAACGCCATCTTGCGCTGACGGCGCAGGCTGTCGTGCAGGTCGCGCCGGAAGGACGCCATGGGGCTGGCGCCAAAGTCCATGCTTTCGCCGCTGATCGGGCGTTCCAGCACGCGGTTGAGCGGCGCGCAGTCGTAGAAGAAGATGCGGTACAGCGCCTCGCGCGGGCGATCCAGCGCCTTGATGTGCTCCAGCGACATGCCGAAGACCGTGCGCGCCACCGTGCGCGCGTCGTTGGGGTCGCGGTCGGTGTAGACCTTGCGATAGCGCGCCAGGAAATAGGCGCCGTCCACGAGAATGGCCGTGCGTTGCATAGGTTGTCTCTATAAGTCGAGGTGAAACCGATATTCCGGCGCGACCCATGAGTCGCCGCACCGGCCAAAGGCATGAATGCGGCCATTTTACCGCTTGCAATCGCCGCGCGCGCGCCGCATGTTGAAAAGTCTCCCCGACGCAAAGGAGCTGACCATGCAGATGCGCCCGCTTGGCCGATCCGGCCTGACGATCGCCCCCGTCGTCTTCGGCGGCAACGTGTTCGGCTGGACGGCCGACGAAGCCACTTCGTTCCGCCTGCTCGACGCCTTCGTCGACGCCGGCTTCAACACGGTCGACACCGCCGACGTCTATTCGCGCTGGGCGCCGGGGCGTTCCGGCGGCGAGTCGGAAACCATCATCGGCCGATGGCTCAAGCAATCGGGCAAGCGCGACAAGGTGCTGATTGCGACCAAGAGCGCCAAATGGGATCGCAACCCCGGCCTTTCGCCCGCCAGCCTCCGGCAGGCGGTGGACGATGCGCTCGAGCGCCTCCGGACCGACGTGATCGACCTGTTCCAGGCGCACCAGTTCGACCCCGACGTGCCGCAGGAAGAAACCCTGGGCGCCTTCGCCGAACTGATCGCCGCCGGCAAGATCCGCGCCATCGGCGCTTCCAACTTCACGGCGGCGCAGCTGGAGGAGTCGCTGGCCATCAGCGCGAAGCATGGATTGCCGCGCTACGAAAGCCTGCAGCCGCACTACAACCTGGTCGAACGCGCCGATTACGAAGCCACCCTGGAGCCGCTGATCCGCCGCGAGGAGATCGGCGTGATTCCCTATTACTCGCTGGCCAGCGGTTTCCTGACCGGCAAGTACCGCAAACGCGAAGACCTCGCCGGTCATGCGCGCGGCGGCGGCGCCGGCAGGTATCTCGACGACAAGGGCCGTCGCGTGCTGGCGGCGCTGGACGAGGTGGCCGACAAGCACGACGTCAAACCCGTGCACGTCGCGCTGGCCTGGCTGCAGGCGCGCCCGGGCATCAGTGCGCCGATCGCCAGCGCGACCAGCATCGAGCAGTTGCACGAAGTGCTGGCATCGGCCTCGTTGTCACTGGATGCCGAAGACATCGAAAGGCTGGATGCCGCCAGCACTCCATGACCTCACGGCTCGATCTTCGCCTGTAGGTAATCTCAAAAAACCGGCGGATCACAAGACAGTCGAATATCCCAAGCATTTGAACGAAGCCCGTTCGCCCTGAGGTATCGAAGGGCAGTCCCCAAGTTCCCCGTGCCGTTCATGGTTCGATACCTCACCACGAACGGTGGAGGGTGTCGGACGACAAGTCGCAATCATTTGCGCGCTTGAACGAAATCCGTTCGCCCTGAGGTATCGAAGGGCTGTCCCCAAGCTCCCCGTGCCGCTCATGGTTCGATACCTCACCACGAACGGTGGAGGGTGTCGGACGCAATCATTTGCGCGCTTGAACGAAATCCGTTCGCCCTGAGGTATCGAAGGGCAGTCCCCAAGATTCCCGTACCGGTCATGGTTCGACACCCCGGCACCGACGAAACTTCGATACGTGTGCGTGATGAGCGATCACGCCCCTGCCGACCAATCAGCCATCGATGCCAGGCCAAAGCGGCGGCTCCCTGCCCAATTGCACATACAGCCAGTCGCGGAACACCTGAAAACCGCGATGCGTGCGACTGCGTTCGGGATACACCAGGTAATAACCGAAACCCGCCTTCATGCGCCGCCGCGACAACGACACCAGCCTTCCGGATTCGATCAACGGCCGCGCCAGCAAGGTGCGCCCCAGCGCCACGCCCAGGCCCTGCACCGCCGCATGGAGCATCATTTCCGAATCGTCGAATCCGGCCACGAAACTGGCGGGCGGCTTGCCGCCGTAGCGCTCGAACCAATGGCTCCACTGATCCGACGGATCGCCCAGCAAAGGCGCCCGCGCCATCAACATTCGGCGCGGGCCGCCGATGCGTTTCAACAAATCGGGGCTGGCCACCGGACTGACCCATTCGTCCAGCAAGTGCTCACTGTGCACGTCGCTCCAGCCGCCACGCCCCAGGCGCAACGCGGCGTCCACCGGTTCACGCTCGAAATCCACCAGCGACACGCTGGATTGCAGGTTGAGGTTGACCTGCGGATGTTGCGCCACGAATCCGGGCAGGTGCGGCACCAGCCAGCTGTTGGCCAGCAATGGCACCGTGCTGACAGTGAGCGTGCGATCACTGGTGCGGGTGCAGAAATGCCGCAATGCCCGGTCGATGTCGGCCAGCGGTTCGCCGACCGCATCGAAAAGGCGCTGCCCCGCCAAGGTCAACTGGACGCCGCGCGGCCCGCGCGTGAACACCTGCACGTCCAGCCGTTCCTCCAACTGCCGCATGCGATGGCTGAGCGCACTGACCGTGACGTGCATGGCCTCAGCGGCGCGCGTCAGGTTGCCGCTGCGCGCCACGGCGGCGAAGGCATCCAGAAGATCCAGCGACACACGGCTCATGTTGAGGTTTTCTCAAGCCTGGGTTGCCAAAGTTTCGCTTTTTAGCGGCTTCGTGTCCACCTAGCATGCGTTCTGCTCAAGACACATGGAGACAGCACATGAAAGCCTTCAAACAGGTTATGGGTGCCCTCAGCCGCGACATGCTGTTCCTGCACGGGCACATCATTTCGATACAGGGCCTCGACGGCGCGGCCCAGCGATCGGCCTACCCGACCACTCCGAAGAAAACCGAATCGTCTCGTGAAACGCGCGGCACGTGCAAGGAATGCACGGCCTGAATTCTCCCTTGCCACCCGGAGGACCCGACCATGCAATATTGGAAACACATGCTGTGCACGTTTGGCCGCGACACGCGAATCATTCATGCACATCTGGCCAACTGGCCGTCGCCGCCGCCGTGCACCCGCAAATCACCCATGGCGCGATCATCATGCGCAACATAGACCGGACCAACATCGACAGCACACCGATTGTCCGAATCGGCCCCGGCTGCACACGCCGCGATCTTCCGCATTTCAACGGCAACAGGGCATGGATTGTCGATATCGAACCGGGCTGCAGCTGGCCTTTTGCAGACCAGCACGGCGAAAAAGGCGAGCTTGTGCTCGTGCTGTCGGGCGATTTGATTGAAGACGGTGAAACATTCGGCCCGGGCAGTTATCTGCTCTACGGCCCCGGTTCGTCGCATACTCCATCAACCCGGCATGGCGTCAAACTGTTTGGGCTCAATGCAGCCTGATCTTTTGCGTGGCAGCTTGAGGCTTCGTTCATAGCTGAGGCCATCGCGCGCAGGCGCGCTCCTACAAAAGGCTATTGTAGGAGCGCGCCTGCGCGCGATGGCCCGATGCATGAACCTATACGGCTTCGCGCAACGACGCCAACACCTCGTTGAACGTCTTGCTGGGCCGCATCGCCGCACTCACCTTGCCCATGTCGGGACGGTAATAGCCGTCCAATTCCACCGGCTGGCCCTGCACACTGTTCAATTCGCCGACGATGGTGTCCTCGGCGGCTTCCAGCTTGTCGGCCAGCTTGCCGAAAATGCCCGCCAGCTCGGCATCGTCTTTCTGCCCGGCCAGCGCACGCGCCCAATACATGGCCAGATAGAAATGACTGCCGCGGTTGTCGAGTTCGCCAACCTTGCGCGAAGGCGACTTGTTGGTGTCGAGGAACTTGCCGGTGGCCTTGTCCAGCGCATCGGCCAACACCTGCGCGCGCGCGTTGTCGAAGGTACGCGCCAGGTGTTCCAGCGACGCGCCCAGGGCCAGGAACTCGCCCAGCGAATCCCAGCGCAGATGGTTCTCCTTGACGAACTGCTGCACGTGCTTGGGCGCGCTGCCGCCGGCGCCGGTCTCGAACAGGCCGCCGCCGGCCATCAACGGCACGATCGACAGCATCTTGGCGCTGGTGCCAAGCTCCATGATCGGGAACAGGTCGGTCAGGTAATCGCGCAGCACGTTGCCGGTCACCGAGATGGTGTCCTGGCCCTTGCGGATGCGCTCCAGCGACAGCGCCATCGCATCGACCGGCGCCAGGATCTGGATGTCCAGACCGTCGGTATCGTGGTCCTTCAGATAGCGCTCGACCTTGGCGATGACCTGCGCGTCGTGCGCGCGCTCGGCATCCAGCCAGAACACGGCCGGCGTGTCGGACAGGCGCGCGCGCGAAACGGCCAGCTTCACCCAGTCGGCCACCGGCGCGTCCTTGGTCTGGCACATGCGCCAGATGTCGCCCTCTTCCACCTCGTGCTCGAAGATCACCTTGCCGTCGGCGTCCGTGACGCGCACCACGCCGGCATGCGGCATCTGGAAGGTCTTGTCGTGCGAACCGTATTCCTCGGCCTTGTTGGCCATCAGCCCGACGTTGGGCACGCTGCCCATGGTCGCCGGATCGAACGCGCCGTTGGCCTTGCAGTCCTCGATGACCGCCTGGTAGATCGTCGCGTAGCTGCGGTCGGGGATGATCGCCTTGCAGTCCTCGCGCTCGCCGTCGGCGTTCCACATCTTGCCCGAGTCGCGGATCATCGCCGGCATCGAGGCGTCGATGATGACGTCCGACGGCACGTGCAAGTTGGTGATGCCCTTGTCCGAATCGACCATCGCCAGCCGCGGCCGCATCGCGTGCTGCGCATCGATGTCGGCCTTGATGGCGCGCTGCTGCTCGTCCGGCAACTGCTGCAGGCAGGCATAGAGATCGCCCATGCCGTTGTTGGGATTGAAACCGGCGGCCTTGAGCGTGTCGCCATGTTTGGCCAGCACGTCCGCATAGAACTCGTCGACCACCACGCCGAACATGATCGGGTCGGACACCTTCATCATGGTGGCCTTGAAATGCACCGAGAACAGGACGTCCTGCGCCTTGGCATCGGCGATCTGCGCGTCGATGAAAGTAGCCAGCGCCTTGCGGCTCATTACCGCCGCGTCGACGATCTCGCCCGCCTCGACCTTGACCGATTCCTTCAGCACCGTGGTGTTGCCGTCAGCACCTTCCAGCGCGATCTTCAGGCTGCCGGCCTTGTCCAGCACGTGCGACTTTTCCGAACCGTAGAAATCGTGCGCGTCCATGTGCGCCACGTGCGTCTTCGACACCGCGCTCCACTCGCCCATGCGATGCGGATGCTTGCGCGCATAATCCTTCACCGACGCCGGCGCGCGACGATCGGAATTGCCCTGGCGCAACACCGGATTGACCGCGCTGCCCTTGACCTTGTCGTAGCGCGCCTTGACCTCGCGCTCGGCATCGCTGGCCGGCTCGTCCGGATAATCCGGCAGCGCAAAACCCTTGCCCTGCAACTCCTTGATCGCCGCCTTGAGCTGCGGCAGCGACGCCGAAATGTTCGGCAACTTGATGATGTTGGCCGAAGGCTCCAGCGCCAGCTTGCCCAGCTCGGCCAGATCGTCCGACACCTTCTGATCGTCGCTCAGCACGTCCGGAAACTGCGAGGCGATGCGACCGGCCAGCGAAATGTCGCGCGTCTCCACCTTCACCCCCGCCGAATCGGTAAAGGCATCGATGATGGGCAACAGCGACCCCGTCGCCAGAAACGGCGCCTCGTCGGTCAGCGTGTAGATGATCTTGGGGGTGTCGGACATGGAAACCTCGAAGCCAAACGCGGGAAAGGCGACCATTGTCGCGGCTTTGACCGTCCGCGCCAAGCCACGCAGAGCGCATGCGCTTACGCCGTTTGCCTACCGCACCTGGCATTGCGAAAATGTCGGGTCAGCCTATGACCCGACCCAACACCCCCGCCAACGATCTGCCCTCCCTGCTTGCCCAGGCCGAGTGGCGCTCGCAGTTCGACGCCAAAACCCTGCATCGCGCGCGCGGCTATGCCGACAAGGGCAACGTCGTGGAGTTGACTTTCGAACCGCTCGACCTCGCCGACCCGTGCAACGTCGGGAACGACGGCGACGACGAAGACATTGGCACGCTGTTTGGAAGCATCGCAGGTACTCGCCATCGCGCCTACGAATGTCGCGTGGACATCATGATCTCTCCATCCCGGGACCGCCTGTATCTGGCCACCGATTGCGACTGCCCCGTCGGCGTCGGCTGCAAACATGCCGCGGCCATGCTCATGGAGGTCGAGCGTGGACAATTCGATGTCATCGAAAGTGACCCGCCCCCGCAGATCCCCACGCTGTCCATGCCGGAAACACGCATGGATATGGGACTGTGGCAACAATGGCTGACGTCGCTCGACGCGGCCCCGGGATCGGTGGCCGAGCCGGAGCGCCAATTCGGCATCCTGCTGCGCCGTCATGGCAACGACCGGCTGATTGTCCTGCCCGCCTGGCTGCGTCCCTCGAAAAGCAAGGGAGCAAACAAAGGCGCCCTGGTCGATCCACAAGCACTGCAGCTGAGCCTCCGCCACGACGTCGTGCCCATGCCCGCCGAAGGCTGGCCGCCTGATGTCGCCATGGATCTGGTCACCTTGCTGCACGTCGCGCTCAGCCCGATCGGCAATCAGCATTGGCGATCCATTCAGGCCCATTACGAAGAACAGGCACTGGAGCGCCTGCTGGCGCGCTATCCCGTGTGGTACGAACGGGGCAGCCAGCCGCTGACACGGGCCGAGCCGCTCACGGCGGAGCTGTATTGGGAAAAGACCGACGATGCCGGTCAGAAACTGGCGATGCGCCTGCCCGTGGATGATGCCGTACTGATGTACGGCTCCGGCGTCTGGTACGTGCGCCCGGCCCAGGGTTGCTACGGTCGCGTCGAAGGCGACCGCCAATTGCTCCAAAGCCTGCGTTACGCGCCGCGCCTCGACCCGCATCAGGCCACGGCCGTGCATCGGCAATTGGCCGACGCCGGCAATACGCATGCCTTGCCGCTTCCCACCGACTTCGGCGAACCCGTCGTTGTGAAGGACGCACCCGTCGGCGTTCTCGAACTGCGCGTGCAAAAGGCCTGGCACTGGAAAGATGGCGTGTGCACCGTCGGCGTCGCCAGGGCGGGATTCGACTATGCCCATGTGCGCGTCCATGCCGACCGGATGTCAGCGGTCAGCCACCACTTCGACGGCCATCGTCTGCACGAAATCCATCGCGACTATCCGCGGGAACAGCAACTGCTGCGAAAACTGGGCGCACTGCATCTGGAACCGGCCCAGTACACCTTGTCCGTGCGCCCCGGCCATCCCGACGATCTGGGCAAGGACGATCATGTCCTTTTGCACCGCGGTCGCCCACTGCCACCGGAAGACTGGCAGCCCGTCATCGACAAGCTGGAAAGCGACGGCTTCCATATCGAATACGCACCGGACTTTCCGCATGACAAGCTGGTCGACATCGACGACTGGTATGGCGAACTGACGCCCTCGGGCAACGCCTGGTTCGATGTCGCCCTGGGCATCGAGGTGGATGGCACGCGCATCGACCTTCTGCCGATCATGCGCCAACTGCTGGCCGACCCGGCATTTCCGCGAGTCGCGCCCAAACACGAAGAAAAGAACACCACCTGGCGCGTCAAACTGGACGACACGCGCCGCATCGAACTGCCGCTCGAACGCCTGCGCACCCTGATCGAACCATTGCTGGAATGGCTGGAGTCCGAGCCCGACGGCGACGCCCGCGTCCACCGCAGCCGCGCCGCCGAACTCGATGCCATGGGCATTCCCTGGCAAGGTGGCGACGCCCTGCGTGCGCAGCTGGAACGTCTGGAAAAAGCGCGCAAGCCGGCACGCAAACCGCGTGGCTTCAAGGGCACCTTGCGACCCTATCAGCGTGACGGTCTGGCCTGGCTCGACTTTCTCGGCGCCGCCGGCCTCGGCGGCATTCTCGCCGACGACATGGGCCTGGGCAAAACCGTGCAGGTGCTGGCACACATCCTCGCCGAAAAGCAGCGCCACAAACCGAATGCACCCGCGCTGGTCATCGCTCCCACCAGCCTGATCGGCAACTGGCAGGCCGAGGCCAAACGCTTCGCGCCGACGCTGAAAACGCTGGTCATCCACGGCAACGACCGCGCCGATCGCTATGCCGACATTCCCGCACACGACCTCGTCATCACCACCTACCCCCTGCTACCGCGCGACAGCGACAAACTCGTCGCCGCACGCTTCTCGCTGCTGATCCTGGACGAAGCCCAGGCCATCAAGAACGCGCACAGCCAGGCCGCCCGGATCGTGCGCGACATCCCCGCCACGCGCCGTCTGGCCATGACCGGCACACCGCTGGAAAACCATCTGGGCGAGCTGTGGGCCGAATTCGACGCCGTCGAGCCCGGCCTACTGGACAGCGAGCGCCGCTTCAAGCGCTTCTATCGCACGCCGATCGAAAAACACGGCGACGTCGAACGCCAGCAACACCTCAACCGTCGCATCGGCTCGCTGATGCTGCGCCGGCGCAAGGAAGACGTGCTTACCGACCTGCCGCCCAAGAACGACATCGTGCACACGCTGGAACTGGCCGGCAAACAACGCGAACTCTACGAGACCCTGCGCCTGGCCCAGCACCAACGCGTGCAGCAGGCCATCCGCGAACGCGGCCTGGCCCAATCGGGCATCATCGTGCTCGACGCCTTGCTGAAACTGCGCCAGGCCTGCTGCGATCCGCGTCTGGTCAAACTGGACAGCGCACGCAAGGTCAAGCAATCGGCCAAGCTCGACGCCTTGCTGGAACTCGTCGACGGCCTCATGACCGAAGGCCGGCGCGTGCTGGTGTTCTCGCAATTCACCACCATGCTGGAGCTGATCGCCGCGGCACTTCAAAAGCGCAAACTCGCCTTCGAAACCCTAACCGGCCAAACCCCGGCCAAACAACGCACCGCCGCCGTGGAACGCTTTCAGAACGGCGACACGCCACTGTTCCTCATCAGCCTGAAAGCCGGCGGCACCGGCCTCAACCTCACCGCCGCCGACACCGTCATCCATTATGACCCGTGGTGGAATCCCGCCGTGGAAGCGCAGGCCACCGACCGCGCCCATCGCATCGGCCAGAACAAATCCGTGTTCGTCTACCGTCTCATCTGCGAAGGCACGGTCGAGGAAAAAATCCAGGCCATGCAGGCACGCAAAGCCGATCTCGCCAAAGCCGTTCTCGAAGGCGGCACCAGCAAAAAATTACGCTTCGACGAAAACGATCTGGACGCCCTGTTCGGCTCTGCCTGAACCGAAGGTACGGAATACGGATCATCTCAGTGCTGCCAGCGCCTGGCGCAGCCAGCCCTGCGCCACGTGCTCCTGCTCCAGGCGCAGGGCGGGCGCGAGTTGGTCTTGCTTGAGTGTCTGGAACAAGGCTTGTTCTTCCGGGGTCAGGCGTGTCAGCTCGCCATTGAAACGCTTGCGTGAGTCCTCCTCGCCCCATGCATCACGATGTGCTTTCAGCGTCGCGCGGTTCATAAGCAGAGAACGGGCTTCGGGAAAAGCATGACGGAAACGGTTCAGGATGGCGAAACCGTGAGTGTCGATGTCGCCCCAGTAGTACAGGTGCTTGTGGGCCAGCCAGGGGATGTCGCGCAACACGTCCACCCCATAACCCAGACCGAAAATCACCAGCGCGTCGGGAACCGCCGGGAAGGCCAGGCCATTGATTTCGTTTTCGGTGATAAAGACCGTGCCGGCACCGGGATCATGTTGCGCCAGCTGCGTGACAGGCATGCTCAAGTCGGTGAAACCAGCCATGGCCAGCCGCGTATCCAGCAGACGCATGCGAACCTGCGCGGGCTTGTCGCGCAGGCCATAACGGCGGTTGAAGCCGCGAATGCCCGTAGCGCTGTCGTCGATCGCCATGGCCGGCAATACGGCATCCAGAAGCTCGGACAGCAGGCCGCGATGGGTTTCGATGAATTTGGTGTGGATGCCCGGGATGTCCAGTTCGCGCAGGTACACGCCGGGGCGCGGATGGGTCTGGAACCAGCCCAGTACCGTGAGCAATGCATCCCATGCCGGTTCGTGTTCCAACGCGCGCAGGGGGTATCGCGTCAGCCAGGGACGCAGGCCGGGGAAGCGATCCGCTGTCCGTTCGACGAGTCGGCCAAACCGCTTCGCGTCGGCGTGACGACCCAGCCAGCGCAAAGCGTCATCAGGGCTGTCCACGGTGACGGCATCGGGCAAGGCATTGCTGCCTTGAACACGATGGCGCCGCTCGCGCCAGTGCACGGTGTAGCCGAAACCACGATGCTCCCTGTCCCCTTTGCGCAGAGCATCCACCCAGTCGGCCACGTCGGCGAAGCGTTCGGTGAGATCGCGCGCATCGGGTTTGCGCAGGCGCAAGCGCAGCGGGAACAGGGTTTCGCCGGTCAGCGAGGCACGCAGGATGTCGCCGCGTTGCCAGCAACGCTCCAGCTGTTCACGCAATGCTGCAGGGGTTGTCCAGTTCATGGTTCGACACGGATTTTCTCGCGCGCCGCCTTTTCGCTCTGGTATTCCTCGATGCTCAGGTTGCGTACCAGCGACTGGCGGCCGTCGCGATTGTGCACGAAGCCGACGCTGGCCACGTAGGGCTCGATGATGTGGATTTTCTGCAACGGCGTGACAATCAGCAGTTGCAGGTTCAGGCGCCGGAACAACTCCAGGCCGTACCGCGCCGATTCGTCCGAACCGCGGCCGAATGCCTCGTCGATGACCACGAAGCGGAACGAGCGCGAGCGCTGCTCGCCCCACTCCAGGCCGAACTGGTAGGCCAGGCTGGCGGCCAGAATGGTGTAGGCCAGTTTTTCCTTCTGCCCGCCGGATTTGCCGCCCGAGTCGGAGTAATGCTCGTACTCGCTGCCGTCCTCGCGCCAGCGTTCGGCCGCCGAAAACACGTACCAGTTGCGCACGTCGGTGACCTTGCGCGTCCAGCGCTTGTCCAGGTCGCTGGTTCCCTCGCGACCGCGGAAACGTTCGATGATGCGTTTGACTTGCAGAAACTTCTGCTCGGTGTACTGCGTCTTCTCGTCATCGCCCAGAGCGCCCTCGGTGCAGGCGCGAAGATCCTGTTGAAAGGCCCGCACCTCCGGATCGGGACTGGTTTCGGCCAACAGGGCGATGTAGCGGCCGGGGTTGTAGTCGATGCCTTCCAGCGAGCGGTTGATGATGTCGATGCGCTCGCGGATGGCCTGGCGTTCCTTGTTCAGCTGGCCGTGGAAGGCGGCCACTTCGCGGATGGTGTTCTGGTTGAGCAGTTGCTTGAAGCGGCTTTCAAAGCGCGGCAGGTCATCGCGCGTCAATGCCTCCAGCATGGCGCGGAAGTCGTCGCCGGAGGCCAGACTGGCATCCACGTCGCGGCTTTCCAGCGGCCATTCGGTGCGATGGTGTTGCATGGCGCGAATGATGCGCTCGCTCAAGACCTTGAGTTGCTTGTCGTGCTGGTCGATGCGTTTTTGCAGCCAGTCGCGCAGGTCGCTTTGCTGGTGGTCGCATGATTCGACCGTCAAGCTGCGGCCGGGCAAAGCCTCTTCACGCCAGCCGGCCAGGGCCGGAAAACAGGCGCGGTCGGCGTCGCTGGCAGCCTCCACGAGTTGCAAGCTTTCATCGCGCAGGGCTTGCGCCGTTTCGGTCTTGGCCTGGTTGGCTCCCTCGTGCTTGCCCTGCTCGTCGAGTGCGTCGTCGGCGGCCTTCAGCTCGTCTTCCAATGCGGTGAGCTGGGACTCCAGTTCCTTGAGCACATCACTGGCTTCTTCCAGGTCGCGACGTTCCGCGTCCAGCCGTTCCAGCTCACTGGCCAGAGGACGCCAGTCCAGTTCGGCAAAATCGGTGAACATGGCCAGCTGATCCAACTGGCGCAGCCGGGTATCCAGAGTCTTGCGACCGGTTTCCCAGGTGGCGTATTGCTCGGCCAGCTTCTGACCGCGCCGGGAAAGCGCGTCGGCCTCGGCTTGCAGGGCGTCGATCTTGGCCTGATTGTCCCAGCCCAGCACGTAGCGGCTGCGATCGTCGATGCGGTGGCGATCGTCTTTTTCGTGACGGCCGCCGTGCGTCTTGATCTGGCCGGCACGGGTGATGGCGCGTGGCTCGCGCCGGAATTGCTCCATGGAATCGCAACAGGTGTGGTCGAAACGGTGCGCCAGCTCGTTTTCCAGCCAGGTGTAAAACGCGCTGTCAGGCTGGATCTTGAGCTTGCGCGCCAGCGAGTCGGGACGGGTACGTGGTGCCTCGCCGGTATTTTCGCGCACCCGGAAATACACCAACCGGCCGCGCAACTGGGTCTTGTCGACCCAGGCCGCCACTTTGCCGTACAAGGCGTCGGG
>DASSTF010000067.1:0-9443 GCA_035708045.1 Rhodanobacteraceae bacterium | reverse complement strand
CATCGGAGACCTTTATGCGCAAGACCCTGTTGACCCCGATCGTCCTGGCCGTGCTGCTGGGTGGCTGTTCCTGGGGCATCAAGCTCAACGATGCCGGCCGCCAGGTGCAGACCGACTGGACCGGCAACATGAGCGACTGCAAACAGCTCGGCAAGGTCACGGTATCGGTGGCCGACCACCTGGGACCGATCGACCGCAACACCATCAAGGTGCGCGACGAGCTGGAAGTGATGGCGCGCAACGAAGCCGCCAGCATGGGCGCCGACACCGTGCACCCACTGGCCGAACCGGTCGACGGCAGCCAGGCCTGGGGCGCCTACCAGTGCCGCGGCGCCAACCGTGCGACCACGGCGCCCGCCGCTTCGCAACAAGGCGGCGCGCAGACCTATCCCGTGCAATCCGGCGGCGGGTACTGAGCCACCAGCCCGTTTTTTGCATGTAGGAGCCTGCCTGCAGGCGATGGCTTCAAGGTTTGATCGTGCGCTGAGGTTGGTCGCCTGCAGGCAGGCTCCTACAAAGAGAGAGCGCGCGAGTGACGCTCAATCGGCGACGTCGGCCACCAGGCGATCCATCTGCGCCTTGAGCAGGGCGCCGTTCTCGCGCAGCCAGTCGCGCTGGTACTGGTAATCCGGGCACAGGCTTTCCACGCGCTGCCAGAACGCCGGCGAGTGGTCGCGCACCTTCAAGTGGCACAACTCGTGGATCAGCACGTAGCGCAGCGCCTCGGGCGGCGCCAGCGCCAGCGCCAGATCGAGATTGATGCGGTCGCGCGTGTCCAGGCTGCCCCACAGGCTCTTCAGCGGACGGATGCGCAAGGCGGTCGGCGCGAGACCCAGCCTCGGCACGTACCGCGCCAGCCAGCGCGACAGGTCGGCGCGCATGTGGTCTTCCAGAAACGCCGCCAGCAGGCCGTGGGCAATGGGCAACGCACGGCTGTGCGGGCGCGGCACGATCAATCGCACCGTACGCCCGCGCTGCTCGACGCGCGGCCAGGCGCCGTCACCCCAGGTCAGCCGCACCAGCTCGCCGCGCAAGGGCATGCGGGTGGGTTTGCCGACCTTGAGCGGCGGCACGTCCAGGGTATTGATGCGCATCTCGTCCAGCTTGCGTTCCAGCCAGTCCACGTTCTGGCGCAGAAAGGCCGACACCTGCGCCGGATGCGTGCCGCTGGGGTAGCTCAGGCGTGCGCCGCGCGCGGTTACTGTCAGGCGCAGGCGACGCGCGCGCGGATGCGCCGCCTTGAGCACCTTGACCGTGGCTCCGTTGGAGGTAGCCAGCTCAAGCCAGTCGGGAGTTGCGGATGGAGGGGACATGAATGGTGTGCCTTGCTGTCTGATACCCGTGCCGTGCCGCCCGTCTCGGCGCCGATGGATCAGGTGTCAAGCGGGCGGGGCAGGCCGAACCATGTTTCGAACTTGGCCAGCAGACGTTCCAGTTCCAGGGTCATCAGCGCAAAGCGCGCTTCCAGTTCGGCGGCGGCCGAATCGGGCTGGGTGGCGTCCAGCTCTTCGGTCACCACGTCGAAGAAGCGCAACTTGCGGATGACCATGTCTTCACCCAGCACGAACCCGATGCGGTCATCGAATGCCAGGCCCAACTGATACACCTGCTTGCCATTGCGAAGATGCTCCCGAATTTCATCGCTTTCAAGTTCCTGGTGACGACACCGCACGACGGCGCCGCCGGCGCCCGCCGGATCGCGCAATTCGCACTCGTCGGTCAGGGCCAGACCGGCGGGAAGATCGCCGCTGGTGAGCCATTCAGTCATCAGTTGGCGGGGCGCCTTTTCCGGCGCCAGCGGCACGGCGGGAAAGCTGCCGAGGGCATCGCGCAGGGTCGACAAGGCATTCTCGGCCGCCTTGCGGCTGGCGGTATCCAGCACCAGCCAACCGCGCTTGGCGTCGACATAGGCGTTCAGACGCGAGGGGCGCGCGAAGGCGCGCGGCAGCAACTGGTCGAGCACTTCGGCCTTGATCCGCTTGCGCTCGCGGCCACCCACCGGACGTCCCTCCGCCTCGGCGACTTGCCGCACCTTGCGCGTCAATTCCTGATTGACCACCGCCGCCGGCAGCAACTTGTCCTCGCTGCCGATGCAGGCCAGGGCATAGTCGCCGCGGGCAAGCACCAGCGGTTCGTCCTCGCCGCCGCCCGATGGCGACACCGCACCGCGCGTGGTCATTTCCAGCGGCCCGCAAGGGCGCAGGCGGTGATCCTCCAGGGCTTCGGACAGCCGCCCCAGATCGGACGCCACCGAGGCGGAGAAACGAAACAGCGTCAGATTGCGGAAAAACATGGGGCAGGCGACTCCCGGAAAGGCAAAGGCCGGTCATTGTAGCGGCTCGGCATCGCGATCATGGCGCTACACTGGGGAGGTCACGTTGCCAGCCCATGCCATGCCATGCGTATCGAGGATTCCGCCCGCATCACCCAGCGCCTTGTCGAATTGCGCATGGAGCACCGCGACCTCGACGCCGCCATCGAGCGGTTGCAACGGGATTCCAACAGCGACCAGCTGCAACTGACGCGCATGAAAAAGCGCAAGCTGCAACTGAAGGACGCCATCGCGCGTCTGGAAAGCCGGTTGATTCCCGATCTGGATGCGTAGCGCAGTTTTCCCTTCTCCCTTCGGGAGCACGCGGGGAGGCGCCATGGATGGCGCCGGTTTTGAGGAGCGAGGAAGGTGGCGCGAAGCGATGGATGAGGGTACGCGATCGCGCATGAGTGGTTGATGTCGGCGATATTTCATCCGTCCGCAAGCGCGAACCCTCACCCGCCCCTGCGGGGCACCCTCTCCCGGTGGGAGAGGGAATGATGATGGATACTTTGACGCCGTTCAGGACTCATCCAGCCGCTGAAACACGGGCAGACGCAACAGCAGCAAACCCAATCCCACGCCCACGGCATCAAACAGAAAATCCCAGATCGAGCCGGTACGCGCCGGTTGCAGATTCTGCGCCAGCTCGATGCCGGCGCCGAGCGCCAACGCGCCCGCCGTCTGCCACCACCATGCCCCGCGTGGAAAGGCCAGGCGCGCGCACGCGATGAAGGCGGCAAATCCGATCAGGTGGTAGAGCTTGTCTTCCTCGTGAAACAGCTCCGGTACGGGGTTCTGGCGCAGGCCGGCGTACAACAGGAAAGCGAACACCAGCACGAACGCGACGCGCAACGCGTAGCGCATCAGGACGGGGTGGGATCGGGTCATTGCGTGATCAACTCGAAATTCTTGTCGAACAGGCGCGGATCGCGGGCGGAAGTGAGCGCGTACAGGTCATAGTGCCGGGCCAGCATGGCGCCGCCGTCACGGATCAGCGGCTGCCAGACCAGGGTGGCCGCGCTGGGAGTCGACTTGGGCAGCATCAGGTCGAACGGGATGGTGATGTAGAACCCCTTGTCGAAACTGCCTTCGCCGAACTGCTTGCGCGACACGTTGGTGAAGGTGGCCCAGATGCCCATGCGTACGCCGTTGTCGAAAATGCGCGACAGGCCCAGCGTCCCGCCCCAGTCACCGGCCAGATAGCGCCCGGCGGTCACCGTGGCCAGCAGGCCGTGGTAACCGGTCTGGATGTAGGTGGTCACGTGACCGGTGACGATATGGTAGTCACGGAACCCGAAATGCTGCTTGAATCCGCGCTGGCGTGCCCAATTGACATTGGCGCTCCAGGCCACCGGGCTGCCGAAGGGACGGTACAGCACCTCGCCGCCGACACCGCCGTACATGCTTTCCAGCAGGCCGCCGTAGACCATGCCGTACCAGTCCGGCGCCAGCTTGCGCGCATAGTTGAGTTGCAGGTTCGACAGGTTCAGGCGCGAGGTGGTCAGGTATTCGCGGATGTGGGTGCGCACGCGCGGCAGGTTGGAAGGCGCGTCGTACTTGAACTTGTCGTAATTGTCGACGATGTCGTACTGGGCCGACGTGCTAAGCCAGAAATGCCGCGTGAAGCGGTATTCGGCGTTGTAGGTGGCATTGAGCCGGTACAGCACGAAGGCATCCGGGCCGCCGATGTTTTGCGTCAGGCCCACGCCGAAGCCGCCCTTGTAGTGCCTGAACGGCGCTTGGTAAAGCACCTTGCGGGAAGATGCGACATCGGGCCGGTCGCGTTCCACGCTGCGGCGGAAATCGGCAAGTGGCAGGTCGTGATCGAGCAGCTTGTCGAAAGGTTGGCGATGCACGCTGGTCTGAACCACCGGCATGCCCTGGCGCGTGTCCACTACGGTGAACCAGTCGATGTCCGCGCCCAGCGCATGATCGAGAATGCGCGAGGCGCGGCCCACGCCCTCGGCCGGGTAGAAAAAGCGTTGCTGCTCACCGGTCACGAACAATTCGCGACCGCGTTGCGTCACCTGGCTGACCTCATAGCCGGCATGATAGTGCAGGCGCCGGCTGATGGCGGCCCAGTCGGCTTTTTCCGGGCTGGTCCGGGCCGGGTGCTGCGGCTGCGGTTCGGGCGGCGGATCCAGTGGCTTGGGCGCGGGTGGAGCATGGCCGATATTGCCGTGGAGCGTGAACCCGAACAGGGCCGTGTTGCCGCGCTCGATGCCGAGGTTGATGTCGAAGTTCTTGCTGACGCGATACACCAGGCCCAGGTTGAAGGGGGAATCCTGCTTCAGGTTGTTCTTTTTGGGCTCGTGCTGATAGTCGTTGCCGTCGTATTCCAGCTTCAGGCGCAGCGGGGCCCATGGGGTCTGGTATTCCACGCCGCCGAACAGGGCGGCGGGGCCGCGGAAAAAGTGTTTGGCATTGAACGCGCCGGCATGGGAAACGGAAGCATTGTTTGCAGGCCGCGTGTTGAAACGATCATCGATCCAGCCGAATGGGCTGTGGATGTCGCCACGTGCGCCCACATAGCCCCAGCCCATGCCAAGGCTAACGTCGAAGGCGCCAAAACGCTTGCTGGCCACCACGTATTCGCCCGAGAACAAGCCGGTGCCGCCGATGTCGCGTGCGCCCACGGAAAGTGCGGGCCACCAGCGGCTTTCGCGCCACAAGCGCAGCTTCGCGTCGACCGCCTTGTCCTTGTAGCTCTGGTCGCCACTCAGTGACTCGGGTCCATAGAGCCGATTGGAAATGGCGGTATAGCGGAACGTTCCTTCCAGCCATGAAAACGGCTGCACCGACACGCTGTAGCGCGTATATGGCACCGTGCGATTGGCGTTCAAACTGAACTCGCCCGCCGGGGCCATGCGCGCGCTCGGCATCTGCAGCAGGCCCGCGCCGCCGTAGTCGTCCTGGGTCGCCCCGTTGATCGACTGCGCCGCGACCGGAGCGGCAACCGTCAGACCCAGCAGCGGCAGCAGACAGGAATAAAGGCGGGTGCGCGTCATCGATTCCCTCCGCTCAGCGGCAACACCTGGGTGGACAGGAAGCGCGCCGCATCATGGTTGAAGGCGTCGCGCACCGAGGCGGGAAGATCACGCGGGTGAACCGGCACGTAGATCACGGCGCCCGGCGCCAGCGTCTGCACACCGTGGCGGTTCCACAAGGCAATACCCTGACGCGTGACGCTGCCGTCCGGCTGGATGATGTACAGCCAATCGGCATCGGCCGCCGTCGCCAACGGGCAGGCCTTGCGATAAAGGCGCGCGGCTTGCATGGGCACGAACGGCAGCGTGCACGGCTGCTTGACCGCACCCAGCACGCGCACGGTGTCGGGGCGCGACGGATAGACGATGCGGTCGCCATTGGCCAGTAAATGGTTTTCGGTGGAGATTTCCAGCGGGCGCGGATCCAGCAACGTCTCGCGCTGGCGACCGGTCACCGGCATGGCCCGCCAATGCTGCTCCAGTCGGGTCGCCAGCGCCGCCAGCGCCGGCTTGCCATCCAGCCTGGCCTGACCGCGCAACAAGCCGACTTCGTACAGCAATCCCGCTTTCCAGCGTGTTTGTGTCTTGTAAAGCGAAGACCGCAACCAGGCCGCACCCAATGGGTAGGCATCAGGCAGCACATCGGCCTTGAGTACCGCATCGCTCAGTCGCGATCCGTTCGGCAACGATTGTGCCCCCGGATGGTTCACCAGGCCCGTTACCTGCACCTGCACCGTGCCAGCAAAGGCCGGTATGGCAAGGGACGCGATGAACATCAGGCAAATCAGACTCCGACAGAAGCGAGGCGACGATGTGCGGGTGAAATTGCGGCGAAGGAACGTCATGAACCGCTCCCCCGATACGGCTTGAGCTCGGTCAGGGTCAGCGTGAGCCCGCCGGGAATGGTCTGGCGGCTTTTCCACACGAAGCCGTCTTGCGGATCCACCCAATACTGGTTGTCGGCGGCAAAGCCCACGGAAGGCGCCTGGATGTGCTCGTCAATCTGCAACAGGCGATGCGACGTGCCGAGGATGGTGACGTCATGCATGCCGGCGGGCGTCAGCGTGGAGACAGCTGTCACGCCGTAGCGGTAGCCCGGCAGATCCAGCGATCGCGTGGTCTTCACTGGCGCCTGCAGATGCTGCAACCCGGTACGGAACGGGCTGTCTGCCGACAGGCGCGTGCCCACGATGTCGGGCCGCATGTGCCAGGTCTTGACCAGAACACCGTGATGCAGAAACAGGATGCCGCCGGTGGCGTCGTACCAGGCTTCGCGGCCATGGTCGAGATTGCCCAGGATCAGCAGTGCCGTGCCCGCTTCGGAATCCACTTCGAGCTGATAGTAGGGTTTGGCCGCCACGCTGGTCGCCGTCGGCGATGCGTTCGACTTGTCGCCGTGAACCAGCAGGCCCAGTGTGTCGACCGAGGCGTCGGACAGGGTCGAACAGCCGCCGACCGCCAAGGCGGCGATCAGCCACAGGCACACCAGGGAGGTGCGCCGCATCCGGGTGCGCCTAATTCTTGCTGGCGTCATATTGCGTGCCCGCCGCATTACGCAAAATGGCTGACAACGGCAACAATTGGCTCAGGAAACGATTCCAGCGTGTGACGCCGGCGGCGCCGACGAACACCACATCACCGGCCTTGAGTTGAAAATTGTCCGCCAGCACGAAGGCCGCCGGCGAATGCGCATTGAGGTGGAAAACGGTGGCCGGCTGCTTTTCCATGTCGGCCACGCCACGGATCACGTACACGGCCTTGCCCTTGGACGTGACCTGGTTGAGGCCGCCGACCTCGCCCAACGCCTGCGACAGACTCATGCTGCTGGTCTTGAACGGCAAGGCCTGCGGCTGGTGCACTTCACCCATCACGTAGATCTGGTGATGGTCGTTGTAGGTCAGAAAAATGTGATCGCCGGATTTGAGATAGATGTCCGACGGCCCGTGCATGCTGTGACGCAGGGCATTGATGTCCAGGTGATAGTCCACGCCGTCGCGTTCCAGCACCAGATCGGACATGTCCGCCTCGGTGGGATTGGGCTTGGCTGCGCCCAGTGCCTGGGCGAGGGTCAATGGCGTGATAGTGATGGGCTGGGTGCCGGGCTCCATGAAGGCGCCGTTGAGCCACACCCGCTTGCTGTCGTACTTGATGATGTTGACGTCGACCTGCGGCTGCTCCACGTAGGCCGCCAACTTCCTGGCAATGTAGGCACGCAGCTTCTCGACCGTCATGCCGCTGACCTGGATGCTGCCGACGAAGGGGTAATACAGCGTACCGTCGGGTCGCACCAGACGTCCGTTGGCGTAGATCTGCTGCTGCGGACCCGCCGGAGCTGTCAGTTCGGGGTGATCCCACACGGTGATGTAGAGCGTATCGCCGGGGCCGATGTGATAAACCGGCGGCTTGTAGTCGAGCAGAGCTGGTGGCACGGTGGCCTGGGTGGCCGCGGCCTGATCCATGGCAATCAGCTTGGGCGTGATCTGGACCAGGTCGACCCGGCTGCCAAGATCGGAGTCATTGTCTTTCAGTGCCCCCGTATCCATGTGCTGGCCTGGCGCCAGCGCGCAACCCCCCAGGAGTGCCGTGGCCAACAACAGCCCGGCGACCGACCACTTTTTCATCCGCACGACCCCAATCCAAAAGACAAAAACCCCGTCAGGCCGATGTGTCGGCCTGTCCCATTTTTCTGTTGCGGTGCCCGCAGGTCAGTTCGTTCCGGTGGTGCCGGAAGTGCCTGTGGTGCCCGTGCCACCGGTGCCCGGCGTGGTGTTTGGCTGGCTGCTGCCATTACCGCCAGCCGAAGCCACGGCAAGGCCGCTGGCCACGATGATGCCGCCAACCACGGCAATCATGGTCGCACTGCCGCTGGCGGCAGCCTGGGCGCCAGCGGCGCCCGGTACCTTGGCAGGAGTGCTTTTGTTGGTCGACTGTGCGGCCGGTGTCGCATGCGCGGTATGCGCCGGTTGCGAGGTCGGAACGCCTGCCTGAGCCATGCTCATGGCGCCCATGAAGCCGGTGGCGATAATTGCGGCGACAAGTGTTTTCATGATGTTGCTCCTGCGTGAAGTCGTCGGTGTTCCGCTGACAAGGCAAGTATAGACCGTTCGAGCGCAAAGCATTCAAGTGCGGTATGGCTATGTCGTGCAGGCGTGAAACTTGCCGCTCCAAGTGCTTTTTACCACTCCTGGCGGCGTTTTGTCTGAATGCATCGAAAAGCGCACATGGGTATGCCAGCCTGATGAATCCGGAAGCTCGGCGATCTTTCCCCTCTCCCGCCGGGAGAAGGGGAGAGAGCCGAGACGTTTTGAGGGGCCAGGCACCTCGTAAAGAATCATCACATCTTGGGTCTTTCCGACACCTATACTATATTTGTCCGTCGGGGACAGGTTGTGTTGATGCGGGTGTGCCAACCGTATCGACCACGCCATCCACAAAGTTTACACGGGCGTTTTTTTAGAACCAGCGTTGGAACATGCCGGATGTCGGCAAGTGATCTTGTCTGGTAAGTATCCGGTATTTCATCAACGAGGCTCGATGCGAGGTGTTCCAGCGGATTCTGGTTGTCTGTGTCGGCAATATCTGCCGCAGTCCCACTGCCGAAATCCTGTTTCGTCATGCCTTGCCGGATATCCACATATCTTCGGCAGGCATCAATGCGCTTGTCGGTCGCCCCATGGACGCTACGGCACAGGCTTTGCTGGCGGAACATCATCTGGACGGCAGCCGGCACGTGGCGCGACAGCTGGATGAGAGCATGATCCGTGACGCCGACCTGATCCTCGGGATGGAACGTGCGCACATCGACACCATCGTGCGCCGCGCCCCCCACGCCATGGGCCGCACCGTCTTGCTGGGCAAGTGGCTGGAGCAGCGCGAAATCACCGATCCCTACCAGCAGCAGCGGCCTGCTTTCGAACATGTCTACCAACTGATCGACGCCGCCGTGCGCGCGTGGACGCCATACTTGCAGCCTCCGCGGTGAGGTAGCATGCCGTTCATGTTGCTTCCTTCACTATAATTTCATCTGTTTTTGACAGTGGACGTACCTGCATGCCTTCCAGATCCAACGAAGTTCCCGCCATGGCCATGGACGACAACGACGAGATCGATCTGCGCGAGCTGCTCGGCACGTTGTGGGACAA
>DASSTF010000066.1:0-4191 GCA_035708045.1 Rhodanobacteraceae bacterium | reverse complement strand
ACGCTGTATCAGCCCGACAAGGTGCCGGACATCGTGCAGGGTCTGGTGCGCAAGGCCTCGGAAAGTCCGGACGGGCCGGCGGTTTGGCCGCTGCAGGGCGTGGAAACTGGCACCATGATCGGTTACCACTCCGCCTCGGTCATCGCCGAAGCCTGGGCCAAGGGCTTCCGGGGCATCGACTACAAGGCCGCCTGGAAGCCTTATCGCGACCGCGCCATGAGCGACGACTACCGCGGCCTGCCGTGGTATCGGAAGCTCGGCTACGTGCCTGCCGACAAGGACTGGGAGTCGGTCAGCAAGACCCTGGAATATGCCTACGACGACTGGTCCGTGTCGCATTTGGCCAAGGCGGTCGGCGCCGATGAAGACGCCGACAAGTTGAAACGTCGCTCGCAAAACTACCGCCACGTGTTCGACCGCAAGCTCCAGTTCGTGCGACCGCGCGGCAGCAACGGCCAATGGCTGGAACCGTTCAAGCCGATCGCCATGGGGCACTCGGACAAGTGGCGCGACTTCACCGAGTCCAATGCCTGGCAGGCCACCTTCCTCAACCAGCACGACCTGTACAACTACATGCAGCTGTTCGGTGGCGAAAAGGGTTTCGAGAAAAAACTGGACGAACTGTTCACCGTCAAGACGGAGATTCCCGCCAACGCGCCGCCCGACATTGCCGGCATGGTCGGCCAGTACGCGCACGGGAACGAACCGTGCCACCACATCGCCTACCTGTACGCCTACACCGGCGCGCACTGGAAGACCCAATCGCGCGTACGCATGCTGCTGCAGACCATGTACCGCGACCAGCCTGACGGCCTGGCCGGCAACGAGGATTGCGGCCAGATGAGCGCCTGGTACCTGATGGGCGCGATGGGCCTGTATGCCGTCGACCCGGTCAGCGCCAACTACGTGTTCGGCAGCCCGCTGTTGGAGCAGGCCGACATCGACATCGGCTCCGGCAGGACGCTCAGCATCCGCACGCGCGGCAACGGCCCCGGCAAGCCGTACATCCAGTCCGTCACCCGCAACGGCAAACCGTGGGCGAAAAGCTGGATCAGCCATGCCGAGCTGATGAAGGGCGGAGTGCTGGAATTCACCATGGGTGCGGCGCCGAACAAGCGCTTTGGCCAGGCGCCGCAGGATCGACCGCCATCATTTGGTGAAGCAGCCGATGCATAGGGCAGGCATCTTGTAGGGGATCTCGAAAAAACGCTTTTCCCCTCGTCATTCCGGCGAAAGCCGGAATCCATTTTGACGTTGCGCAACAACAATTTGGATTCCGGCTTTCGCCGGAATGACGCAATTGGGGAGTTTTCGAGATTCACCAAAAGAGCCTGCAAATTACAGTTCTCTATATATCGCAATTGCCGCAAACGAAGTCCGTTCGCCCTGAGGTATCGAAGGGCAATCTCCAGGTTTCCCGCGCCGTTCATGGTTCGATACCTCACCACGAACGGTGGGAGGTTATCGTACGAACGGTGGGAGGTCATTGCAGGAACGGTGGATGGTTACCGGATACCTTGCTGCGCCGTACGCCGCCAGGTGGCTGGCGGCACGCCGAAATGGCGCTTGAAAGCACGCTGGAACGCCGCGCTGGAATCGTAGCCCACCATGGTGGCCAGGCTGGCCACACTGCAACGGCTTTGGCTCAGGTGTCGCGCGGCAAGCTGCATGCGCAGGTGCGTCAGGTAGTGCATCGGCGCTTCGCCGATCAACTCGCGAAAACGCGTTGCCAGACAGGAACGCGAGCTGGCGACCACATGGGCCAGTTCTTCCACTGTCCACCGCCGGCAGGGATCGGCGTGCAGGGCGCGCAGGGATCGCCCCACCAACGGATCGCGCAACCCGGCCAGCCAGCCGGTGGCATCCGCGGGCAGCACTTGCATGTACGTCCGCAGGGCTTCCGTGAACAACAGCTCGGCCAGGCGCACGCGCAAGCTTGCCGCGCCGGGGCGATCATCGAGCGCCTCGTTGACGGCGTAACGCACCAGCGCATTCAGACGCTCGCCCAGATTCACGCTGATCAGGGGAGGCAAGGCGTGGAATAGAGGCTCGAATGCGTGCCGGTCGCAGCCGAGAAAGCCGCACAACAGGCTGCTGGAACGCCCCGGTCCGGTATCGAAACGGACATGTCGCAAATCCGGCAATGAACGACCGCCGAGCATGTTGACGAAAGGCGTCAGTGAACGTCCCGGTTGATCGCCGAGACCATGCAAGTCGCCATGGGGAACGAGCACGGCCTCGCCCGGCGATACGGCAAACCAGTCGCGCGTGGCGTGCTGCACCCAGCACTTGCCATCCAGCACGACGTGGAAGGCCATGACCTGATTGGTGCCGGGCGGCAACAAGGGCGCGAACTTTTCCAGCGTCGGATGCCCGGCGACGCCCCAGGGACCGTGAAAATCGACGCGAAAAACCAGCGCTCCCGTCAGTCTGACGAGAGTCAGCACGTCGGAAAGCAGGTCGACGGCCATCTTGCTCTTTCGCCTCCCCGGCGTTTTGAGCATGCGACGCGGAGTATAGGTCATTGCCTGTCCGGCTTTCTGACACAAGACTTTCAGGCGGTGGAACGGATCGCGACGAGGGAGAATGAAAACATGCGAAGCTCGATCATTTTTCTATATGGAATCATCTGTTACGTCATATTCCTGGTGACGTTTCTATACGCCATTGCCTTCGTGGGCGATTTCCTTGTGCCGCATACCGTTGATCGTGGGCGCGCTGCCGCGATGCCGACGGCGCTGGTGATCGACCTGGTCCTGCTTGGCATCTTCGCCGTGCAGCACAGCGTCATGGCGCGCCGCGGCTTCAAGCGCTGGCTGACGGGGTGGTTGCCTGAGTCCATGGAGCGCAGCACCTACGTGCTGCTGTCCAGCGCCGCCCTGATCCTGTTGTTCTGGCAATGGCGACCACTTCCCACGGAGATCTGGAACGTGCAGGCGCCATGGGCATGGTGGCTGCTGTATGCGCTGTTCGCATTCGGCTGGCTGGTGGTGCTGACCGGCTCTTTTGCCATCAACCACTTCGATCTGTTCGGCCTGCGCCAGGCATGGCTGGGCGCGCGCGGGTGTCCGTACAAGGAAATCGAACTCAAGGAAAACCTGTTCTACCGCCTGGTGCGGCATCCGTTGATGCTGGGGTTTCTCATCGCCTTCTGGGCCATCCCGTACATGAGTGCGGGACACCTGCTGTTCGCCATCGCCACCACCGGCTACATCCTGATCGCGGTGAAGTTGTTCGAGGAACGCGACCTGGTGGCCATGCACGGCGAGGCCTACCGCGCATATCAACGCAGGGTGCCGATGCTGTGCCCATGGCCGCGACCGCGGCGCGCTGCCACCGGGAAGCAAGTGCCGCGCGATCCGTTGACACCATAGGGCGGGCAGGTCCCGCTACGATCAGGCGTCGGTTTCGGCCACGATGCGCACCGGCACCGACTTGGCCGCCGGCATCATGCTGAACAGGGTGTGGTGCGAAAGCGGGATCAACGGATTGCATTCGGGGTAATAACCGCCGAGGCAGCCACGCGGAATGTCGAACGCGACCACGCGCAGCCCGGCGACTTCGCGATCCACGCCGTCGCCGGCGTCGGAAACCAGCTTCACGGTCTGCCCGTCGCGCAGTCCCAGGCGGGCGATGTCGTCCTTGTTCATCAGCACCACGTCGCGCGTGCCGTAGATGCCGCGGAAGCGGTCGTCGTAGCCGTAGACCGTGGTGTTGAACTGGTCGTTGGAACGTATCGTCATCAGGCGGAAACGGTCCGGGGCGTCGTCGTAGCCGGTGGCGACCAGCGCCGGCGGCTCGATGAAGTTGGCCTTGCCGGTATCGGTTTTCCAGACCCGCTCGCGTGCGCTGTTGGGGCGATGGAAACCGCCGGGTTGCCACATGCGCTTGTTGAAATCGCGGAACTGATCGGGGTAGGTGGCCTCGATCGCGTCGCGGATGGTCGCGAAATCGTCGATCCACGTATCCCAGGGCACTTTCGGGTTGGGTGTCAGCGTCGCCTTGGCCAGCTCCACCACGATGCGCGGTTCGGACAGGATGTCCGGTCCCGCCGGCGGCGCCTTGCCCACGGACGCATGGATGCAACTGGTGGAATCCTCCGTCGAGAGGATCTGCACCTTGCCGTTTTCCACGATCCGCTCGATACGGCCAAGGCACGGCAGCAGGTACGCCGTTTTGCCGTTGACCAGA
>DASSTF010000065.1:0-6609 GCA_035708045.1 Rhodanobacteraceae bacterium | reverse complement strand
ACAAACCATCGTCTGCAGGGCAGGTTTCTACGGTGGCGGGCCTTGTGGAAATCTGGGCGCCGCGTCGTCGGGCTCGTACCACTCCGCCTTGTCCGCGCAAAAAATATGCAACTCCGGTGTCTGCGACAGCTTGGTATCCAGAGTGCCGACCCTGAGCCTCAGCACTTCCGGCGGGCCCGGTCTGCGACTGAACAAAGGCGAGCCGCAGTTGCCGCAGAACGTGCGGAATACGCCCTGAGACGATTCGAACGATTTCAGGTAATGCTGCGGATCATCCAGCACGAACTCGTCCGGATCGACCTGGGCCGCCGCCAGAAAGGCCGAGCCGTTGGCCTTTCTGCATTTGCTGCAATGGCAGATGGCCAACGGCCCCAACTCCCCATGAATCGTGTAGGTGATTGCGCCACAAAGGCATGAGCCACGATGCATGAAACCACCTCGCGTGTTTGAGGTTGTGCAAGGGAACCTGCGTGAAACGGCGCGCCGTTTCACGCAGGTCACGGTTCCGGATCATTTCTTCGGCGCGTACAACTGCGACAGATAATCCGGCGTGCCCTTGATGCGCACCAGTTGCGGGTACTTCAGGCCATCATGGTAGTCGATGTCGATGGTCTTGTATTCATCGAACGTCTTGACCAGCAGCTTGATCGGCTTGTCGTTGCCCTTGGCATCCTTGATGGCCTGCTTCATGGCGTCGGAACCGAAGTCGGTGCCGTTGACGGCGATGATCTTCATGCTCGGGGCCAGACCCGCCTTGAAGGCCGGACCGTCCCAGCGCACGTCGCGAACGTCGCCGCTGGAGGAAGCGCTGAAGCCCACCGAGTAGGTTTCGTTGACGCCGTGGAAGTGGTAGCCAGACATCATGGCCTTGGCGGCCTTGGATTCCGTGTCCTTGTAGACCAGCTTCCAGCCTTCCAGCTTGAGCCCTTCGGCAAGATTGCCATGGCCGTCCAGACGCGTGCGCAGGAATGTGTTCCAGTCATACGGAACGATCTTGTTCAAGGCCGCGACCACGTCGTCGTAATTGAACGTGTTGATGCGCCAGGAGCCCGGCTCCATGCCGAAGAAGGCACGCGCGAAGTCGTCCAGGTCGTGCTTGTTGTGGGAAAGCTGGCGCATCTTGCCATCCACCGCCATCCAGATCAGCTGACCGGCGGAGTAGTAGTCCTCGCTGCCCTGGTAGTTGCGGTACGGCAGCGGCGTGCGATGGGCGATGGTCGGATCGTTGGTGGTGTCCTGGATGTTGCGCCAGGTGCGGAAACCGGGACGGTTCATGTCGTAGTTGGCGGCCACGAAGGCCAGCTTGGCGAAGCCGGTGTCCTTGTTTTCCAGGCCCGAGCGCACAGCGATCACGTTGCCCCAGAACTGGGTCTGGCCCTCGTACACCCACAGCAGGCTGTCGCCCATGACCACGTTGAAGTTGGGAATGGCATGGTCGACCGCGCGACGGTACTTGCCGTCCCAGGAGTGGTTGAACTCGTGCGTGAGCAGGTCGCGCGGCTTGTTGGACTTCTTGGCGTCCCACTTGGTGAAGAAGTCGGGGCCGGTGCCGTCCTCGCTGGAACGGTGATGCTCAAGGCCTTCGCCGCTCATCTTGTCCGACAGCCAGAACAGGAAATCGTAATGGTTGAAATGGTAGGCGCCGTACAGCTTGCCCATCTGCACCACCACGTTCTTCAGCGCCTTGACCTGCTCGGGCTTCACTTCGAGGTCCTCGGGCGCGTCGGCCACGATGTCCATGTGCACCGGCGGCGATTTCTTGCTGCTGATGTCCAGGCGCTTGAAGTATTTGCCGGCCAGCAGCGGCGAGTCGACCAGGGTCATGTAGCTGACGGGCTTGAAGGTGACGGTGTCGCCCTGGTGGCCGCTCGTTTCCAGCGCGGTGCCGTATTTCCAGCCTTCGGGCAGCGTCACGCTGGCCACGCTCTGGATGCGGTTGGTGAAATAGCCGGCCGGATACAACGACACCTGGTCCCACCGGAATTCGAGCATCTCCGGCGTCATGCGGATCGGGCCTTCGCCGCGACCCTGCGAGGACAGGAACTGGAAGCTGACGTCCAGGCTGTTGACGCCCTCGGGAACGTCCACATGGAAGGCGCGCACGTCGTATTCGTCGCGCTTCCACTCGATGGTCTTGCCGTTGCCCTTGATGATCAGGCCGGCCACGTTCTTGATGTAGGTGAACGGCTCGTGGATGCCGGGAATCCAGGACGGATACAGCAGGTAGACGGACGAGCCGGGCTTGACCGGAATGGTTTCGTGAACCTGGAAGATGCGGTGGGCCAGATCGGTGGCGTCGACGTGGATTTTCATCGTGCCATAGGGATAGGCCACATTCTGCGGCACCGGCAGGTTGCCGCCGACATGCAGTACGGGATTGAGCTGGATGTCGCCGGCCTGTACGGCCGCCAGCGGGGCCACGCCTAGCGCGGCGGCGAGCAGGGCGGATGCGAGGAACGTTTTTTTCATGGGGTGTCTCCGGTGATGCAGCGGGCCGCCGTGGTCGGCGGCTCGCAAGGGGAAGATACGGTCGATGCCGACCGCCGGATCACTTGCGCGCGGCGGTGATGTCGTCGATGTAGTCGGGCGCGCCCTTCACGCGCACCAGGTGCGGGTACTTCAATCCACCGTGGTAATCGACCTTGAGCGTACGGTAGTTGTCGTAGTTCCTGACCAGCAGCGTGATCGGCGCCTTGTCGGTCTTGGCCGCCTTGATGGCCGCCTTGATGGTGCTGCCGGAATAGTCCTTGTTGTTGACGGCCACCACGGTCATGCCCGGCACCAGTCCGGCCTCGAACGCCGGTCCGCCCCACTGCACGTCGTACACGCGCCCCGAGGAGGACGCGGCAAAACCGATCGAGGTGGCCAGGTTGATGGCACCGTGGCGCAGGCTGGCGGTGGCTTTCTGGTAATCGGACGGCTTGTCGGTGTAGACCAGTTTCCAGCCGCCGCGGGCGATGCCGTGTTCCGGCAATTCCGTGCCGGTGTAGTCCAGGCGCGCACGCAGGAAGCTGGCCCAGTCGAACGGCTGCACCTTGTTCAGCGCGTCGACCACATCCTGGAAAGTGTAGGTCTTGGTGACGTAGCTGCCGTTGTCCATGCCGTAGAACACCTTGGCGAAATCATCCAGCGAATGCCTGTTGTGGCTGAGCTGGCGGATCTTGGTGTCCACGTCCAGCCACAGCAGTTGGCCTTCCGGATAGAAGTCGGTGCCGCGGCGATAGTTGCCCCAGCCACCGCCGGAGTAATACGTCAGCTGCGCGGCGTCGGCGGTGTCCTGCAGCGGTCGCCACGAGCGGCCGGTGCGATGCGCCATGTTGGAGGCGATGGCGGCGATCGACTCGCGGTATTGCTTGGGCGTCCACATGCCCGAACGCGCGGTCAGCACGCCGGCCCAGTAGTCGGTGAGACCTTCGTACACCCACAGCAGATCGTCCTTCATCGGCACGTTGAAGTTGGGCGTCCACAGATCGGCGGGACGGCGGAACTTGCCGTTCCACGAATGCACCCATTCATGCGGCATCAGCGAAGCCACGCGCAGGTACATCTGCTTGTTGCCGAGGTAGTCCGCCGGCAGGCGATCGTCGCTGGACTGGTGGTGCTCCAGGCCGAAATGGTCGGTGTGGTCGGACAGCGTCAGCAGGAAATCGTAATGATCGAAATGGTGGCTGCCGAACAGCGCCAGGATCTGCGTGACCAGGTTGCGGTGGTCCTTGATCTGATCCTTGCTGATGTCCACGCTGTCGGCGGTGTCGCCGACGATGTTGAGGTGTACCGGCACCTTCGCGCCCGGCGCGAGATCCACGCGCTTGAAATACTTGCCGGCGATCAGCGGCGAATCGACGAAGTTGTTGAACGTGATCGGCGCGAACTCGATGGTGTTGCCGTGGCGGCTGGCCACGCTCATGGCGGTGGCGAACTTCCAGCCCTCGGGCAGTTGCACCGTGGGCTGGATGCGCACGTCGCGCGAGTAATAGCCGGCCGGATAGAACGCCACCTGGTTGAACTCCACGTCCACCAGGTCCGGCGTGGCCGACACGCCCGCGCCGAACTGCCCGCCGTTGCCCGGCGAAAGGAACTGGAAGGCCACGTTGAGCTGGCTCACGCCTTCGGGCACGGTCAGGTGCAGCGTGTACATGTCGACCAAGTCGCGACGCCACGGAATCGTCTTGCCGTTGGCCTTGATCACCAGCCCGGCCACGTTGGCGATCGGACCCGACGGAGCATGTTCGCCCGGAATCCACTTGGGGTAGTACAGCGTGAACGGTCCCGGCGTGACGGGGATGGTCTCGTGCACGTAGAAGATGCGCTTGGATGCCTGTTCCAGATTGACGTTGACCGTCAGCATGCCCGGATACGGCGCATCCTTCAGGGTCGGTGTCGACGCGCCGGCCGCCTGGACGGCGGGCACGGCCATCAGGGCCGCTGTCATGGCCAGAGCCAGCACGCTGATGCGTGGGTGCAAAGATTTCACGTGGAGTCTCCCGAGTTGACCTGACGGGCGACCACGCCCGTGACCGGCCCGATCCACCTATGCTAGATCGCGGATCGGCATGACTCCCCCTGCCAGAGGTCACGACCCGGGATGATGTGCGGACACGAAAAACTCCGGACGGCGCCAGTCCGCCCGGAGTCGTTCAAGCCGTGTCAGTCGTTGCCGGGAAGCGCTTCCCCGGTGGATTTGTCCTTGCGGCCGGCGAGGGAACTGTGGCGGATGCCGTAGGTGAAATAGATGACGAAGCCGATCAGCATCCAGATCACGAAACGGATGTAGGTGTCCACGTCCAGACCGCCGATGAAGCGGAACCGGCCATCGATGACCCACGGCCAGCCGATGATCAGGAACAGCGAGAAGATCACGCCCAGCGGCGCCACCACCCACAGCAACGGCGTTCTGAAGCGACGCTCCAGCTCCGGCTTGCGGATGCGCAGGATCAGCACCGACGTGCAGATCAGGATGAACGCCGACAAGGTGCCGATGTTGACCAGTTTGGCCAGCTCGGTCAGCGGCACGAATCCGGCGAACAGCGCCGTCACCACGCCCAGGATCATGGTGGTGCGATGCGGCGTGTTGTACTTGGGGTGGGTCTTGGCGAACCAGCGCGGCAGCAGGCCGTCGCGCGACAGTGCGAACCAGATGCGTGAGGCGCCCAGCATGAAGGCGAACACCACGCTGGCGATGCCGCACACGGCGGCAACGTTGATGATGGCGCTGATCCAATGCAGTCCGCGCGCCTCGAACGCCGCGCTCACCGGCGCCGGCACGTTGAGCTCGGTGTACGGCACCATGCCGGTCAGCACCAGCGACACGCCGAAATACATCACCATCGCCGCGGCCAGCGAAAAGATGACGGCCATCGGCAGATCGCGCTGCGGATTTTTCGACTCCTCGGCCGCGGTGGTCAACGTGTCGTACCCGAAGCAGGCGAAGAACACGATGCTGGCCGCCGCCAGCACGCCGGCCCAGCCGTACTGCAGCGAGCCGTCGGACAACACTTCAAGGTGCGGAATGAACGGATGCCACAGGTCGGTCTTGACGAAAAACGCGCCGACCACGATCACGATCAGCACGCCCAGCACCTTCATCGACACCACGAAGGCATTGAAGCGCGCGCCGATCTCGGTGCGGAAAATCTGCAGCGCGGCGATCGCCAGCGCCACGATCGCGCCGAACAGGTTGAACACGCCGCCCTGGTCGGGCCGGGTCGGGTCATAGGCATAACGCAGCATGTCCGGCAATTGCCAGCCGAGTACGTGTTCAAAGAACGACTGCGCGTAATTGGACGTGCCGGCCGCCACCACGGCCACGATCAGCGCGTATTCCACCAGCAGGTCCCAGCCGATGATCCACGCCGGCAGCTCGCCCAGCACGGCATAGCCGTAGGTGTAGGCGCTGCCCGTGACGGGGATCATACCGGCGAACTCGGCGTAGGAAAGCGCGGCGCAGGCACTGCCGATGCCGGCGATGATGAAGCTCAGGATGATGGCCGGGCCGGCGTGCAGGGCGGCCTCGTGCGGCGCCAGGATGAACACGCCCGCGCCGACAATGGCGCCCACGCCGATGGCGGTGAGTTGCCACACGCCCATGGTGCGGTTGAAATCGGTGCTGGCGCCGGCATCGGTCTGCAATTGTTCAACCGACTTGTGCCGGACCAGCTTGGCAAAAAAGCCCATGCGTTACTCCTCGTTCAAGTCGTTCGCAAGAGTTCGAGCCTAACCGGACTGGACGCTGAACCCAAGTCCAACCGTCATCAAAATGTGGACAAAAGCGGCCAAAATCGCCGTCTCATGCGCGATCTCGTCCATTCGACGAATGCGCTTTGATGTAGCATGTCGGCCATGACAGACCCTCACTCCACCACCCATTTCGGCTACCGCGACGTGCCGCTGGCCGACAAGCAGAAACTGGTCGGCCAGGTGTTCACCTCGGTCGCCAGAAACTACGACCTCATGAACGACCTGATGTCCTTCGGCATCCATCGTTTGTGGAAGCGCCACTTCGTCGCCATGAGCGGCATCCGCAAGGGCGACAAGGTGCTCGACCTTGCCGGCGGCACCGGCGACATCGCCGCGCTGCTGAAACCGGTGGTGGGCAAGGACGGCGAGGTC
>DASSTF010000064.1:0-34821 GCA_035708045.1 Rhodanobacteraceae bacterium | reverse complement strand
CAGCAGGCTGCGCAGATCCTCGCTGGTGTAATCGAGCGCCGGCTTGATGATGTTGTTGCCGACGTTGTTGACCAGCAGCGACAGCGGCAGTTCGAGGTCGCTGATCCAGTCGAACACGGCCAGCCGTTCCTCGTTCTGGCCCAGGTCGGCGGCCAGGGCCAGCACTTCCGCCGCCGGGCATTCTTCGGCCAGTTCGGCGCGGGACTGTTCGAGCAGGGTTTCATCGCGCGCCACCATCAGCACATTCGCGCCCAGTGCCGCCAGCTCGCGCGCGCAGGCCAGGCCGATGCCCTGGCTGGCGCCGGTGACGAGTGCGGTACGGCCATCCAGACGCCAATTCGCCAGGCGTGAATCCAGGGGTGCGTTCATCGGCAGATCACGGATCGGGGTGTGGCCAAAGCATAGCCCGGCCATGGCTTCGATGGGGAATGCATGCAAGCGCCGGCCACGTGACTTGCCGCACGGTTGCCGGCGCACGACGGTCACACACTGTCGCTCTCAACAGGAGGATTCCGCCCATGCGCACCTGCACCATGGTTCTGATCGCGTCCGCCACGCTTGCGCTGGCGGGCTGTTCGCATCCCTCGTCGACGCCAGCGGGCGGCGGCTCGCAGGTCGCGACCGCCGGCACCCGGCTGAAGACG
The DNA here is from genome assembly GCA_035708045.1 of Rhodanobacteraceae bacterium. GTDB lineage: Bacteria > Pseudomonadota > Gammaproteobacteria > Xanthomonadales > Rhodanobacteraceae > Oleiagrimonas. The sequence goes on along the minus strand of DASSTF010000064.1, from coordinate 34,177 downwards.
CCATGGGACAGCCTGCTCAAGGATCGCGACAAGGCCAAGGCCGTGCAGCAGAAGGTGAATGATTACGCCAAGCGGCAGCAGCAGGCCATCGAGAAGCAGAGTCAGTAGGTATTTGCAGCCCCCAACTCCCACCCGTTCGTGCAACCGTTAACTCCCACCTCGTGGTGAGGTATCGAACCATGAAACGGCACGGGGAACTTGGGGACTGCCCTTCGATACCTCAGGGCGAACGGGTTTTGGTGGGGCCTGCATGCCTCAGCCCTCCACCGTTCGTGGTGATGCTTCGACAAGCCTGTCCTGAGCCTGTCGAAGCATCAGGGCGAACGGACTTTGTTGTGCCTTGCGGGCGCGCCTCACCGCGCCGTGCAGAAACAATAGGCGTATACCGCCGGACGACCGGCCCTGGCTTGCCGGAACAAGGTCAGATCCGGCGCCGCGCGCTGGGCGAGCGAGCCGGCCCAATCCGGCAGGCGCATGCCATGGGCCAGCATCACGCGAACGGCGGCACTGTGACCAAGCCCCTGCATGAAGCGCTCGAAGCCTGAAGTCTGCGGCTCAAGATAGCCCACCGAATACCGCCCGCCGAGCCTGGCCAGCCCGGCTGCCGCGCCGATGGCGTCATGCAGACCGCCGAGCTTGTCCACCAGGCCGCGTTCGAGCGCCTGCCGACCTGTCCATACGCGCCCCTGGGCCACCGCATCGATGGCGGCAAAAGTCTTGCCGCGCGCCTTGGCCACGCGACCGACGAAGTCGCGATAGCCCTTGTCGATGGTGCTCTGCACCATCGCCGCCACCTTGGGATCGAGCGGCCGGGTGACGTCGAACGCGCCGGCCAGCGGACCCACGCCAACGCCGTCGCTGTGGATGCCGAGCTTGGCCAGCGCGCCGGGGATGTTGTAGAGCATGCCGAAAATGCCGATCGATCCGGTGATGGTGTCCGGCTCGGCATAAATGGCATTGGCGTTCATCGAAATCCAGTAACCGCCCGAAGCCGCCACGTCGCCCATGGATACCACCACCGGCTTGCCGGCCTGACGCGTGAGCGCCACCTGGCGACGAATCTGTTCGGCGGCATAGACGCCGCCGCCGGGAGAATCGACGCGCAGCACCAGCGCCTTGATGGATGGGTCCTGACGCGCCTCGCGAATCAGGTTGGCCGTGGACAGGCCGCCGATGCGCCCCGGCGGCTGCACGCCGTCCACGATGTCGCCCTCGGCCACGACGATGGCCACGTCGGCATGCCGACCGTCTTGCGGATTCGGTCGCACACGCGCCAGATAGCCGTCCAAATCCACATGACGGATGCCGAGCAGATTCTGCCCGGCAGGCACGCCCTGGCGATGCAGCATGGCGACCATCTGGTCGCGCGTGGCCAACCCGTCGACCAGATGCAGGTTTTCCGCCAGACGGGCGGCATCGCCGTGCACGGATTCGAGCCTTGCCGGCCAGGCGTCGAGCGCCTGGCGCAAGCTGGCCGGATCGAGTTCGCGCAACTGCGCCACGGCGTCGATCCACTGCGTCCACAGACCGCCCAGCCAATACTGGTCGGCCTGCTTGGAAGCATCCGAGGCGTGATCGAGCACGTACGGTTCGGCAGCCGACTTGAACTGGCCCACGCGGAACAGGTGCACCGTGGCGCCCAGCTTGTCGAGCAGATCCTTGTAGAACAGGCGATAGCTGGATAGGCCGGTGACCATGACCGAACCCATCGGATCGATGAAGATGCGGTCGGCATGCGCGGCCAGCAGGTATTGATCCTGATCCAGGTTGCTGGCCCACACCGTGACCTTCTTGCCGCCGGCGCGGAACCGGTCCAGCGCCGCGCCCACTTCGCGCAGCGCGGCGAAACCGCCTGTGTCGAGTTCGTCGGGCAGAAGCAGGATGCGGCTGATGTCGGGATCGTGCGTCGCCCGGCCGATGGCGTCCACCAGATCGCGCACCCGCACCTGACGCGTGCCATGCCCGGACATGGCGTCCAGCGCGCGTTCCAGCGGCGAGGCGCTGAATTGTTCCACCAGTTGCCCGCGCGGATGCAGCACCAGCACCGTGCCGCGGGCCAGCGGCGGCGGCTGGTAACCGGCGAGAAAAACGAACAAACCCAGCAACCCGAAAAACACGATGTTGAGGATGACCAGCCGCACCAGATTGATGCCGCGCAACACGGTCCAGACGAATCCCCCGAAACCACTGCGCCTGCGCTCCGCCATGTCACTTTGCTCCCCGATGGACATTTCGAGCGTAACCGTTTTGTCCGTGATCCGTCACCTGCGATTGTGCATCTGTCGGCTGCTATGCTCGATGCCGTTCATCACGGGAAGGGGAAACCGCATGAAACGCAATCCATGGCCCGCCATGCTGGCCGCCGCATGCCTGCTTGCCGGCTGTGCCAGCCAACAACCGGTGCAGCCTCCGGCATCGTCGTCCCTCCTTCGCACAGACGTCAAACACTCCACCATCACCGTCGGCGATCCCACGCAAGGCAAGGTCGATCAGGCTTACCTCGCCAAGGTGATGCAGGCGCTGAAGATGATCCAGGCGAACCAGACGCAACAGGCGATCGACGGGCCGCTCAACGACGTCATCCGCCACTACGAGAAAACCTACGCAAACCGCGGCGTGACCGTGTACAGCGCCAAGGACCCGACGCGCTCCCTGGCCTATCTGGCCGGCGCCGCCGTGGCCGCGGAGGATGCGGAAAAAGCCGGCAAACAGGGCAGGAACGCCATCGTGGTCGGCCCGGCCTGGGCCATGGCGCACTGGGCCAAAGGCTACGCCTACGATGCCCTGGGGCAATACGGCCAGGCTCGAAACGAACTCGAGCAGGCGCTGGCACTGGCGCCCATGAACAGCCAGTACGCGAGCGAACTGGCCTACACCTATCTGAAGGACGGCAACTGGAACAAGGCGCTGAGCCTGTACCAGGAAGCCGAGGCAAACGCCGAACTGGCTCCGGAAAGTGCCGCTGTCCACCTGAAGTGCGTGGCCCTGCGTGGCCAGGGTTACGCGCTGGTGGAACTTCACCATCTGGACGATGCGGTGAAGGCTTACAAGAGCTGTCTGAAGTTGAACCCGGACGATCCCAAGTCACACGGTGAACTGCGCTACATCGAAAGTCTGCGGAATCGCCACCCTCCCGATCCATTGCAGAAATATCTGAACCCGGCGCAACCGGGCAGCGAATCCACGAAATGAAAAAGATCGCTAGGTCACCACACCCGGCGCCGCCGGGCGTGGCGCATCGGGCGCATGCCGGCGCCAGCGTTCGCTGCGCGCAGTGCGCCAGAAGCGCGCGAACAGCATGACTGCCGCCGCGCTCAAACCCGCCGCCAGACCCATCCACATGCCGCGCGCGCCGAGGTGGTGGTTGAAGGTCAGCCACCAGCCCACCGGCATGCCCACGCCCCAGTAGGCGAAGGCGGTGATGAACATCGGCACGCGCGTGTCCTTGAGGCCGCGCAAGGCGCCGTTCGACGCCACCTGGATGCCGTCGGAAAACTGGAAGATGCCGGCCAGCACCAGCAACTGCGCGGCCAGCGCCACCACCGCCTCGTCGTTGCTGTAGAGCCGCGCGATGGCGTGCGGCAGGCCCAGCATCAGCGAGGCCGACACCATTTGTGTCACCAGGGCCAGGGCGATGCCGCAGAAGCCCGCGTACCGCACCGCCACGCCATCGCCGCGCCCCGCCGCATGGCCGACGCGGATGGTGATGGCCATGGCCAGACCCAGCGGGATCATGAAGGCGACCGACGACACGTTGAGCGCCACCTGGTGCGCCGCGGTCTGATCCACGCCGAGCGTGGCGATGGCCAGGGCCACGGCGACAAAAACGCCGCCTTCCATCAACACGCTGACCGCCATCGGCACGCCCAGGTGCAGCAATTCGGCGATCGGCTTCCGGCGCGGCCAGTCGAAACGCTCGAGCAGATTCAAACCGCGATAGTTGCGATGACACAGGATGTAGACGGCAAAGCCGATGAACTCCAGCCACAACGTGACCGCCGTGGCGATGCCGCTGCCCAGCGCGCCCATGGCCGGCACGCCGAACTCGCCGTACATCAAAGTCCAGTCCAGCGGCGCCAGCACCACCAGGCCGGCCAGGCTGAAATACATCGACGGACGCGGCATCGACAGGCCTTCGGACAACCCGCGCAAGGCAAAATAGCCCACCAGCGCCGGTGCGGCCCAGCTGATCGCGCCCAGAAAATCGCCAACGTCGTGGCGCAATTCCGGCACCACGCCGATCAGATCGAGCAGCGGCTCGGCGCGACGCACCAGCAGGCACAGCAGCACGCCCAGCGCCAATGCGATCCACAGCGCCTGGCGGATGATGGCGCCGATCTCGTGGCGGCGGCCGGCGCCGTCGAGCTGCGCCACCGTCGGCGGCACCGCCAGCATGGTGCCGATGCCGGCCAGAATGACCAGCGCCCACACACCCGATCCGGTCGCCACCGCGGCCTGCACGTGCGCGCTCATGTGTCCGGCCAGCAGGGTGTCGACCACGTTGGTGCCCATCGCCGCCAGCTGCGCCGCAATCAGCGGCAGAGCCAGGTGCACGGTGGCGGCCAGCTCACGCCGGACACGCGGTCGATGGATGGAATGAAACAGGGACATGCGACAAAACCGGGCCATTCGGCGCGGCACACGGGGGGCCGCGCATTGTAAACCCATGACCTATCCCATCACCGTGACGGCTATGCGATGATCGCCGCATGAACGAACCGGATCCGCCACCGTCACCGGCAACCGCGCAGGATGCACCGGCGCCGAACCCGCCGCCGGCTGCACAGGCGTACTGCGCCAACTGCGGCGCGCCGCTTTACGGCAAGTACTGTTATGCCTGCGGCCAACCCATCCAGGGCCTGGTTCGCCACTTCAGCAGCGTGCTCAGCGATGTGGCCGACAGCCTGTTCAATATCGACGAGCGCCTGTTTCGCACCCTACTGCCGCTGTATTTCCGTCCGGGCCGGCTCACGCTGGAATACTTTGCCGGTCGACGCGCGCGCTACGTCACGCCGTTCCGCCTGGTGTTCTTTCTGGCCATCATCACGTTCTTCGTGTTGCAGGTGACGGTTCGTTCGAACCAGCCGCACACCGAATCCTTCGCCATCACCACCGGCAACGGCATCAGCGTCACCAAAAAACCGGGCGGGAAACCGGCCGCGCCGCCCCCCGAAGACGGGGCCTTCGACCACGGCAACATCACCATGAACGACCGGGTGATCTGGAACCGTCAGACGCATCCGCTGCGCATCGACTGGCTGCCGTACGCCGCCAACGACTGGCTCAACGACCTGATTGGCCACGCACAGGCCAACATGCATGCGCTGAAGTCGGGCACGGAGGCGCAGAAGAAAGCCGCCCTGCAGCGCATGGTGCAGGGCATGTTCTCGGCGGCGCCGACCGTCCTGTTCGTGCTGTTGCCGGTGTTTGCCCTGCTGTTGAAGATTTTCTACATCTTCAAGCGCCGGCTGTACATGGAGCACCTGATCGTGGCCATGCACAGCCACGCCTTCCTGATGCTGTCGATCCTGGTGCTGGTGATACTGGATCTGCTGGCAGCCCACGTCGCCTGGCTGGGCACGCCAACGGGCGTGCTGCGCGCGGCGGTCTGGATCTGGCTTTTCGTGTACCTGTTCCTGATGCAAAAACGCGTGTACCGGCAAGGCTGGTTCATGACCACAGTGAAGTTCGCCATCGTCGGCGTGTGCTACAGCCTGCTGTTGCTGTTTGCCATGGCCGCGGCCGCCCTGATCGGCCTGGCCAGCTGATCCCGACCTGTCGCACGCCGCCGCGGTATCCGCTTGCCGCCATCAACTGCCGGAAGCTCTTCTTCACAACCTTCCGGCGTAGCCCGACGATCGCTCGTCAGCCCTCGCAGGACGCAGACCATCACCCGCAGGCAACCTGCAACCTATTGTTTTCTAGATGTAATTTGTGGTTGGTTATTTTTTGCCCAATGCGTCGCCGACCTTGCAGCCATGCGCTGTCGGAGCGACATTCCCGCAGCCGTCCACATAGTTATCCACAGCTTTTGTGGATAAACGATAAACCCCCGACAGCACGTGCACTTAGCTTCGTTTCCATCGGGGCAGCGTGAACACGATCACGTAAGGGCGCCATAGTCGGACGAGCATGGGACGCGCTTGTGACGTGCGTGCGGGTGATGGCGATTATCACGAAGTCCGTTCGCCCTGATGCTTCGACAAGCCTGTCCTGAGCCTGTCGAAGGACTCGGCACGGGGGTACGCTTCGCGTATTGGGCAATCTTTCCCCCGCGAACGCTTCGGACGCGATGAGCCACAAACAGGACTGGCCGCTACACTGCCGCCATGCCCGAGATCCTGCGCATCGCCTTGCCCGTGCCATTGCCGCGACTGTTCGACTACCTGCCGCCGGCGCGCGGCAGGGCGACCGTCGGCTGCCGCGTGCGCGTGCCGTTCGGGCGCGGCCATCGCATCGGGCTGGTGGCGGCCGTGGCCGACCGGTCGGCGTGGCCCACCGAGCAGCTCAAACGCGTCCACGCCGTGATCGACGAACAGCCTTTGCTGGAAGGCGAGCTGCTGGATTCACTGAACTGGGCTTGCGACTACTGGCTCGGCGCGCCCGGCGACGTGCTGTTCGGTGCGCTGCCGGTGGCCTTGCGCGGCGACAAGCCGCCGCCGGAGCCGGGTATCGAAGCCTGGTCGCTGAGCAGCGAAGGCCAGGCCGCACTGGTCGAGGGCAGGCGCCGCGGCCGCTCGCGCGCCCTGCTTGAAATCCTGTGCGACGGCCTGCGTACGGCGGTGGCGCTCGACACCGACCTGCCCGGCTGGCGCGATGCGGCGCGCCGGCTGGCCAACGCGGGACTCATCGAGCGCCACCGGCTCGCACCCACGGAACTGCCGCGCATGCCGATCGCCGGTCCGCCCCTCAATCCGCACCAGCAGCAGGCCGTGGACGCCGTGCTCGCTGCCGGCGAGGGGTTTCATCCGTTCGTGCTGGAAGGCGTCACCGGCAGCGGCAAGACCGAGGTGTACCTCGCGCTTGCCGCGAAGGCCCTGGCGCAGAACCGCCAGGTGCTGATGCTGGTGCCGGAAATCGGCCTGACGCCGCAAAGCGTGCGGCGTCTGCGCGAACGCCTGGGCACGGAGGTGGAAGTGCTGCATTCGGGCCTGGCCGACGGCGAACGCGCGCGGGCCTGGTGGCGCGCGAAAAACGGCATGGCGCGCGTGGTGCTGGGCACGCGCTCGGCGATCTTCACGCCGTTGCCGCGCGCCGGCCTGATCGTGGTAGACGAGGAACACGACACGTCCTACAAGCAGCAGGACGGTTTCCGCTACCACGCCCGCGACCTGGCCCTGGTGCGCGCGCGGGCGCTTGGCGTGCCGGTGGTTCTGGGTTCGGCCACGCCGTCACTGGAAACCCTGGCCAACGTCGATGCCGGTCGTTACCGGCGATTGCACCTGCCCGCCCGCGCCGGCACCCGGCACACGCCGCGGGTGGAAATCGTCGATATCCGCTCGCAACGCCTGCAACATGGCCTTTCGCCCGATCTGCTGCGCGCGATTGCCGCCACCGTGGCGCGCGGCGAACAGATACTGGTGTTCCGCAACCGCCGCGGCTATGCGCCGGTGCTGATGTGCCACGCCTGCGGCTGGCACGCGCAATGCCCGCGTTGCGACAAGCCGATGACGCTGCACGCGGGTCGTCAGCGGCTGGTCTGCCATCACTGCGAACGCGAACGGCGCGTCCCCGAAACCTGCCCGGACTGCGGACACGCGCCGCTGCATCCGCAGGGTTACGGCACCGAACGACTGGAACAAGCCCTGCGCGCGCGCTTTGCCGACGTGCCGGTGCTGCGCATCGATCGCGAAAGCACGCGTCGCCGCCATGCCTTCGACGATCTGCTGGACGGGCTGGACGAGGGCAAGGCGGCGATCCTGGTCGGCACCCAGATCCTGGCCAAGGGACATGACCTTGCCAACCTGACCCTGGTCGCCATCACCGGCGTGGACGAGGGTCTGCACAGTATCGATTTCCGCGCGCCGGAGCGGCTGGCGCAGCTGGTGGTGCAGGTCGCCGGGCGCGCCGGGCGCGCGCACAAACCCGGGCAGGTGCTGCTGCAGACGCACCATCCCGATCATCCGTTCCTGCACACCCTGCTCGGCAAGGGTTACGCCGCCACCGCACGCGAACTGCTGGACGAACGCCGCCTGCTGCAACTGCCGCCGTTCGCCAGCCAGGCGCTGTTGCGCGCCGAAGCGGGCGACCGCACTGCGCTGGATACTTTCCTGCACGCCGCCCGCGATGCCCTGGGCGAGCCGGCCAACATGCGCATTCTCGGCCCGATGCCGGCGCCGATGCCGTTGCGCGCCGGTCGCCATCGCGGACAGTTGCTGCTGGAAGCCGACCAGCGCGGCGATCTCAAGCGCCTGCTGCGCCCCTGGCAGGCGCAGTGCCTGGCGCTGCCGTCCGCGCGCCGTGTGCGCTGGTCGATCGACGTCGATCCGGTGGATCTCTATTGACCCGCAGGGTGAGCCTTGGCCCACACTGCGGGTTCCGTGCGGATTACTTCTTGCGCGCGCTCTTTTTCGCCGGCGCCTTGCCGGGGCGCGGGCGCGCCGGTTCGTCTTTCTTGCCCAGTTCTTCGAGCAGGGTGCTCATGTCTTCGGCATGCTCTTCTTCCTGGGCGAGGATTTCTTCCATCAGACGGCGCGTGGTGGGGTCGTCGTTGCCGAGGTAGCGGATGATTTCGCTGTAGGTCTCGATGGCGATGCGCTCGGCGACGAGATTTTCCTTGATCATGTCGACCAGATCCTCGCCTTCGACGTATTCGGAATGGGCGCGCAAACTCAAACCGTCGGGCGAGAAATTGGGTGCGCCTTCGAGCTGGGTGATGCGCTCGGCAATGCGGTCGGCGTGCGCCTGCTCTTCGTTGGCGTGTTGCAGGAACTCGGCGGCCACGGCTTGCGAATGGATGCCCGAGGCCATGTAGTAGTGGTACTTGTAGCGCAGCACGCACACGATCTCGGTGGCCAGCGCTTCGTTGAGTATGTCGATGACCTTCTCGCGGTCGGCCTTGTAGCCAGGTGTCATGGCGCCGTCGTTCATGTGCTGACGGGCGCGCTTGCGGATGGTCTTGATGTCGGTGAGAAACGGTTGCTTGGCGGCCATGACTGCTCCTTCGCGTACGGAAATGCTGCCGCCGTTGAAGGCGACAGTACTCCGCATCATAACCACAATGCGTTGTCCACAGGTGAATGGAGTCCGTGCGCGCCCATCGCGGGCATGTCCCGCCGTCCTGCGGTCACATCGTACGGAACAGGTGCAGATAGCTGCGGCTGACCGGCAACACCTCGGTGCGTTCTTTCAGGTGGATGCTGGCGGTTTCGTTGTCGCCGCGAACGACGTGGCTGACGGCCCGCAGATTGACCACGACCGACCGGTGGATCTGCGCGAAATGCGCCGGGTCGAGCTGCGCGACCAGTTCCTTCAGCGTGGCGCTGATCAAGGCCTCGCCTGCCCGACCGGCCTCGCCACGCCAGGCGATCAACGTGTATTTTGCGTCGGCGCGAAGGTAGTCGATATCCTCGACCGCGATCAGTCGCAGGGTCTGCCCCACTTGCGCGCGAATCCAGCGCAAGGGCGTCGACGTCGCGTCGGGTTTCAATTGCGCGGCCAGTTGCTGCAGAAGGATTTCGGTATTCAACGCCGGCTGCGCCGCCTGCAGGCGGGCCTTGAGCCGCGTCACGGTCTCGACCAGCCGCGCCGATTCCACCGGCTTGACCAGATAATCGAGCACGCCGGCGGCAAACGCCTGCACGGCGTACTGTTCGTGCGCCGTGACGAACACCACGTGAGCGCGTTGGCCGATATGATGCGCGACTTCAACGCCGGATATCCCGGGCATCTGCACGTCGAGAAAACACACGTCCGGTTGCCGGGCCTCGAATTGGCTGATGGCCTCACGGCCATTGCGCGCCCGCGCAAGCACCTCCAATTCGGGCCATGCTCGACCCAGTTGACGCGCCAGGGCATCGCGCAGCAGCGGTTCGTCGTCGGCGATCAATGCGGTCGGACGCGAAGTCATCGGTCAGTCGCTCCACGGGCCGGAATATCCAGTTCGGCGCAGACGCCGTGCGGGATTTGCGCGCTCAATTGCAAATTGGCGGAGGCGCCGAAAATCAGCCTCAAACGCTCCCGCAAGGTGGAAAGGCCGGTGCCCAGGCCATGGCCCGACGCGCCCAGGCCGACGCCCGTATCGCTGACCCGCATGATGCAGCGGTCGCCGCGCCATTCGACATGGATGTCGATGCGACCGCCTTCTTCGCTTGGATCGATGCCGTGGCGCACCGCGTTTTCCACCAGTGTCAGCAGCGTCATCGGTGGGCAGCGCAATGCCCGGGCCGGCTCGGCCACATGCAGCGCGAACTGCAATCGGTCGGGCATGCGCATGTGCATCAACTCGAGATATGCCCGTACCAGCTTCAGTTCCTGGTCGAGCGTGGTCGCCGGATCATGGAGACGAGGCACGGCCGCCCGCAAGTATGCGATCAGGTTTTCCAGCACGGCGGAAGCCTGCGGCGATCCCGTGTCGACCAGCGCCTGCACGTTGGCCAGCGTATTGAACAGGAAATGCGGGGCCACTTGCGCCTGCAGCAGATGCAGACGCGCATCCAGCGCCTGGCGTTCAAGCTCGCTGCGTTCCAGATCGAACGCCAGCGCCTGGTGGCGGGCCAGTGCATCCTTTTGCCGCACCAGGGCGGCCAGCGCCGCCCAAGGGGCCACCAGAATGCCGGACACGCTGTACATCGCGAAGCCGCTCAGACGATCCGGATCCTGCCAGAACGGCGGCGCACCGGCCTGCGTCGTGAGCACGTAGAGGATGAATGTTGCCAGGGGCACGGCGACCGCCACCCCCAACACCTGCAACACCCAGCGCGCCGCCCAGGCCGGCAATCGCCTCGGCCACCGCTCGAACCACCCGAACGCAAGCATCGCGAACAATCCGATCGCGACCGCGCGGACGAGTACCCCCCACAGCGAAGTCGTGAAGCCCACGCCGATCAGCAGGCCAAGAACGATCGAGGCGCACAGCGTAAACCTCAGCCGCCGCCACCCGAACAGCAAGGCCGGAGCACGCGGTTTTTCGAAGGCGGTGGAAGAAGGCATGGCGGGAGAATAATCCAGCGGGGCGCGCCTCAGCGCGAGTTTTTGCACCCTGAGTCGAATGGCACTTATTTAAGCCCGTTCGTCCTGAGCGTAGGCCGCAGGCCGAAGTCGAAGGACATGGCGCGACCATGCAGCATGCGCTTCGACTTCGCCCGCTGCGCGGGCTACGCTCAGCGCGAACGGTATGGGAACGGATGCATGCCCAAGTAAGTGCCATTCCACCCTGAGTCAAATTGAGAACAAGCGGCTCAACCCACTTTGCAAGCGTTCCTGACGACTATGCGTGCATGTGCGGCAACCAAAGGATCATCGTGGCGGCGCCGATCCCGACCGTCATCATCAGCGTGAGCACGCCAAGACCCGTCGCCATGGCGAGCCGGATGCGCGGACTGCCATGTTTTTGTGCCCGGAAATACAGCTCCAGCACACCCAGCGGCAGCAGGTATTGCGCAAAACTCAGAAAGCTCAGGAACGGTCCGGTGAACGATTGGGGATCGAAGCCGACCGGCCCCTGGTTCACCACGATCCAGAACATCAGGCCGACGCGGAAGAACCATACACCGCTGACGGCCAGGAACAGCCGCAATGCCCAGCGGCGATGCAAGTCGAACCGGCGCGCCCGGGCATGACGCCAGGCAATGGCGGCAAAGCCGAGTATCAACAACGCATTGAGTGTGATCCCCAGGTGCTGCGGAAGGTCGCCGACCATGCCGCCCCGAACCCACACCATGGCCAGACCGCCCACGCTCATGACGGCGGCTGCCACCAGGTAGGCGCGGCCATTCCATCGATGAATCGCGGGCGCACGACGGCGAATGCGTGGAATCAACTGCATCGCACCAGCAAGGACGATGACCACGACAAACATCAAATGCAGGCCGAGGACGAGGTTGAAAAACGTGTCGCCCGCGACATAGCCGTGCGGCATCACCCGATTCCAGCGCTCCGGGTGACCTTGCAACGTCACGCGACCGTAAAAATCCATCACGTAGACCGCGAACACCAGCTGGCCGAGTACGGCCATGCCAAACCAGAACGCGGCGGCCGCGCGCAATGCCGTTCCCGCGAATCTTTCCCGGCGTCGCGTGTCGGAGGTCCGCAGGATCGCCGGTGGCACACGGTTGCGATCCGCCGCGATGACGGGAGCAGAGGACAACGGGTTCATCGGATGGCTTCCCTGGAAGGACTGCCACCACGGTTGCGCAGATGGGCCGATCCGGACAGGGGCCATGGCGACGAACGACGCAGCGAAGGCGCCGAACCGCATCATGCGCCGACGGGCTACAGCGGGATGGTCTTGCGCCACCCTTGTCGCGGAATCAGCGCGGCTGATAGGCGCGCAGGAACATGTCCACACCGGCGCGGGCGTTGGCTTCCAGTTCGGCGGCGTAACTCTCGTCGCAATCGGAGCAGCCGAACAGGCGCTTCATGACCAGGTTGCCCTTGACCAGGGACATGAACTGCATGGCCGCACGCGAGGTGTCGTCGATGTCCAGGCAGCCGTCGTCCACCGCGCTGCGCAGCAGGGCCTCGATCAATCCGTGGGTGCGCATCGAGCCTTCTTCCCACACCATCCGCCCGTAGCGCGGTTCGCCCTGATGGCAGTTGCTGAGGATGGCGCGGAACATGCCGACGGTTTCCGGAGCGCAATCGAGCCGCACGTGCGCCAGCGCCACGCGCAGCAGATTGTCGCGGATGCCGATGTCCGGATCGAAATGGTAGGTGCGTTCGGGCAGCAGTTCCTGCACGCGCGAGCGGATGACTTCGCGGAACAGGTTGTCCTTGTCGCCGAAGTGGCTGTAGACCGTCAGCTTGGACACGCCCGCCGCAGTGGCGACGGCGTCCATGCTGGTGCCCTCGAAGCCCTGGCGCGTGAACAGGTCGATGCTTGCCGCCAGGATGGCGGCGCGTTTTTCCATGTCCTTGGGACGCCCCGGGCCTTGGGTCTTGGGATGAGTCACGGTTGCCACTTCACGAATGCCTGATGTTTGGATTATTATACGTCACAGTTCACTTATTTGCAGCGGTCATCCGCGCACTGTAAATGATGCCTGCCGACACTGCTTTGTCCGAAGTCACTTTGAGCCCGGCCTACCGCCATGTCCAGCGCCTGTTGTCGACATGGCTGGAATCGGGCCGGATCGCCAGCGGCGACAACTCCGCGTTTGCCGTGCGTACGGCCATCGGCACACTCGACCTCGTCGAATACGATCGCCTGTCGCGCTGGCTGGCCTGGGTTTGTCTGGCCGCGCGCAGCCACGGCGACACCACGCTGACGGCGCGCCTGAAACAACTGGACATCGCCCTCGGCAGCGCCGTGCGCATGGCCATGCACAAATTGCCGGGCGCCGACGTCGACATGTCCGGCCACCTGCTGCGGCTGAGCGCCTGACGCCGCCATGCACATGACGCAAGTCATGATGGCGCGATGACTTCCGGCACTTCGTCCCCCACCGTCCAGCCATCAACCTTCATGAGACCCTTCTTGCCCTTCCCATTGCCGCTGCCACCCTCAACTTCTATGCTTTTTGGCCACTTCATCGATCGCGGATACAGCGCATGACACCGAACTTCGAACAGGCACGCCGCAACATGATCGACAACCAGGTACGCCCCTGGGACGTGCTCGATCCGCGCGTGCTGGACACGCTGGGCCGCGTGTGCCGTGAGGATTTCGTGCCGGCGGCCTACCGCAACATGGCCTTTGCCGACATGGTGCTGCCGCTGGGCCACGGCGAGGTGATGATGAAACCGGTCGTCGAGGGGCGCCTGCTGCAGGCCCTATCGCTCGAAGGCCACGAAAGCGTGCTCGAAATCGGCACCGGTTCGGGCTACCTGACCGCCTGTCTGGCGCAACTGGCGGTCCACGTCACCAGCGTGGATCTGCATGCCGACTTCACCCGCGGTGCACGGGACGCCCTGACCCGCGCCGCCATCGACAACGTCACCCTGCTGACCGACGAGGCCGTGCACGCCTATCAACCAGACGGCGTCTTCGACGTCGTCGTGGTTACCGGCGCCGTGCCGAGCATTCCGGAACGTTTCCTCGCCTGGCTCAAGCCGGACGGTCGCGCCTTCCTGGTCGAAGGGCGTTCGCCGGTCATGCGCGCGGTGCTGCTGCATCACGAAGGCAGCGGAAAATACCGCGAGGAAAGCCTGTTCGAAACCGATCTCCCCTATCTGGTACATGCAGCGCCGACGCCCTGCTTCACATTGTAAGTCGCGCTGCAAGTCGCCACCCACATACTTAAGGAAGACACCCCGATGAACGTCCGCCTCATGAAAATGCTGCCGTTTGCCATTGCGCTTGCCGTAGCGCCGATGTTCGCCCACGGCGAAGATCTGCTCGACGCCTACCAACAAGCATTGGCCAACGACCCCGTGCTGGCGCAACAGGTGGCCCAACGCAATGGCACCAAGGAAAACGTGCCGCTGAGCCGCGCCCAGTTGCTGCCGCACCTGAGTGCCGGGCTTTCCTTCCAGCAGACCAGCGGCAACAGCGGGTTCGGCAACAACGGGATCTGCCAGGACACCACCGGACAGCCCGTGGCCTGCCCGGACTACGGCCATTCACGCTCGCGCAACGCTTCCATACAGCTGACGCAGACCGTCCTCGATTTCAGCAAGTACGCCAATCTCAGCGCCGCCCATGCGCAGGCGGACAGCGCTGATGCGCAATACCAGGCGGCATTGCAGGATCTGATCGTGCGCGTGACCACGGCCTACTTCGACGTGCTCACGGCCAAGGATCAGGTCAATTTCGCCCAGGCCAACCTCGACTCCCTGAAGCGCCAGTACGATCAGGCCGAGCAGCGTTTCAAGGTGGGCCTGTCCGCCATCACCGACGTGCAGGACGCCAAGGCCCACTACGACACGGCACAGGCCGACCTGATCGTTGCCCAGAACGCGCTCAACGATGCACGCGAGGCCCTGACGCAGATCACCGGACAGCCGGTGAGCGACCTTGAGGAACTGACCGACAAGCTGCCCATGACGCCGCCCACGCCCAACCAGCTGAGCATGTGGGTGGATCAGGCGCGCCTCAACAATCCCAACATCCTGGCCCAGCAATACAACGTGGAATCGGCCGAACATTCCATCACCGCCGCACGCGACGCCCGCCTGCCCACCATCGACGCCACCGTCAGCTATGGCAAGGGCGCCACCTGGTACCAGAATGGGCCCTATCGTTCCCAGCCCGGCAACACCACCATCGGGCTGCAACTGAACGTGCCGATCTTTGCCGGCGGCGCCACGCACGCCCAGATCAAGCAGTCGATCTATCAGCGCGATTCGGCCCAGGCCGCACTGACCCAGCAGCGCCGCCTGGTGGTCCGCAATACGCGCAACTATTTCCGCTCGGTCACTTCGGGCATCAGCCAGGTGGAAGCGGCACGGCAGGCGGTCATTTCTTCGGAAAGCGCGCTGAAGGCGACCAAGGCCGGCTTCCTGGTCGGTACGCAGACCATCACCCAGGTGCTCATTGCCCAGGGAACCCTGCTGCAGTCGCAGCAGCAGTATTCACAGGCGCGCCACCAGTTCATCCTCAACAAGCTGCTGCTGGAGCAGGCTGCCGGCAGCCTCGACGTCAAGGATCTGAAACTGGTCAATGCCCTGCTGGTCCCGGCCAGCGAAGTCCAGCCTCCCGCCGATGCAACGGAAAACGGCGACACCGCTCCGCAAGCTACCGGCGACGCCGGGCATTGATGCCGCGGTAAGAGTTCAGTCCGCCCGAACAAGGCCGGCGTGACTTCACGCCGGCCTTGTCGTCAGCGTCCCGTGCCGCCGGACCGGTCGACGCCGACGACCGCCTCGTCCACCAGCGTCATCACCCGACCGACCGCGCCACGCTCGCGCTCGAAGGCGCGTTGCGCGGCCTCGCCCATGCGCCGCCGCCGCTCACCGTCACGCAACAACGTCAGCACCTTCGCGCCCAGCTCCTGCGCCGAATGCACGCGCAGGGCCGCGCCACGCCTGATCAGCGTTTCCGTGATGCCCTCGAAATTGAAGGTGTTCGGCCCCACCAGCACCGGCTTGGCCAGCGCCGCCGGCTCCAGCACGTTGTGCCCGCCGATGCGCACCAGACTGCCGCCGACAAAGGCCACGTCCGTGGCCGCATAGAACGGCAGCAGTTCGCCCATGGCGTCGATCAGGAAACATTGCGTCGATGTTTCCGGCAGGCCGTCGGCCCGGCGCGCGGCGAACCGGAATCCCTGCGACTTCACCATCTGCTCCACCGAGGCGAACCGTTCGGGATGCCGCGGCGCCAGCAGCAGCAGGGCATCGGGCAAGTGCTTGAGCACCGCCAGATGTGCCTGCAATGCCTCCTGCTCCTCGCTCTCGTGCGTGCTGGCCGCGATCCACACGGGGCGCCTTGCTCCCCAGGCCGCACGCAACTCGGCGCCCTTGGTCACCAGTCCGGCTTCCACCGGCATGTCGAACTTGAGATTGCCCACCACGTTCACGTGCGTGCCGCGCGCGCCCAGCAGACGATAGCGGGCGGCATCCAGCCGCGATTGCGCGGCCACGTGCGTCACGCAACCCAGGGCCGACTTCAGCAACACCTGCACCGGCACGTAGCCGCGCAGCGAGCGGCGCGACAGGCGGGCGTTGGCGATGATCAACGGAATATGGCGGTCATGACAGGCATGATACAGATTGGGCCAGATTTCGGTTTCCACGATGACGCCGAGGCAGGGACGGATGCGGCGCAGAAAACGCTGCACCGACAGCGGCAGGTCGAAGGGTAGATAGACATGGAACACCTCCTCGCCGAACAGCTGCCGCACCCGATCCGAGCCGGTCGGCGTGCCCGTGGTCACCACCATCGGCCGATGCGGATAGCGCTGCATCATGGCCCGGATCAGCGGTTCGGCGGCATTGACCTCGCCCAGCGACACCGCGTGCAGCCAAAGGCTTCCATGGAAACCCGGCGCACGAAAAAAGCCGAAGCGTTCATGCCAGCGACGGTGGTAGTCGCCGTAACGCAGGCCGCGCACCCCCAGCCGCAGCAGCAGGATCGGCAGGGCGAAATACATCACGAGGGTATAGAAAAGGCGCAGCATGGCTTCGGCAACGGCAGGTCACATCCAGCGGCCAGAATAGCGTATGGCCGACGCGTGGCGGGCGGCGCGGGATGCCCGCACACGTTACAATCGCCCATCCATGCCTGGTGCCCACCGCCCCGCCTTTCGACCCGCTCTCGCCGCGCCGCGCCACTGGCCGGCATGGCTGGGCATGGGCGCGATGTGGCTGGCGGCGCATCTGCCGGGACGCCTGCCGTGGCGGCTGGGCCACGTGCTCGGCGCGCTGGCCGTGCGCATTCGCAACCGGCGCCGACGCATTGCCGAGCGCAACATCGCTTTGTGTTTTCCCGATCTCGACGCCGCCGCGCAACGCCGCCTGCTGGACGCGCACATGCGCGACCTGGGCATGATGATGATGGAATTCACCATGGGCTGGCTGGGCAGCGACCGCGCCATCGCGCGCATCCCGGCCCGCATCGAGGGGCTGGAACATCTGCATGCCGCCCAGGCCGGTGGGCAGGGCGTGCTGCTGGTCGGCGGCCATTTCTCGCATCTGGAGTTGTGCGCGCGGCTGGTTTCCGCGCGCATTCCCATCGCCGGCATGTATCGGCGCATGGATTCGGCGGTGTTCGAATGGGTGGTGCTGCGCGCGCGCCTTGATTACGCGCGCGCCATGTTCGACAAGGACGACCTGCGCGGCACGGTGAAATACCTGCGCGACGGCGGTGTGCTCTGGTACGCGCCGGATCAGGACATGCGCAGCAAGGACAACGTGTTCGTGCCGTTCTTCGGCGTGCCGGCGGCCACCATCACCGCCACCCATCATCTGGCGCGAATGGGCCGGGCGCAGGTCATCCCGTTTTTCCACCATCGGCTGGAAGACGGCAGCTACGTGCTGCGCCTGGAAGCGCCGCTCGCCCCCTTTCCCACCGACGATGTCACCGCCGACACCGCGCGCGTCAACCGGACCATCGAGCGCATGGTGCGCGAGGCGCCGGCGCAATATCTGTGGGTGCACAAAAGGTTCAAGACGCGGCCGGAGGGGGAGATGCCGGTGTATGGGCAAGGAGTCGGCAATGTTGGAAATGCTGATCGGGACCCGGGTCCCGGGACCCGGGACCCGTGAGAAAAGTGCATTTTGCTGCGTTCTGAAGTATTCCGCCGCAGCTCGCATAAGAAGTCCGTACCCGGCAAATAGCCGTACCACGGCTGGTTACGGGTCCCGAGTCCCGGGTCCCGTGTCCCGATCCACCGCCACCCGACCGCGCCGCACCTCATACACCTTCGCATACTTCAAGAACGCATAAAACGCATGCACCCGCGCCGCCACGAAGCCGGCCCAGCCTTCGCGCCAGTGGCCGCGCAGAAAGTAGTAGCGCACGAAGGCGATCCACGGGTAGCACACCAGGCGCAGTTTCAACTGTCCGACGCCGCGCCGCTCGAGATCCTCGACCTGCAGGCTGGAATACCGGTTGGCCTTGTGCGTGCGCCCGGTGATGTCGCGCTCGCCGTAGTGGTCGATCATCACGTCCAGCTGGCGGACGGGGCCGTCGACTGCCACCGTTTCATGCACCTTGAGGCCGTTCATGCGCGCATGGCGGCGATCGAACAGGCGCACGTAGTGGTTCAGCCGGCTGCGCGGCGACTGCCAGCGCCAGAACAGCCACTCGCGCCGCCACAGGACATAGCCCCAGCGGTCGGGATCGGCAAGCACGGCGCGCAAGGCGTCCTCGCCGCCTTCGGCCAGTTTTTCGTCCGAGTCGAGCAGCAGCACCCAATCATGTCGGGCCAGGTCGATGGCCGCCTGTTTCTGTTCGCTGTAGCCGGTGAACGGACGGGTCAGGAAACGCGCACCATGCGCTTCGGCAATGCGGCGCGTCGCATCGGTGGAACCCGAATCGAGCACCACGATGTCCTCGGCCCAGGCCACGCTGGCGAGGCAGGCCGGCAGGGTGTCGGCGCTGTCGAGCGTGGTCACGACCACCGACAGGGGTTGCCGGTTCACGCCGCCTCTCCGCTGTCGTCGCGCACATACGGCGCCGCGCACCACAGGGACAGCAGCCACCAGAACAGCAATCCCCACCAGGCCGAATAGAACGCCAGATGCGTGTTGATCGGGAACAGCGTCACCGCCAGCGTCACGCTGAGCGGGAAGGCCACCTCGCGCGCCGCCGGCCCGACCTCGCGCCAGCGCCGCCACGCCAGCCAGGCGGCAGCCGCCCAGATCAGCAGGCCCAGCGTGCCGGTGTTGGTGGCGATTTCCAGCAGCAGCTGGTGCGGATGGCAGGCGCCCTGATCTTCGCCGCAGGGTTCCGCCACCAGGAAATGATCCTTGCGCGGCGCAAAGTCCGGATAGGCGTAACGGAAATCGCGCACGCCGACGCCGTTGACGGGATGGCCGAGATACATGTCCCAGGCCGTGCGCCAGATGTCCAGGCGGCCGCTCAGGGCGGTGTTGATGCCGGCCTCGGTGCCGTGGAACATCTGCGCGGTGCGCTCGGCACGATCATGGAAGCGCGGCGAGAATTGCCAGGCAAGCCCGGCGGCGATGGCCGCCGCCACGCATGCCCCCGCGCACCACAGGGCAAAGCGGGCGGCGGAACCGCTTTCGCGCCAGGCGAAGGCCAGTCCCACCAGGGCGTACACCAGCCATGCCGAGCGCTCCCCGGCCAGCAGGATCGGCCCGAGCAGGAATCCGAAGGCCAGCGCCAGTCCGACGCGGCCCCAGCGCTCGCGCGCCACCCACAGCACCAGCGGCGACAGGCTGGCCAGCACCGGTCCGAGTTTCATGTTGTCGGCACCGAAGATGCCGGTGATGCGCAGCGTCGGCGCGTGTCCGGCCAGACTCCAGCCAGTCAGCATCTGCACCCACGCATCCAGCGCCCACAGGGCCACCACCACCGCCGTCGCCACCAGCAGGGCGTGCAGCCGCGAGCGGCGGCGCACGGCAAAACAGATGTACAGGCCCAATGGAATGTAGCGGATGAATCCGACCACGCTCAGCCAGCTTCGCCCCATCTCGACGGCGTCGATGGACGACAGCAGCGCCGCGCCGGTATAGGCCGCCCACAACCACAGCAGCAGGCGCGCGCCGGCATGTTCGGACAGCGCACGCGGCTCGCGCGCGAACAGCAGGATCGTGCCGAGCAGGCAAAGCAGCGTGCCCAGTTCGGCACTGCGTCCGAACGGCAGCAGAAAGATCACCAGCCAGATGGGCAGCAGTGGCGAACGCAAAGCGGATTTGAGGCGCACAACGGAGGACATCACGGGCTTCCGGTGAGTGTCCGGCGATTGTACGTAGTAGCGCGGCCTGTGCGCGAATGAGCCCGTGTCGGAGTTGGCCGCTTGCGGTCAGGCCATGAGCTCGGCATAGACCGACAGCACGCCTTCCTGCATGTCGGTCAACCGATAGCGCCTGAGCGGCGCGACCGGCGGCGCCAGGCGCAGCAGTTCCGCGGCGCGTTCGGAGAGGCGCTCGATGTCGCCCGGCGGCACGCGGCCGGCGGGATAGAGTTCGGCCAGCAGTTCGCCGACGCCGCCATGCGCGTAGCCCAGCACGGGGCGGCACAGGGCCAGGGCCTCGATCACGGTGCGGCCGAAGGTTTCCGGTTTGTTGGACAGCTGCAATATCAGCGAGGAAACCGCAAACACGTCGCGCACGTCGTCGCGGGTGGGCGTCATCACGACCTTGTCGCCCAGGCCACGCGCCGCGACCAGCTCGCGCAGCTCCTCGACGTAGGCCTCGCGCCCCGGCTCGATCACGCCCATCAGCAGCAGCCGCGCATCCACGCCGCGCGCCATCAGCGCGGCCAGCAATTCGATGGCGTCGCGATGGCCTTTCAGGCGCGTGCCGCGCCCCGGCAAGGTCAGCAGCGGAGCGTCGACGAACTGCGGGAATTCCGCGAAAAAGCGCGCTCTCCAGGCTTCCTCGGGACGATGTCCGTAGGGGAACACCTGTGTATCGATGCCACGCGGCACCACGCGGATACGCGAGGCATCCACCTCGGGGTAATGCGCCAGCACGTAATCGCGCACGCTCTGCGACACCACCATGATGCGTTCGCCGCGCAGCATCACGGCGCTGTACAGGCCCGGCGTGTTCATGCCGTGCACGGTGGTGACGAAACGCGGCGCCGGATGCAGGCCGCGCATGGCCATCCGCGCCAGCCACGCCGGCACACGCGAACGGACGTGCACGATGTCGGGGCCAATCTCGCGCAACAGGCGCCGCAGCGGCCAGACCTTGGCCAGCGAGGCCAGCGACTTGCGCCCGATGTCCAGCATGACATGACGGCTGCCCTCGGCTTCCAGCTGGGCCACCATGCGCCCGCCGGCGGACACCACGATCGACTGATGCCCGGCTTCGACCAGCGCGCGCGCCACTTCCAGCGTCGACCGCTCCGCTCCGCCGGCATGCAGGGCAGGGATCAGCTGCACGACCGTCCACGGGCGTGGCGCCGGAGCATGCAGGGAAGGCGAGGGATCGATGGCGTTCATGGATGACGAGGACTGGAAAGAATTTGCGCCGCATACGTCCCGCATCGGCGGCAAATTCGCTTCCGACAGCACACAGGACACCGGAAAAAGGCAAGCAAGAAGCATGCCTTCCGATGGCTCATGGATGCGCTCCATTCTGGTGCATTTGTCAACCTGGAATACCGTCCAGGCGCTGTCTCAATCGCGCAGAATGAAACGCGCGCTGCAATACGGGCATTGCGACTGCCCGCCGTCGTCGACGATGGACAGGTACACGCGCGGATGCGAGTTCCACAGCATCATGCCCGGCATCGGGCACGACAACGGCAGGTCGTCGCGCGTCACTTCGTAGGTATGTTCGGCGTTGGGCATGATCAGCCGCTCGGCCGTGGCGTCGGAATGCGGCATGTACATGCCTCCAGGACATCGGGAATCAGGCCCGGCATTTTAGCAGCAAGTCACGCCCGACAAGCTGTGCGCCGGCAGTCCGGGACCGCCGGCGCGGATTTTTCGAAGCGTCTTCAGTTGCTGCCGCTCATGCGCGCCTTGTACGCCTTCGATTCGATCGCCTCGGTGGTGATGTGCACCTGGATGGCGTCGCTGACGACCGGCACGTAGCGCGCCACGTCGAATGCCGAACGCTTGAGCGTGGCCGTGGCGTCGAAGCCGATGGCCGGGGCCGACCAGGCCGGATGTGTCCCGATTTTGTTGATTGTGACGTACAGCGTCACCGGGTGGGTCACTCCGTGCACGGACAGCTTGCCGCTGACCTCAAGGTGTTTCTTGTCCACCACCTTGACGCCGGTGCTGGTGAAGGTGGCCACGGGGTACTTGGCCGCGGCGAAGAAATCATCACCCTTGAGATGTTCGTCCAGCGCCGGGACATGGGTGTCCAGGGTAGACAACGGCATGCGCACCGTCACCGACGCCTGCGCCGGGTGCGCGGGGTCGTAGGTCACCGTACCCGAAGCGATGCCAACGACCGCCGAGGGGTGTGAGAAACCGAAATGGCTCCAGGTCAGGCGCACCTGGGTATGGCCCGGATCCATGCTGTAGGTGGTGGGAGCGGCCACGGCCAGCGGGGCCACACCCAGCAGCAGGGTGAACAGGAAAAAGCGCAGTCGTTGCATGAGAGACACCTCGTATCGATGAATCAGGGGTGCGGCGACGCTTTCCGCGCCGCCACGCCGAAGGAAATCGTCACCACTCCCGGCAGGTGACGCAGAGCGTCAGCCAGTTGTGCCAATTCTCGCTCGCTGACGCTGGATTCGAACAGCAGCTCCAGCTGGTCGTCGCCATCAACGTCATGGTGCAGCACCATCTGTTTCAATGCCGTGCCGCGCTTATCCAGCTCCGCGCGTACCGGCGCCAGCTCCGCCTCGTCGCTCAGACCCAGCAGCAGGCGCGGCGGCCCGGCATGGTGGTTGAAAAAACGTCGTTCCAGCGGCTTCAGTCCGGCCATGATCAGCCACGCCACCACCGTGGTCAGCACCGCCGCCAGCCACATGCCGCTGCCGGCAGCCAGGCCGATGGCGGCCACGGCCCACAATCCCGCGGCCGTGGTCAGGCCACGGATCACCTGCTCGCGCTGCAAGAACAGGATGGTGCCGGCGCCGAGAAAACCGATGCCGCTGATGACCTGCGCGGCGATCCGCGAGGGGTCGAGCACCACGCCCGGCGTGCCCAGCACGTCGCCGAAGCCGAACGTCGACACGATGATGGTCAGTGCCGCGCCCAGACACACCAGCATGTGCGTGCGCAGGCCCGCCGCCCATTCGCGGCGCTCGCGCTCCATGCCGATCACGCCGCCCAGAAAGGCCGCCAGCAGCAGGCGTTCCAGAATGTCCACGGGTGCAATCATCGGCTCACGCGCCTTGCCTGGAGAACGCGCCCGCCGCGGAGGGTTCCGGCTTTTCCGGGACGTGCGCCATACTGGCAGTGTATGACGCCGCCGGTTTCGCGGCGAGCATCTCCAGGAGAACACTGCGTGTCCGAATCGCGCCCATCATCCACTGCTGACGATCCACGGCATGAATGCTGGGTGGTCACCAATGGCGCCGCCGGCAACGAACGTCAGGCGCTGGCGCTGGCCGAATGCCTGCCGTGGCCGATCCGCACGCTGGTCGCCGAACCGCGCGCGCCGTGGGCGTGGTGCGCGCCGCGCTGCCTGCCGGGGGCGCGCCTGGCATGGCCGGAAACGGCGCAGCAGATGCTGACGCCGCCGTGGCCGCAGCTCGTCATCGGCTGCGGACGCGCGGCGGCGCTTTTCACGCGGCTGATGCGGCAACGTTCCCGCGGCGCCTGTCGCTGCGTGCAGATCCTCGATCCACGCATCGATCCGCGCCACTGGGACGTCGTGATCGCGCCCTGCCACGATGGTCTCCACGGCGACAATGTGCTGAATCCGCTGGGTTCGCTCCATCCCATCGACGACCGTTGGCTGGCGGACGCGCGCGCGGCCTGGGCGCATCTGGAATCCTTGC
This sequence comes from Rhodanobacteraceae bacterium, assembly GCA_035708045.1. Taxonomy (GTDB): domain Bacteria; phylum Pseudomonadota; class Gammaproteobacteria; order Xanthomonadales; family Rhodanobacteraceae; genus Oleiagrimonas. The sequence continues at coordinate 10,041 of DASSTF010000064.1, read as the reverse complement.
CCACGCCGCGCCTGGGCGTACTGCTGGGCGGCCCGCGCCACGGCGTCGCCATGGATGCGGCGTATGCCCAGACACTCGCCGAAGCGGTCCTTGCCCGTCATCGCCGCGACGGCGGCAGCGTGCTGTTGCTGGCCTCGCGGCGCACGCCGCCGACGCTGTTCGATCGTCTGCGCCATGCGCTCGAGGACTTGCCCGGTCTGTGCTGGGGCAGTGCCGGCGATGGCGCCAACCCCTACCCCGGCGTACTGGGTTGGGCCGACCGCCTGGTGGTGACGCCCGATTCGGTGAACATGCTGTCCGAGGCCTGCGCCACCGGCTGCCCCGTGCACACCCTCGTCACGTCACCACTGCCTGACAAGCTGGCGCGCTTCCACGCCAGCCTGCGCGCGCGCGGTTTGTTGCACGCCGTGGATGCCGACACGCCGGTCCGGCAGCAGCCGTTGCGCGAAACCGAAGCCATCGCCGCCGCCCTGTGTCGGCGCCTGCAACTGCCGCGTTCAGCGTGAACGGCGCAGCAACGAAATTTTAATGCACGCCAACAAGGCACCCCGAAACCGGGTCTTGTTCAGTCAAGGGCTATCAAGGCGTACCTAGGCTCTGTCCCCGTGCCGACCGCCATCGCATCGGCACACTTCCGGCATGAGGCCTGCAAAGGGAGACCACGCCATGACATTGACCGACCAGTTCGACCCCGCGCTGACGGATCCGACCATCGTCACCCGCAGTGATTACGCGCCGACGGATTACGATCGTTACGGCGAGTGGGCACGCAAGTTCTTCGGTTTCGGTTATCACCAGGAGTACAAGGACAGCGACGTCACCCGATCCCGACTGGCCAGTCTGGCGAGCATGCTCGTCACGCACCACTGACGACTCTATACGTCGACGGTAAATCCGTAGCCCAGCGCGTGGGCGACCGACAGTACCCGGTCGGTCAGCCGGGACAGGGTCTCGTCGCGCGGCGCCACGCGTGGGCGTGCATCGAGAGTGCAGGCCAAAGCGTTCGACAACAGCACGGCATGCGCCTCGGCCAGGATTTCAGCCTGCGCATCGTCCAGCAATCCGGCGTCGCGGCAGGCCGCGATCAGACCGGCGCTGGCCGTGCTGTCGAGCAATCCGGGATGCGTTGCCGCATGCGCCAGCACCTGCCCCTGCAGCAGGAAATCGATGTCCAGCAGCGCACCGGGGCCCTGCTTGAGATCGAGCTTGCCGACATCGGAACGGTCGCGCTGCTGACGCCAGCGTCGGCGCATGTCGGTCACTTCCTCGCCCACCCTGGCGGCCTCGCGCGGCTTGCCGAGTACGGCGCGGCGCACGTCCTCGAACGCCGCGTGCAAAGCCGGATCGCCGGCCACCGGGCGCGCCCGCAGCAGGGCCTGATGCTCCCACACCCAGGCGCGTTCGCGCTGATAGGTGACGAAGGCTTCCAGGCTGGTCACCAGCAGACCCTTGGAACCGTCCGGACGCAAGCGGGTGTCCACTTCGTACAGACGTCCGGCCCGGGTCAGCACGCTCAGCCAGTGCATCACGCGTTGCGCCAGCCGCTGGTACCAGTGGATGCCGTCCAGCGGTCGCGCGCCGTCGCTGCGCCCGTCGGCGCGCGTGCCGTCGTAGACGAACACGAGATCGAGGTCGGAGGCGAAGCCCAGTTCCTGGCCGCCCAGGCTGCCGTAACCGAGCACGCTGAAGCCCAATCCCGACCCCGGCAGACGGCCGTGCCGCGCCACCAGTTCGCGCTCGGCCAGCGTCAGCACCGCGCCGACCACCGCCTCGGCCAGCGCGGCCAGACGACGCGCCGTGGCTTCGGCGTCGGCGCGCCCGTCCATGAAGGCCAGGCCCAGGCGAAAACCCAGGCTGGCCTTGAGTTCGTTGAGGCGCTCCAGATCGCTCTCGGCATCGTGCTCGTCCAGCGCGGCCAATGCGCGCGTGATTTCGGCGGCGATGTCGGCGCGCTTGAGCGGCAACTGATCCATGCGCGGATCCAGCACATCGTCCAGCAGCAGCGGCTGGGCGATCACACACTCGGCCAGAAAGGCGCTGGCGGCGAACAGTTCGGCCAGGCGCTTGCGCGCGCCGGGTTGTTCCTCCAGCAACGCCAGGTACGCGGAACGCCGTGCGACGGCCTGCACCAGCCGGACCAGACGCATCAGGCACGCGCCCGGTGCACGGGTCGCCTGGGCCGCGGCCAGCAGTTGCGGCATCAGCCGCCCGAGGCGCGCGCGCCCGCGTGCGGACATGGCTCGCACCTGCGGCGAGGCCGACAACTGACGCAGGGTGTCGGCCAGCGCATCGGCCTCCTCGAAGCCGGCGGCGGCCAGGTCGCCCGCGTCCAGACCGCCTTTTTCGGCGGCCTTCCACAACTCGGTATCCGGCGCCGGAGCCGTGGCATGACGTCCGCCGTGCGGCACCAGCACGGCGGCGAATTCCTCGCTGACGGCCTCGCGATGCACGGCCAGTTCGCCGGCCAGACTCGCCCAGTCGGCACGGCCCATGCCCAGGGCGATGCGTTCGCGCGACAAGGCGTCGTCCGGCACGTCGTGGGTCTGCATGTCGCGCAGCATCTGCACGCGGTTTTCGAGGTGACGCAGGAACAGGTAAGCCTCGCGCAGACGCCCGGCCTGCGTGGCGGACAGGTAGCCGCGCGCCTCGCAGGCGGCCAGCGCCGGCAGCAGGCCGCGCACGCGCAGGCCCGGTTCGCGGCCGCCGCGGATCAGCTGCATCAACTGCACCACGAACTCGATCTCGCGGATGCCACCGGGGCCGAGCTTGAGGTTGGCGGCAAGATCCTTGCGCGCCACTTCGGCGTCGATCAGCGCCTTCATGTCGCGCAGCCCGGCGAAGGCCGTGTAGTCGAGATATTTGCGGTACACGAACGGGCGCAGCAGTTGCAACAATTCCCTGCCCGCCGCCAGATCGCCGGCGACCGGACGGGCCTTGATCCAGGCATAGCGCTCCCAGTCGCGGCCTTCGCGCTGGTAGTACTGCTCCATGGCGGCAAACGGCAGCGCCAGGCGACCCGCGGTACCGAAGGGGCGCAGACGCAGATCCACGCGCGCGGCCACGCCGTTGGCCTGCGGTTCGGCCAGCAGGCTGACCAGTTGCCGGCCCAGACGAACGAAATACTCCCCCGCGTCCAGCTCGCGCCGTCCGTCGCTGGCGCCGGGCTCGGCATAGGCCAGCACCAGGTCGATGTCGGACGAAAAATTGAGTTCGCCGCCGCCGAGTTTGCCGAAGCCCAGCACCACCAGTTGCTGCGTGCGGCCGCCGGCATCGTGCACGTGGCCGAAGCGCGCCGCGATGCTCCGCTCGGCCCAGGCCAGCGCCTGCGCCAGCAGGGTTTCGTAGAGCACGCTGGTATCGGCCAGCGTGTCGGTCAGCGCATCCAGCGCGTTGACGTCGCGAAATATCAGTCGCAAGGCCTCGGCATGCCGGAACCGGCGCAGTGCCAGCATGACATCGGCCTCACCGGCGTCGTCCAACACCAGCAGCCGGCGACGCGCGGCGGCATCGTCGCTGCTGCGCAGGCGCTCCAGACCTTCCCGACCCAGCAGCTCGGGCTGACGCCGCCATACCTCGAAGGCATAGTCGCTGGCCAGCAGGGTGCGCCGAATGCGTTCGCCCACGCCCGCGTCGTCGTGCAGCACGACGCCCGCGCGGCGACAGCACTCGGCCAGTTCGCCATAGCGTGAGGCAACCAGCGATTCCAGAGTATCCGAGGGCAGGGGCATGGGCATCATTATGCCGTCAATCGTGCGTTCGCCGATCTGGTTTGCCGCCACAGACGACCTTCGGTGCGAACGGTATTTGCGCGGCCGATCCCATCAACTAGATGAACATTCATTTGGAGGACGTTACATTGGGCCGGTTGTCCATTGCCCTTCACGCCCATGCCGACGATTGCCCATCGACAACCCGTCCCACGCCTTGCCCGCGGCGCGCTCTTCGTCGTGCTGTTCATTGCCTTCATCGTTGTGGCCGACCTCATCGACGGTGGAAAGGGCGTGCTGCCCGCGGCGCTCTGGCAAGCGCCGGCCTGGGCGCCATGGTGGTACGCGCCATGGCGCATGTTCTGCAATGCGCTGCCCGGTCTGATGCTGGCGGGAGTGATCCTGGCGCTGACCCGACGCGCCGGTCTGGCCTGGGTGGTCGGCATGGCCTTCGAGATATTGCTGGCCGTCATCAACGTGCTCAAGGTCAAGAACCTCGGCTCGCCGCTGTTGCCGGCGGATTTCCTGATGGTCGGCCAGCTCGGCGGCGGCGGTGGCGATCTGCTGGCCGGCTACCTGCCGCGCAGCCCGTGGCCGTGGGTGGGCATCGTCGGCTTCATCGTGATATTGGTGCTGCTGGCGCTTTACGAGCCGCCGCTGATTCGCCGTCGCTGGTACATACGCGGACCCGTGGCCCTGTTGCTGGTGGCCGCGTTGGCTTCGCTGGTGGCCGGCTGGCAGGCCTGGGGCGCGGTCTACAACGCGCGCTACCTCGGCATGCAGCCGTGGTCGCCCAAGGCCACGCGCGCGCATGCCGGACTGGTCAGCTCGCTGATGCTGTTCCATCTGAAATACAGCAAGGCGCACGACAAGCCGGACGTCGATGCCGCCCTGGCGCTGATGAGCGCCAAATACGACGCCGTGCGCCAGCGCGAGAAGGCCATCGCCGCCGAGCCTGGCGACAAGCCCGACATCATCGTCATCCTCAGCGAATCGCTATTCGATCCGACCATCCTGAAAGGCTACGGCGCGAACGTCGACCTGCTGCCCCACCTGCACCGCCTGGCGCGTCACGGCATTTCCGGCTGGATGTATCCGCCCACCTTCGGCGGCGGCACCATCCGCACCGGCTTCGAGGTCATGACCGGGCTGTCGCTGCGCTACTTCCCCGACATCCAGTTCCCGTGGCTGCAGATCCATCAGAAGGCCATTCCCGGCATCGTGCGCCTGCTGAAATCGCGCGGCTACAGCGCCATCGCCGTGCACGGCAACGATCCGGCATTCTGGAACCGCACCAGCGCGTTCAAGGCGCTGGGCTTCGACCGCTTCGTGTCGATCAGCGACTTTCCGCCTGACGACCGCGTCGACGACGGCAAGTACATGTCCGACAAGTCGTTCACCGACGAACTGCTGCGCCAGCTGAAATCCGACGGTCCGCCGCAATTCGTCTACGGCCTCAGCATCGAGGCCCACGGCCCCTACAACCGGGCCTACGGCATCGACGCCAAGGTGCGCGACGCCATCCCGGTGCCGGCGTCGGTCACCGGGGACCACCGCACGCACCTGCAGAACTACATCTACCACATCCGCCACGCCGACGAGCAGCTGGGCCGCCTCGTCGATGCGCTGAAGAAACGCAAGCGGCGCACCATCGTGGTGTTCTTCGGCGACCATCTGCCGGCGCTCGTTCCGGCCTTCCAGGACGCCGGTTTCAAGAACGGCAAAAACTTCTTCATGCAACAGGTGCCGTACCTGATCTACGACACCGGCCACCCCGACGCCGCCCCGGTCAAACGCAACGTCGCCGCCTGGATGCTGCCCGGCATCGCGCTGGCCAAGGCCGGCATCACCCACACGCCCTACTACGCCCTCACCGACATCCTCGGCCCCAAACTGGCCAACCTCTCGCGCGCACCCGACGCACCGCAGGTCCAGCCCACGCCCGAACAGACGAAGTTGGAAAACGGTCTGCGCAATGTGTCCAGACTGAGACTGGAAAGCAAGCTCGATCCGTTGTGGGCAAAAGCCAAGGCATCGGCCAACAATCAGGCACTGACAGCCAACTCGGCATCCACTGCCACACCCCCGGCTGCAAGCACCGTGCAACGGAACCGTCCCGCGACTTCCGAACACCCCACCCAGAAATACTGAACAGACACCACGAAACATATAAGCAAGACCACAACGTTTCGGGCGCACGGTGAGTTCAACTATGAAGTGCAACACCTGACCAACTGAAGTGGCGACAGTCTTGGGTGCCTTCGGTTGCGCACCACGGCTTGGCAACCTTTGCTGACGTCTGCTTCCTTTACCCAAGCACGGACCGAGTCGATTCAGGGATCCAGAACGTCGGGTTTCTTCAATGACTTTTTTTGCTCGGAAGCCAGCCTGCGTTCCACCTTTTTCACATCCTCCGCAGCCGGGAGATGTTCGGGCTGGATGCCACGGTTGAGCAGGGTCTTGCGCACGGCTTCGTTGTTGGTGACGTGTTCCTGCGAGATCGCCCGTTCGTTGCTCAACTGGTGCGCTCGCGTGTTGTGGATGGTGATTTCGGTGGCGAAATCCTTGGCCTTGAGAATGATGGTCGGCGCGAAATCGGCCAGCGGGCGGCTGGCAGGCACCTTCCAAGTGGCTTTCATGGCCTGAGTGGATTTACCGAACAGCGCATGGTCGCCCTTGCTGCGGATCAGGGCGAAATCCTGATTGCCACCGGTCTGTTCGTAGATGACACCGGAAAGCTCCTTTTCCGTCTGTGTGAGCTTGTGACGGGCAGATACCCGCTCGGCTTCCAGCAGACGCTGTTCGATCAGCTCGGCGCGGCGGGTCTGGTAAGCGAAGTAAGTTTGCGCAAAGGCGATGGTTTCCTTCCTCGGGTCACCGTTCTGGGCGACCAGATAACAGGCGTAGCGGGTGAGCAGAAGGTCGTCGATGACTTTCTCGGCTCCTTTGGGCATTGCGATCGTTTTGTTGACGTCAACAAAATGATCGGAAATCCTATGCCCGGAAATTTCACAAGCCGTTTTTGCCTTTGAAATCACGGTGCTACTGAAGTTACGCCATTCGGTATAGCCCAGCAGATGCTGCAGGTCACGCGCCAGCCAGTACTCGACGCCGTTCTCTGTTTGCTGTGCGTGAGCCTCGAATGCACTGGTAAGTGATTGGATAACTTCAGTTTTCATCCGTGAACTTCCTTTTTGTTGTGTGGGCCAATCGAATTTCGCAAGCGGAGCATGTATAGGAAACGGCCCTTTTGGCCAGGACTCGCCGCTGTCGTCGAGTTCCCAATGGCGCGCAGGATACTCAATGAGGGAGCCGCTGCGGGGAAACTGTAGGACACATGGATGTCACAGGCAAAAGGCGCTGCGGCACGAACCCGCATCACCATGCGCGTGGAAGAGTTCAGGAGCGGACAACGCCTGTCACGCCACCGCGTATTCGCCCATACGCGTGTGCGGACGGATGGCCAACGCGGTGTCGTCGGCGATGATTTGCAGTTCGCCATCCTGGATCAGGCATTGCAGGCGCATGTTGCGGTCGCACAAGCCGGTGAGCTGTTGCATGTCGGCTTCGTCGACGGTCAGCACGGTGAGGTTGCGGTTGCGGCCAAGCGCGTTGGCCACCTTGTCCCACCAGATGTCGGCGCTGCGACCGCCATAGTTGATGACCACCACCTGATCCGCACGACCGCAGGCTTTGCGGATGCGTGCCTCGTCGGGCTGTCCGACCTCGATCCAGTACTCGATCTCTTCGGTATAGGCCTTGCGCCACAGCGCCGGCTCATTCTCATCGCTGAGGCCACGGCCAAATTCCAGGCGCTCGTCGGCGTACAGCATGAAGGCCAGCAGGCGCGCCATCATGCGCTGCTCGGTTTCCGAGGGATGCCGCGCCAGGGTCAGCGCGTGGGTGGTGTAGTAATGGCGATCCATGTCGCTGATCGACAATTCGGCCTTGTAGATGGTGCTGCTCGATGCCATGCGGATATCCATGCGGGTGACCGCTCATTGTACGGGCTCGCCATGGTCGAAGGTTTTCTGCGTGGCAGTCGCAAGTTTGCAACGACCCGCCGTGGAGCCTGCATTGGCGGGCAGTGTCCGCCCAATTCGTATTTAAAAAGAAAAGGTTCTTCGCGGGCATTTGGGTGAAGCGACTTGCATCATGCCGCCCATGCCAACGGCTACACTTGCCTTGCCGTCTCTAATTTCAAAAAAAGTTCCGCCACGCATCACTGCCGGGAGGACACATTCAGAATATGTCCTGCCGGGTCTATCTCGGCTGCCGGACAAGTTCCGTAACCTTCATTGCAATCATGTTTCGTGAATGCATCCTCTGGAAAGCCGAGCCAGTCCTCGGGCTCGAAAGAATAGGCCCGCCACAGGATGGCCGAATGATCAGGAAACACCAGCCAGCGCCCTCTGTTTTTGACTATCAGCAAGGCCACCTTGTGCGCTTCACTACGTACTCGTCGCGCGAGATCGGGGCGCCCGGCTTGGCGCATATCCTTGGTGAACCGCTTCACTCCCTGCTTGCTCAACGAGCGATTGCCAATGATGCGGATACCAACGGATGCACCGGCGTTCTGACGTATGGCCTTGACCAGCCATGGTGTCGACAACACGACTCGGGCATAGCGGGAAACCACCTCGGCAGATGGCGTGGACACGCCTTTGCCACCATCTGGCGCAATGAAAAAGATCTTGAAATTGGGAGGATCGCCACGCCGATGCAAGGTCGTGAAGATATTCAGCGTGTGGTGCTTTTCAAAGTGCGCGGATGATTCAAAGTCATCGTTGTAAGCATGCATCGCCCGGGCCGATTGCACGGTGTATGAACTGCGCAAGGCCTCCATCAGCCGCGAGTTTGCTCCCGTGGCTCCAGCCATGTCCCAGGCATTGCGGATATGGTCCAGCAGCACCCCGGCAAGATGATCGACCAGGCCATTCGCCTGCAAACGCTCCCGATTCAATGCTTTGGCGGGAAGCAAAGCTGCCACGGCGCGGCTGATGTCGGCATTCCATGTTGGCACCGACGATTTCCCTCCACCGATGTACCACGGCAACATGAACGGTGCCTGTGATGCCGCCCCGAATCTGATTCTTCGGCCATCAGTCATTGTCACCGTCACATCAACCACCGGGTAGTCATCGGTATGCTGAATCCGGCGACAAAGATCCGGCAGCACCTCGTCTACCACGGCGGTGTTGGTGTAATCGCTCAAAAACAACCTTGCCTGTGCCGGTGAGGCACTCAAGTGCAACCCCGTCAAAGCGGCCTGCGCATGTTGGATCAGCCATTCCTGACTGAGGCCAAGCGCCTCTCGGGAAGGTGATTTGACCTGGTCAGCAGCCAAAACCATAGCCAGACGCTGCACCAATTTGGCGTCAACCCCCTTGCCATCACGCACATAGTGGCCACCACGCCAACTCACCACGACATGCGTCGGTGGCACGGGTCCCGCAGACAGACCGGCCCAGCGGCTGTCAATCACGATTGAAACCACCCCCGTGGTTTGTGCCAGCACACCCGAAGCCCATCCTGCCCCCAAAACCAAGAGCAAGACCAATACAAAATGTCGCATGCGAAACCCTCCCATGTTCCTCGGCACCCTCATCCTGACACAGACCAAATCACGCAAAGCCACTGATTCGATGCCGGAATCACCCAATCTCCCACCTAGAAAGGAAAAACCCCGCCGAAGCGGGGTTTTTCGTGGGTACTGCTGGGTGAAGCGACTTACATCATGCCGCCCATGCCACCCATACCGCCCATGCCACCGCCCATGCCGGCGCCGGCGTCGGCCTTGTCATCCTTGGGCTCGTCGGCGACGATGGCTTCGGTGGTGATGGCCAGGCCGGCGACCGAGGCGGCGTGCTGCAGGGCAGAACGCGTGACCTTGGTCGGGTCCAGGATGCCGAATTCGATCATGTCGCCGAATTCGCCGGTGGCGGCGTTGTAGCCGAAGTTGTCCTTGCCTTCCTTCACCGTGTTCAGCACCACGCTGGCTTCTTCGCCGGCGTTGCTGACGATTTCGCGCAGCGGGGCTTCCAGCGCCTTGCGGGTGATGGCGATGCCGTGATCCTGGTCGACGTTGTCACCCTTCAGGCCTTCGACGGCCTTGAGGGCGCGGATCAGGGCGACGCCGCCGCCAGGCACCACGCCTTCCTCGACGGCCGCACGGGTGGCGTGCAGGGCGTCTTCGACGCGCGCCTTCTTTTCCTTCATTTCGACTTCGGTGGCGGCGCCGACCTTGATGACGGCCACGCCGCCGGCCAGCTTGGCCATGCGTTCCTGCAGCTTTTCGCGGTCGTAGTCGGAGGAGGTCTCCTCGATCTGCGCC
>DASSTF010000063.1:0-5456 GCA_035708045.1 Rhodanobacteraceae bacterium | reverse complement strand
ATCGGGCGTGAGCGCCTTGTCCAGTTCTTCAATGCGTTCGAAACCCACCGAAACTTCGGCATAGATGATGGGGTTGATGCACATCTCGCTGTTTGCAGCGCACGCATCGAGCTGCCCGGCCGACCAGTCGGACCACTTCGGGTCTTCGGTGAGCACGTCCAGCAGGACGTTGGCATCCACCAGTACGCTGCTCATGCGTCGCGCGTCAGTTGCATGATTTCATCGGTGCTCATGCCGGCGGTAGCGCGACCACGCAGCCGGGCGGCCAGACTGCCGCGACGTGGACGGGCAATGACGGTTTCGGCTTCGCGCAACACCGCGTCGCGCACGAATGCCGACACCGGCACGCCGCGCAAATCGGCGGCACGATGAATGCGCGCTTTGTCAGCGGGGCTCAAACGCAGGTCGAGGCGAGCAGCAGCAGTCATGACGATCTCCTTTGTACGGAACTTTACCGTACAACCATGACGCCCGCAAATATGAAAAGCCCGCATGAGACGTTCTCATGCGGGCTTTCATGTGGTGGGCCGTATTGGATTCGAACCAATGACCAATGGATTAAAAGTCCAGTGCTCTACCAACTGAGCTAACGGCCCGCAAACGGGTTTGCACACCATCGCGTAATGGCGCGAGCCGGCAATTCTAACGGCTCTTGGCGTTCAGCGGTAGTGCGTGGGATCGGCGAGGCCCGCCTGTCGGAAACCGTCGGCGCGCAGTACACAGGCGTCGCAGTGGCCGCAGGCGCGGCCTTCGTTGTCGGCCTGGTAGCAGCTGACGGTCTGGCTGAAATCCACGCCGAGGCGTGCGCCTTCTCGGGCGATGTCGGCCTTGCTCATGTTCATCAACGGCGCGTGCACGCGGATGCCGGCGCCTTCCACGCCGGCCTTGGTGGCCAGGTTGGCCAGGCTCTGGAAGGCTTCGATGAAGGCTGGGCGGCAATCCGGATAGCCGGAATAGTCGACGGCGTTGACGCCGCAGAAGATGTCCGCCGCGCCCAGCACCTCGGCCCAGCCAAGCGCGATGGACAGCATGATGGTGTTGCGCGCCGGCACATAGGTCACGGGTATGCGGTTTTCGTCGGCGTTGGCGGCATCCTCCGGCACGTCGATGTCGGCGGTGAGGGCCGAGCCACCGATGCTGCGCAAGTCGACGCTCACGGTCTTGTGCTCGGCAGCGTCGAGCATGCGACAGACGCGATCGGAGGCCGCCAATTCGGACTGATGGCGCTGGCCGTAGGCCACGCTCAGGCCGTAGACGGTGAAGCCTTGTTCGCGGGCCAAGGCCATGGTGACGGCCGAATCCATGCCGCCTGAAACGAGGACGACGGCGTTGCGGTTGAGAGTGTCGGACATTGCAATAATTCACCCGTGGGTATGTCGGCAGGAACCCTGCTGCAGAGGATTTCGAAAAGCTTCCAAACCGTCATTCCGGCGAAAGCCGTGACGGTAGGGAGTCCATGATGGGCCAAGGCCAATCCTACGCGTCATCAGCCAGTCCATGGGACACGCAGGGCGGGCACTGTCCGCCATGAAGGTTGCGGCAAACGTGAAGCTGTTTTGTCGGGCAGTGCCCGACCTGCCGGTTTGAGGGGCATGGCTGCATCAGCGTCCGGGCACGTCGCCCCAAAGATACTTATGCAACTGCACCTGCAGGCGCACCGGCAGGCGATCGGCCAGGATCCATTCGGCCAGTTGGCGGGGTTCGAGCTTGCCGGCCACCGGCGACAGCAGTACGGTGCAGCGTGCGGCAAGCTCATGTTGCCGCAACACATCACAAGCCCAGTCGTAGTCGGCGCGGTCGGCCACCACCACCTTGACCTGGTCGTGCCCCGAAAGGTGATCCAGATTGCTCCACAGATTGCGCGCGCTTTCACCCGAGCCAGGCGCCTTGAGATCCAGCACCTTGTGCACGCGTGCATCCACGCCCGAGACATCCAGCGCCCCGGAAGTTTCCAGCGACACGCTGTAACCGGCATCGCACAGGCGCTCAAGCAACAGCAGGCAACGCTTCTGCGCCAGCGGCTCACCACCGGTAACGCAGACATGACGCGCACCGTGGCTCGCCACCTCGGTCAGGATGTCGTCGATGTCATGCCACTGGCCACCGTGAAAGGCATATTCGGTATCGCACCACACGCAACGCAGCGGACAGCCGGTCAGGCGCACGAACACGGTGGGCCAGCCGACGGCATCGGCTTCGCCCTGGATGGAATGGAAGATTTCGCTGATGCGCAGCCGCGCAGCGGGCGACGACGAGGCCGCATCCGCAGCTTGCAGGTGTTCACTCATGCGGCAATTTTAACCGCTCGCCGCCATCAAGCGAAGCGAAGTCGGAGAGGCGTTCGAGCAGCCTTTCGACTTCGGCCCTGCGGGCCGTAGCCTGTCCTGAGCCCATCGAAGGGCTCAAGGCGAACGGAGGATGTTTATGGAGCTTCGGGCCGAAGGGCTATTTCAGCTGCTGCTGCAGGCGCATGTCTTCCAGACGCTGCTTGGCCAGATTGGCCACCGAACTGTCCGGATATTTGGCGATCACCGATTGCAACGTGGCGCGCGCCGCCTCAATCTGCTTCAGCGCGTACTGGCAGTAACCCTTCTTCAGCAATGCGCCCGGCGCCTTGCCGCTTTGCGGGAACTGCTTGAGCACCGCGTCGAAGGCACTCTCCGCCTGCTTGTAATTCTGCGTGATGTAGTAGGACTCGCCCAGCCAGTACCAGGCATTGGGTGTCAGCTTGTCGTGCGGGTACTGCTCGATGAAGGCCCGGAAGTCGCGCGACGACTTGACGAAATTGCCCGACCGCAAGGCGTCGAAAGCGGTGTCGTAGGCCTGCTGGGCATCCGCGTTGCCGGCCTGTGCGGTACTGGCGCTGGTGGCAGGCGCCGACGTGGCCGCCGAAGCCGGTGTCGATGCCGACGCCGCCGGATTGCCTTGCGCTGACGGCGGAGTGCTGCTGGCGGCTTGTGCAGGTGCCGACTGGCCGCTGCTTTCAAGACGCTTGATGCGCGTGTCCAGCGCGATGTACTGCTCCTTGTTGATCTGCTTGATCTGGTCGAGCTGATGCCGCAACTGCTCCACCTGACCCAGCAGTTCCCTGTTCTGCTGCTTGAGCATCTGCACCTGATTGAACAGGGCCATCAGGTTGCCGCCCCGGTCGCTGGCGCTGTCGCCAGGCGTCTGGGTCTGCGTCGCCGCCGTATGTTGCCGCGCCGGCGTGATGCCCATGCTCTGGGCGTGAACGGGGCCACCACCCCACAGCGCGACGACCGCACACACGGCGGCCGTCGCGACTGCTTTGGCAGCCCATGGCTGATTGGCCACAGGCAGTTTCATCACTTCGAGGTGTAGACGATGTTGACGCGACGGTTCTTCGACCAGCAGCTTTCGTTGTGCTGGCGGCAGACCGGACGCTCTTCACCGTAGCTCACCACCTCGATCTGGCTGGCCGAGGCGCCGTTGGCTTCCAGGGCCGCTTCCACCGCGTTGCCGCGGCGCTCGCCCAGGCCAAGGTTGTACTCGCGCGAGCCACGCTCGTCGGTGTTGCCTTCCAGGCGCACGTGGGCGCTCGGACGATCCTGCAGATATTTGGCGTGGCAAGCCATGATCTGCTGGAACTCGGGCTTGATGGTGCTCTTGTCGAAATCGAAGTACACCACGCGCTGGCGCAGGCACGGATCGGAATCGAGGTCGGCCGGGGTGTAGCCGGTCGGCGCCGGAGCCGGTGCAGGCTGGGCCGGTGGCGGTGGCGGCGGCGGTGGCGGCGCAGGTTTGACCTCCTGCTTCTTGGAGCAGGCGGCGACGGCGACGGCACACGTCAACGCGATCAGGGTGAGACGAACGCTCTTGTTCATGGCACTTTCCTTCAACAGTTTGGAAGTCCGAAAATCAATGGGTTCTTGCCGGCGAACCGGCGGGTGGTTTCTTGTTGTTGCTTACTGATGCGGCCTGAATGGCCCCCATGCAGGTGAACGGACGCTGCCATGCGACAGCACAAGCCGTTGGCGCACCTTCCCGTCCGCCGACACTGCATAAAGCACACCGCGCGTACCCTGCGTGGCAGCGTACAAAAGCATGCTTCCATTCGGTGCAAAACTGGGGTCTTCGTCAAAATTGCCAGGTGAGACGAAGTGCTCCTGTCCGCCCAGGCTGCGATCCATGACTGCAATACGATACACGTTCCCGTTGCCTTGCACCATGGCAATCTGCTTGCCTTTGTAGCCGATGGAGACATTGGAATTGTACGCACCCTGGAAGGTGATCCGCTCGGGCGAGCCGCCGCTGGACGGTATCTCGTACAACTGCGGCTTGCCCGCGCGGTCGGAGGTGAAAACGATCTGCTGGCCATCGGGCATCCATTCGGGCTCGGTGTCGATGGCGTAATTGTGGGTCAGGCGCGTGGCCTTGCCGCTGGCCAGATCGATGATGAAGATTTCCGGGTTGCCCACGGACGAAAGCGATACCGCCAGCTTGGTGCCGTCAGGCGAGAACGCCGGCGCGCCGTTGATGCCCTTGCGGCCGGACACCAGGCGCCGCGAGCCGGTGGCGAGATTCTGCACGTAGATGGCCGAATCGCCGCTCTCGAACGACACGTAGGCCACCTCCTTGCCGTCCGGCGACCAGGCCGGCGACAGCAGCGGCTCGTGCGAGCGCACGACCACCTGCGGGTTGTAGCCGTCGGAATCGGCGACGATCAACGAATAGGTGAGGTTGGGCGCGGTGCCGGTGGAGGTGACGTAGGCGATGCGCGTGAAAAAGGCGCCCGGTTCACCGATGATCTTTTGGTAGATGGCATCGGCGATCTGGTGCGCGATGCCGCGCAGATCCCCCGCCTGGGCGGTATAGGACTGATCCAGCAACGACTGCTGGCGATTGACGTCCCACAACTCGAAACTCACCTTGAAGGCGCCGCCGCCGGCATCGGACACATGTCCGACGACGATGTAATCCTGCTTGAGCAGTTTCCACGCGGCGAATTTGATCTCGCTGCCGCGATGCGGGAAAGACACCAGATCGTTGCGCTCGAGCGGCCTGAACTTGCCGCAGCGCGCCAGATCCTGGTGGATGACCTGCGACACGTTGGTCGATGGCGGCAACCCCACGTTTTCATTGGCAAAAGGCACCACCGCGATGGGAATGGCCGACTTGGTGCCGTTGACGATGTCGATGCTGAGCCCCTGGGCCTGCGCAGCGCCCATGCCGGCCAGCGACAGACCCAGCAGAAGCAGCAGTGTGAAGACCGGGTGTTTTTTCATGCCACACATCATGCTCAATGATTGACCTTGAAATTGAGGGTTATGTCACTGCGGAAGGCTTTCTCGAAGCCTTTGTAAGGCAATGGTTGCGCCCGCAGCACGGCATTCTTCACCGAGCGCCGGCCTGCCGCATCGAAGGGACAGCTGGGCTCGATCGTGACGCTGATGACCTGCCCGCCGGGTATCTGCACGATGTGAATCGGACAGACA
>DASSTF010000062.1:0-10425 GCA_035708045.1 Rhodanobacteraceae bacterium | reverse complement strand
AGTTTGTCACCCCGGTATCGCTTCAATAAGGCCGCGGCGTAGAGCCGCGGAAAACGCCAGCCCCTGCATGGAGGCCGGTCCCGAAGCATACGCTTCAATAAGGCCGCGGCGTAGAGCCGCGGAAAACTTGCGCCGCGCGCTTGCGCGTACTGGCGCGCCACCTGCGCTTCAATAAGGCCGCGGCGTAGAGCCGCGGAAAACCAATCGTTGAAGATGGCGTGGATTTGACGGTACCTGGCTTCAATAAGGCCGCGGCGTAGAGCCGCGGAAAACCGCAGAAGGCTGCCGCCAGCATTGAGGCCGCTGCCGCCGCTTCAATAAGGCCGCGGCGTAGAGCCGCGGAAAACCCGGCGATCATCTCGCTCAGCGTATCCGCGCCCTTGCTTCAATAAGGCCGCGGCGTAGAGCCGCGGAAAACGCTCGGCTCATTGCTCGACCCGCGCCATGCGAGCAGGCTTCAATAAGGCCGCGGCGTAGAGCCGCGGAAAACCCCTTATGTTCCCATAGGCGCTCCACACGGAGCATTCGCTTCAATAAGGCCGCGGCGTAGAGCCGCGGAAAACACTATTTCCTTCCCTAACATACACTTATGTTCATATGCTTCAATAAGGCCGCGGCGTAGAGCCGCGGAAAACCTGCGAGCGGATCGCGGACATTGCCATATAACGCTGGCTTCAATAAGGCCGCGGCGTAGAGCCGCGGAAAACCCGCGCTATCGTTGCGGAAGCTGGCGGAGGTCATGCCGGCTTCAATAAGGCCGCGGCGTAGAGTCGCGGAAAACATACTTGACCATAGCATCACCACGGATGGTATCCTGCGCTTCAATAAGGCCGCGGCGTAGAGCCGCGGAAAACCACTGTCAAAGGTATCATTTCGTTCCCCGCGGTTTTGCTTCAATAAGGCCGCGGCGTAGAGCCGCGGAAAACATTGGCGGCAGAGTCGTCGCCGGCCGGTGGGCGGCGGCTTCAATAAGGCCGCGGCGTAGAGCCGCGGAAAACCCAACTTGCTGACCGTGCCAGCCTTCGCATCGACGTAGCTTCAATAAGGCCGCGGCGTAGAGCCGCGGAAAACGTGCCGGCTTCCTTGATGACGGGAAGCTGGGCCTCAGCTTCAATAAGGCCGCGGCGTAGAGCCGCGGAAAACCGTTAGCCAGCCACCAACACGGAGAACGCAATGAAGGGCTTCAATAAGGCCGCGGCGTAGAGCCGCGGAAAACGGGCGTTGCTGGCCACGTTGCGGCCCATGGCGTCCGCTTCAATAAGGCCGCGGCGTAGAGCCGCGGAAAACTTTGCCGGTATCGGATGACTGCCGCCCGTGGGAAGGCTTCAATAAGGCCGCGGCGTAGAGCCGCGGAAAACGCCGCCACCCTTGAGGTGTTCGGCGTCGGACTTGACGCTTCAATAAGGCCGCGGCGTAGAGCCGCGGAAAACACGCTTTCCGCCATCTCTACGGCACAGAGCTGGAAGGCTTCAATAAGGCCGCGGCGTAGAGCCGCGGAAAACCGCTATCCGGCGCAGACGCGCATCGAGGATCAGGCGCTTCAATAAGGCCGCGGCGTAGAGCCGCGGAAAACGCCAGACGCATACGTGATGATCCACCGCGCCAGCGGCTTCAATAAGGCCGCGGCGTAGAGCCGCGGAAAACAGTCCCTGTGCAAGTGCTTGTGCTGCAAGCGGTTTGGCTGCCGATTGCGAGAGCTGGCAATCGGCAGCCAAGGACATGATGCGCAAGTTGCAGGATGTGTGCAACTGACGAGGGTAATTGTCTGATTGTCAAAGAGCTTGTTGCTGCGAGTGCTGCCGGGGGTTTGTGTTGCCACTGCAGCGCTCGCGTGGGTGAGGCAAAGTTTGCCGGTTCTGAAGGTTCGTGAATCACACGATGATGGGTTCGCGGGCAACGGGGTCGAATTTTTCGCCCAGGCTGATGACGCGTGGTTTGACCTTGTCGGCTGGGCCAAGGTCGATGACGAGCAGGGCGTCGGCTTGCCGATTGATGATGCCGTCGAGCAATTGCACCAGCTCGGCGTGTCGGCGTCGGCTCAGTCGACACTGGAAGACGGACAATTGCAGCCATTCGCCAAAGCCTTTCATGATTTTGAATACGCGACGCCAGCGTTTGTCGTCGCGAATGTCGTAGGTGACCAGATACAGATGTTCGTCCATCGTGATCTCACAGGTTGCGACTTCAGCGGGTGGTGAAGTTGGGATAGGTGTCCAGCTCGCCCATCAGGAACCGTGCAAGCAGGCGTGCCTGCAATTCCAGCAGCCTCCGATAACTGAGGCGATAACCGAAAAGCGGATGGGTGATTTCGTGACTCAGGCGGCGTTCGAAGGCGGCGATGAAACGTTTGCGTCCGCTGGCATCCAGGTTGACGCTGCCGGCTGCGCTGATGAAATCGCTGGGGTGGACTTCGCCGTTGTTGATGACTTGCATGACGACCGAGTCGGCCAGCAATGGTCGGAAGGGCTCCATCATGTCCAGCGCCAATGCGGGCCTTCCGTAGCGCGGCTGATGGTAAAAGCCGCGGAAGGGGTCGAAGCCGACGGCTTGCAGCGTCACTGTCCATGTGCGCGCGAGCATGGTGTAGGCAAATGACAGCATGGCATTGACGGGATCGGTCGGCGGGCGACGGTTGCGTTGCTTGAAATCGAAGGCAAGCAATGCCTCGTCTTCGGGTTGGGCGGGGCGCAACGTGTTGCGGAAGTTTCCGAAGTAGAGTGAGGCGGCGTGACCTTCGATGCCGAGCAGGGTTTCCAGGCTGTCGGCGTGTTCGGCTTGTTTGCGAACCCGCTTGAGGTCGCTCAGGAGACGCTCGGGCTTGTCGTCGCCTTTCCAGTTGCGGCGAAGCTGGGTGCGAGTGTTGGCGATCTTGGCCGAGACCAGATCCCGGGCGATGTGCAGGCAGGTGGCATCATGGAAACTGGCGCGATACTGCGCTGTTCGCAGCTCGACGTTCTTGTGTCCGTTGCCGATGGTGTGCCCGAAAAAGAAGCCGCCATAGCTGTGCCAGGTGACGGGGATGTTCCGATGCATCAATTCCTGCAGGCAAGGCGTGGTGATGTACACGTTGCCCTGGATGACGACTTGCGACACCTCACCGATACGTGCGGTCGCCAATTTCTCGTCGTCCTTGCCGCTGACTTCCAGCGTTTCGCCCTTCCTGGCCAGCTTTGCGCTGTGGTGCTGGATGTATAGCGGCAGTGCTTCGTGGTGCGGCACGGCCAATGGCCGTGGCGACAACTCGGTTTTGTGCAGGAACTGGATTTCGTCGGGCAGGCAGATCGATACCAGCGAACAGCGCGGGCATTTGGGGCTGTCCACCAGCGGCGCGGGGATCCGGCCACCGGCGGCCATGGCGCGCAGTTCGGCGATGGCGTTGCGGGTAAGTGTCAGCAGTTCATCGTCAAACGGGACGGTGACGCGCTCCTTGCCGGCGACGTAATAGATGGCGCCTTCATCGCATGTATAACCATGTTCGCGCAGCAACAAACCCTGCGCGCAAAGTTGCACGCGTTCGGGATCGTACACGCCGCGGGCAATGTGCGGGCGCTTGCCGCGCTTGTAGTCCACGGGCGTGACATGGCTGCCTTCGCCCTCGATCAGGTCGAGCTTGCAGGTCAGCCCCAGCTTGTTGGATGACAGGGAAATCGAGCGGGCATGGATGTCCGCGTTTTCTTCTTCGGCGGTTTTCGCATCAGGCAGACGACCGGTGCGCTGGTCCACGCGCCTGTGCTTGTGCTGACCATCCACCGTGTCGGCCGAATCCGCCCATTCGCCCTGTACCCATTCCAGATAAGCCAGCCGCGGGCAGTACACGTGCTCGTTGAGCATGCGTACGGGAATAGGTGGCTGGTCACCACCCAGGTCCGGAAAAGGGAGTTCCAGATCCCCCTGTTTTGGTTCCATCGGGTGCCACCCCCTGTCACCTCCATGCATCCTGTTGAAAGTTCTACGCTTTTGTCGAGCATAAAGCAAGGCGGATGTCACTCGCGCGCCGCGCCGCGTGCAGGCGCAGGCCGAGCTGGGCGAGATGGCGGGATGAACACGGATCAGGTTTTTCCTTATCCGTGTCTGTCGGCGTTGATCCGCGTCAAAAATCAGCGTGCAGGTTCGGACTGAATCAGAACGGCAAGTCCAGCGACGGTTCCACGGCCAGCAGTTGTTCGCGGAAGCGCTGCTTGATGCGCTCCAGCGCCGCTTCGCTGTCGGCGTCGAAGCGCAGTACCAGCACCGGTGTGGTGTTGGAGGCGCGCACCAGGCCCCAGCCGTCGGGCCAGTCGGCGCGGACGCCGTCGATGGTGGTCAGGCGGGCGCCTTCGAAGGTGGCCTGTTCCTGGAAACGCTGGATGAAGGCGTGGTTGGCGCCTTCCTCGACCATGTCGACCTTGAGTTCGGGCGTGGACACGCCGTTGGGCAGGCTCGCGAGGATGGCGTCGGGCGTGCGCCGGTCGTGGTCGCCGGCCAGGATTTCCAGCAGGCGCGCGGCCGAGTACAGGCCGTCGTCGAAGCCGTACCAGCGTTCGCGGAAAAAGAAGTGGCCGCTCATTTCGCCGGCCAGTGCGGCCTCGGTTTCGCGCATCTTGGCCTTGATCAACGAATGGCCGGTGCGCCACATCAGCGGACTGCCGCCGGCCTTGCGCACCTCGGGATCGAGGTGGCCGGTGCACTTGACGTCGTAGATGATGGTGGCGCCGGGGTTGCGCGCGAGCACGTCGCGCGCGAACAGCATCAACAGGCGGTCGGGGTAGATGATCTCGCCGGCCCTGGTGACCACGCCGAGGCGATCGCCGTCGCCGTCGAAGGCGACGCCGAGGTCGGCATCATGTTCGACAATGGCCTGCTTGAGGTCTTCGAGATTGTGCGGATCGGAGGGATCCGGGTGATGGTTGGGGAAATGGCCATCCACCTCGCAATAAAGCGGCACCACTTCGCAGCCGATGGCTTCGAGCAGCTCCGGCGCCACCGCGCCGGCAATGCCGTTGCCGGCATCGGCCACCACCTTGAGCGGACGTTCGGTCTGCACGTCCGAGGCGATGCGGTCGATGTAATCGGGCAGGATGTCGACCTGGCGATAGTTGCCGCTTCCGCCCTTGACCAGGTTTTTCTCCTGAATGCGCGTGCACAGTGCGGTGATGGCCTCACCCGACAGGGTTTCGCCGCCGATGACGATCTTGAAGCCGTTGTAGTCGGGCGGATTGTGGCTGCCGGTGACGGCCACGCCGCTGCCGCAGTTGAAGTGGAAGGTGGCGAAATAGACCAGCGGCGTCGGCACCATGCCCACGTCGATGACGTCCACCCCGGCCGCGCGCAAGCCGTCGGCCAGGGCGCCGGCGAGTTCCGGGCCGGACAACCGGCCATCACGGCCTACCACGATTTCGCTCAGACCCTTGTCGCGCATCTCGCTGCCGATGGCCTGGCCCAGCGCGTGCGCCACTTCGGCGGTCAGCTGCTTGCCGACCACGCCGCGGATGTCGTAGGCCCGGAAAATGCCGGGATCGACCTCGACCGGAGCGGCAACGGGAGCCGGCGTGCGTGCGGTTTTCTGCGTCTCGGTTGGCGTGGATGTGGGGGACACCGGGATTTCCTCTTCCTGATTGATACGGTTGGATCGAAAGCGCGGCCACAACAATACGCCGGCGCCAATTAACGCGAACAGTGCCAGCACTACCGCAAGAATCCAGTAATGCGGCAGCATGATCGGCGCGCGCGGCATGGCCGCCGTCACCCACAACTGGCTGCCCGCTATCTGACGGCCGGCGTCGGCTTGCCCGACATTGTTGCTGCGCCCCTGCTGGGCCAGCAGCAGACCTTCGCTGCCACTGCCCAGGCGCAAGGCCAGCCGGCCTGCACCGGGATTGACCAGCATCAGCTGCTGCACCAGTGGCGTCAGCGGCCATTCCACCCATGCATAGGCCACGATGGCGCCGGTCGAACCCATCACCGGCAACGCCTGCGCCAGCCGGTGATCGTGACCGCGACGCACCACGTCCACCAGCGGAACGGTGTGGCTGCTTTGCAGCTGCATCAGGCGCGCCGCCTTGGCGTAGCCGAATTGCCGGTAATCGGCGCTCAGCACTTCATCCAGCGACGGGCTGAAAAAGAGGATCTCGTTCACGTGGGGCAGCAGTTCCATCGCCCGCACCGCGGCGGCGGCGCGACCGGCAGCGGTATCGGGCGCCAGATCGGCGACAAGGGCCGTGTCGGCCATGGCCTTGCCGATGCGCGCCTGCTGCGCCTGCAGCACCTTGTCGATTTGCGCAACCGCCCGTCCCCGTGCCCGGTACACCACGTCCTGGACCTGACTTTCGCGCGCGATCACCAGTGCCTGCCAGACACAAAAAGCGGCGAACACCACCAGCAGGGTTGCCGCCGCCAGCGGAGCCAGCCGGGGGGCCAGCGCCGCGCGCGGCATTGCGGTGTGCCGTTCGCGCGACTCTGCCGACGTGCTCTTGTCTGCCTCTTCGTTGACCATCAACTCACCCCGGTCGAACCGAAACCGCCCTCGCCACGTGCGCTCGGCGCAAACGACGCCACGCGCTTCATCCGCGCATGGCCCACCGGCACCAGCAACAATTGTGCAACGCGGTCGCCGGGCGCAATGGTGAATGGTTCACGGCTGCGGTTCCAGCACGAGATCATCAGCGGCCCCTGGTAATCGGCATCGATCAGGCCGACCAGGTTGCCCATCACCAGCCCATGCTTGTGACCCAGCCCCGAGCGCGGCAGGATCAGCGCGCACCAGCCCGGATCGCCGATGTGGATGGCGATGCCGCTCGGCACCAGCGCGCTTTCGCCGGGAGCCAGGGTCAGCGGCGACTCGACCGCGGCGCGCAGATCCATCGCGCCGCTGCCATCGGTGGCATGCTCGGGCAGGGCGATGGTGTCGCCGAGGCGTGGATCCAGCACCTTGAATTCGACGTCGACCGGATTCATGCGACATCTCCCCGAACGGCGCGGTAGCGTTCGCCGATGCAGGCCAGCAACGCCCTGGCCAGGCTGGCCTTGTCGGTGCGCGGCAAGGCCTTTTCGCCGCCCGGCCAGTACACGGTGAGCGCGTTGTCCGCGCATTCGAAACCGAGGCCTTCGCCGACCTGGTTGGCGGCGATCATGTCCAGTTTCTTGCGCTCCAGCTTGTCGCGCGCATAGGTTTCGACGTCGTTCGTCTCGGCGGCGAAACCGACCACGAACGGCGGTTCGGGCAAGGCCGTGACGGCCATCAGGATGTCCGGGTTTTCCGTCAACTCCAGGGTGAAGCCCTGGCTGTTGCGCTGCTTCTTGATCTTTTGTCCGGCGGTTTCGCGCGGGCGATAGTCGCCCACGGCGGCGGCGGCGATGTAGATGCCGCTGGCGGGCGCGGCGGCCATGACCGCATCGTGCATGTCGCAAGCCCGGCGCACGTCGATGCGCTTTTCCACGCCTGCCGGTGTGGCCAGGTTGACCGGCCCGGCGACCAGCGTCACGCGCGCGCCGGCAGCCACGGCGGCGGCGGCCACCGCAAAGCCCATGCGTCCGGAACTGCGGTTGCCGATGAAGCGCACCGGGTCGATGTCCTCGTAGGTCGGGCCGGCGCTGACCAGGACCGAGATGCCGGCCAATGGCCCCTCACGATCGGACTGCATGGCCGCCACGATGGCGTCCGGCTCCAGCAGGCGGCCGGGGCCGGATTCGCCCTCGGCCAGCGGCCCGTCCGCCGGGCCCAGCACGCGCGCACCACGCTCGGTCAACAGCTTCATGTTGGCCTGCGTGGCCGGATGCAGCCACATGCGGTGGTTCATCGCCGGCGCCAACGTCAACGGCGCAGTGCTGGCAAGGCACAGCGTGGCCAGCAAATCGTCGGCGCGGCCCTGCGCCAGGCGCGCGATGAGATCCGCCGAGGCCGGCGCGACCAGAATGTCGTCGGCCCAGCGCGCCAGCTCGATATGGCCCATGCCCATGGCCGCCTCGGCATCCCACAGGCTGGTGTGCACCGGCTGCCCGGACAAGGCCTGAAACGTGGCGGCGCCGACGAAGCGGGTGGCGTTTTCGGTCATCACCACGCGCACCTCGGCGCCGGCGTCACGCAGCCGGCGCACCAGCTCGCACGCCTTGTAGGCGGCGATGCCGGCGGACACTCCCAGCAGAATGTGGCGTTGGGCAAGACTCATGTCGGCGAAATCTGACCAGAGGACAAGCTTCTAGCTTACCGGATTCATCGGCACAATCCGCTGGCGACCATGGCATCGGCAACGCATGCTGGCAGACCCGTCCCCGTGTTGCCATCCTGATGAGCATCCAGCACTGGCCCGTCACCGAACGTCCGCGCGAGAAACTGTTGCAGCACGGCAGCCGCGCCCTGTCCGATGCCGAACTGCTGGCGGTGTTGCTGGGCAGCGGCACGCGCGGCATGGATGCGGTGGCTCTGGGGCGCGAATTGCTGACCCGCGCCGGCGGCGTGGCGTCCCTGCTCGGCATGACGCAGTTGCCGCAAATCACGGGTCTGGGCCCGGCCAAGCGCGCACGCGTGATGGCCTCGCTGGAGCTGGCCCGGCGCGCCCTGGCCGAAGAGCTGACCCGCGGCCCGGCATTGTCCAGCCCCGACGACAGCAGCGCCTTCCTGCGCGCGCGCCTGCGCCACCTGCCTTACGAAGTCTTCGCCTGCCTTTATCTGGACAATCGCCACCGCGTGCTGGCCTTCGAGGAACTGTTTCGCGGCACCATCGACGGCGCCAGCGTGCACCCGCGCGAAGTGGTGCGCGCCTGCCTCGCGCACAATGCCGCCGCCGTGATCTTCGCGCACAACCATCCTTCCGGCGTGGCCGAGCCCAGCCGCGCCGATCGCGACATCACGCGGACCCTGCGCGAGGCGCTGCAGATGATCGACGTGCGCGTGCTGGATCACCTGGTGGTCGGCGCGGGAACACCCGTGTCCATGGCCGCACGCGGCTTGATTTGACAGGCGCGCGGGGATCTGCATTCCCCCGGGCGCGAAGTTATACACACCGGCGGAATTCGGCTGCTTGGAGCTCTTTCCTGCAGCATATCGACAGATAAAAATTGCAATCTCTTGATTTTACGCGATTTAATTTCTTGAATGCCAGACAACACGCCGCCATCGGCGACCTACCCCAAAACCACCCGGAGCTTTCCCACAGAGTTATCCACAGGGTTGTCACCATTCCCGCGAATGCCGCTTGCCTGCTAGCATTACCGGCTCCATGACTCACACCCTCACGCCGTGAAACAGTCGCTGCACGCCCTGGTGCTGGAAGCGTTCGATACGCTGCGCCAACAGGAAACCCTGCCCGCCGATCTGGCGGCCCCCGATTTCGTGATCGAACGCACGCGTTCGCGCGAACATGGCGACTTTGCCTGCAACCTGGCCATGCTGCTGGCCAAGACGGCCCGCGCCAGGCCGCGCGAGCTGGCGGAAAAGCTGGTGGCGGCACTGCCTGCCAGCCCGCTGGTGGACAAGGTCGAAGTGGCCGGCCCCGGCTTCATCAACTTTTTCCTTGGCGCCGGCGCCTACCACGCCGAACTGCGCCGCGTGCTCGACGAAGGCGTGCGCTATGGCCACAACCGCCTCGGCGAAGGGCGCACGGTCGGCATCGAATTTGTCTCGGCCAACCCCACCGGGCCGCTGCATGTCGGCCACGGCCGCAACGCCGCCATCGGCGACTGCGTGAGCCGTCTGCTCGAAGCCAGCGGCTGGAACGTCAAGCGCGAGTTCTACTACAACGACGCGGGCGTGCAGATCGCCAACCTGACCGTCTCGGTGCAAGCGCGCGCGCGCGGCATCACCCCGGACGACGACGCCTGGCCCGAAGGCGGCTACCGCGGCGACTACATCGCCGAAGTGGCGCGCGCCTTCCTCGACGGCGCCAGCGTCAAGGCCGACGACCGCGAAGTGACCGCCAGCGGCGACGTCGAGGACATCGACAACCTGCGCGCTTTCGCCGTGGCCTGGCTGCGGCATGAGCAGGATCTGGATCTGAAGGCCTTCGGCGTCGGTTTCGACGTGTACTTCCTGGAATCGTCGCTGTACGCCGACGGCAAGGTGGAAGAAACCGTGCACGAACTGGTCGAGCACGGCCACACCTACGAGGAAGGCGGCGCGCTGTGGCTCCGCACCACGGATTTCGGCGACGACAAGGATCGCGTGATGCGCAAGTCCGACGGCACCTACACGTATTTCGTGCCGGACGTGGCCTATCACTTGAGCAAGTGGCAGCGCGGCTACGGCAAGGCCATCACCGTGCTCGGTTCCGACCATCACGGCTCGCTGACCCGCGTGAAGGCCGGCCTGCAGGCGCTCGATTGCGGCATACCCAAGGGTTATCCCGACTACCTGCTGTACCAGATGGTCACCGTGATGAAGGGCGGCGAGGAGGTCAAGATATCCAAGCGCGCCGGCAGTTACGTCACCCTGCGCGACCTGATCGACGAGGT
>DASSTF010000061.1:0-2867 GCA_035708045.1 Rhodanobacteraceae bacterium | reverse complement strand
CAAACGCAAGTAAGTCCGGAGAAACATCATGGCCGTTGCCAAAAGCCGCAGAACGCCTTCCACCCGTGGCATGCGCCGCGCGCACGACAAGCTGAAGACCGTGCAGTTGGCGACCGACCCCACCACCGGCGAAGTGCATCGTCGCCACCACGTCACCAAGGACGGCTTTTACCGTGGCCGCAAGGTGATCGAAGTCAACGACGCCATCGTCGACGAAGACTGAACGCTTCGGCGTTCACCCTGTTTCGACAGCAGACAACACGCGGCGGTGCGGCAACGCACCGCCGCGTGTTCGTGCGCGCGTTTTTCAGGCAAGTCGCAGATCGGACTTTCGGCTTGCGCTAACATTCCGGGATGCCTTTTGCCGATTCCACCCAGCTCCTGACTCCGTGCGTGGGCATCTGTCGTCTGGATGCCGCCGGCCTGTGCCTGGGCTGCCGCCGCACGATGGATGAAATAGCCCGCTGGAGCCGCATGAGCGACAGCGAACGCCTGCGTCTGATGCGCGATGTGCTGCCAGGACGCGGTGAGCCGAACCCATGAGCGAGGCCGGCAGGCGTCTGTTCGACGCATTGATCCCGCTCGACGACCCACCGACCGCGCCCGGCTGGAATCATGCCGATATTGCCGAATGGCTGGGCGATGAACCGCTGATGCCGGCAGCCGTACTGGTTGGTCTGCGCGAAGACGGGCAGGAAAACATCGTGTTCACCCGCCGCCATGACGCTCTTCCCAGGCATCCCGGCCAAGTGGCTTTTCCCGGTGGCAGCATGGAGGCCGACGACGGCGACATGCTCGATACCGCCCTGCGCGAAACCGAAGAGGAAATCGGCCTGCCGCGCGAGGTCGTGACTCCGCTGGGCTATCTCGACTGTTTCGAGACCATCAGCGGCTTCTGCGTCACCCCGGTGGTGGCGCGCATTGCCGCCGACGCGCCCGCGTTCATCCCCAGCGCCTCCGAAGTGGCCGATGTGTTCGAAGTGCCGTTGGCCTACTTTTTACGCAAGGACAACATGGTGCGCTACACGATGCGCTATCGTGGCCAGCACCGGTCGATGGTCGAGTTCCGGTACGGCGGATTCCGCATCTGGGGCGCCACGGCCGCCATGTTGTTCAACATGCTCGAAAGAATGGGCGAATCATGGATACACGCACCCCCCTGATTTCCGTCGATGAACTCGCACAAACCCGCCCCGACACCCACCTGGTGGTGGACTGCCGGTTTGCCCTGAACGATCCGGAACAGGGCCGCCGGGATTATCTGACAGGGCACATACCGGGCGCGGTCTATGCCGACCTGAACCGGGATCTTTCCGATCTGCGCAAGCAAGGTGTGGGCCGGCATCCGCTGCCCGAAATCGACGACCTGGCCGAAACGCTGGGCCGCTGGGGATGGCGCGAAGGCATGACCGTCATCGCCTACGACGCCGGTTCAGGCGCCATGGCCGCGGCACGTTTGTGGTGGCTGATGCGCTGGGTGGGCATTCCCACCCGCGTACTCGATGGCGGCCTGACGGCCTGGGAAGCCGCCGGACAACCGCTGGAATCGGGCGCGGTGAAACGCGACCCCACCCGAATCAAACTGCAGGCCGACCCCGCCCAGGTGCTGTTCACCGAGCGTACGCGCGAACTGCTCGCAAAAGACGACATCCTGCTGTTGGATGCTCGTGCGGCCCCGCGCTATCGCGGCGAAGCCGAACCGATCGACGCGGTGGCCGGGCATGTGCCTGGCGCCCGCAACCGCCCATTCGCCGGCAACATCGAAGATGGCCAATGGCGATCACCGGAAGCACTACGCAGCGAATTCCTGCAACTGATCGGTCATCGCGATCCGGCCAGCATCGTGCACATGTGCGGCTCCGGCGTCACCGCTTGCCACAACCTCCTGGCCATGGAACACGCCGGCCTGCACGGCTCGCGTCTGTATGCGCCGTCGTGGAGCGGGTGGATCGCGGATTCCGGCAATCCGGTTGAGATTGGCGAGGGGCGGGAGACGAGGGGCGAGTAGCGAGGGCACATGGCTGGGATCTTCAGCCAGCTCGCAGGGCGGGCACTGCCCGCCGTTGTCCGATAACTCCAAAAATCTCCCCAGCCAATGATTTTGGCGCCCTCGCTACCCGCCCCTCGCAACTCCCCAGCTACTCATCCGCCGCCGTCCAGCTGTAATGCACGCTGTAATCCAGCGTGGCGCTCCCTTTGGCCGGCACTTTGACCTGGAACTCCAGCACGTCCGGGGTCTGCCTGCTTGGCTTGATGCTGGAGGACGTCAGCGTCCAGTTGCGCCAGCGCCAGGGGTGTTCGCGGACGGTGATGGTGCGGTCGGTGTCGCCGGCGTTGGTGAGGGTGATGCGGAAGCCCTCGTCCATGCTGCGCGCGGCCTGGCTGACCGCGAAGCTGGTGCGTTCGCGGGTGCCGGTGAGGTCGAAGGCGGTACCGAGGGTCAGGTCGATTTCCTGGCCTTTGGGCGTGTCATTGATGCGGCCCTCGCCGAGAAATTCGGCGTTGCCGTCGTGGTCCATGGTCAGCACGCGCAGATAACCGGCAGGGAAGCTGTCGAAGGCGGTGAAGGCAAGGGTGCTGACGATCGGAGCATGGCGCGTGCCGCTGTCGTTGTCGGTGGTGACGGGGCTTGACGGATTCCAGGTGTTGCCGTTCTCGAACACCCACGTGCGTTGGCACGAGACTGTCTGCGGCTGGTACAGCGGGGTCAGGGTGACGCTGCCTTTGGGCAGGGTCACCGAGCCGGGCAGGGTGTATGTGCGGTAGTCGCCAAGCGTGCTCTGTTCGGGCGTGGCGTCGTATGCCTTGGCGGACATGGCCCGCATGGCGACCGGACGCGGTGCGCCGGCCTTGGCGAAGCTGGGTGA
>DASSTF010000060.1:0-7958 GCA_035708045.1 Rhodanobacteraceae bacterium | reverse complement strand
ATCGAGACCGGCGGAGGGACAGGCCCTTTGATGCCGGGGCAACCCGTCAAGGCGCAAGCTGCGACACGGTGCCAACTCCTGCGGGGATGTCGCATCCACCGGAAGATGAGTAGATGGCCGTATGGCCGTCCACCCGTTGTTTCGGATCTCCGCAGGCTCGATGCCTTGTTTCGTGGAGAGCCCGATGACCCTTGAAGCCGTACCCTTGACCTGCGTCGCGACCGCCGCGCCGAAGGTCGATGTGCCTGCACGTGACTCGTTCTGTTGTGTTCGCGCGAGCCGTCATCTGCGTCTGAAACCAAAATATGGCGAGGGCGAGCGGGATATCGAAGTGCGTTATCTGTGGACCGGAGCGCCAGGCGCGCCCACGGTGGTCGTGCAGGGTGGCATCTCCGCGAGCCGCCAGGTTTGCCGTACCGAAGACAGCAACGAAGATGGCTGGTGGGGCGCTTTGGTCGGTGCGGGCAAGGCCATCGATCTCGATCAGGTGCGCGTGCTGTCGATCGACTGGCTGTCGGCTGCCGATCTTGGCGCCGGTTCCGTGTCCAGCGAAGACCAGGCCGATGCCATCGCCGCTTTGCTGGATGCCTTGCACATCGGTTCGGTCAAGGCTTTCGTCGGTTCTTCCTACGGCGCGATGACCGGGCTGGCCTTCGCCTCCCGCCACGGCCATCGGCTGGGGCGGTTGGTGGCGTTGGCGGGCGCGCATCGTCCGCACCCGCTGGCCACGGCGCAGCGTTCGATCCAGCGCGGCATCCTGCGCCTGGGTCTGGAAAGCGGTTGCCGGGATGCCGCCACTTCGTTGGCGCGGCAGTTGGCCATGACCACCTATCGCGGCAGCGCCGAGTTCGCGCAGCGCTTCAACGGCGACCCCGCCTTTGTCGATGGACGCTACCGTTTGCCGGTGGAGGATTATCTGGAGCACGCCGGACGCAAGTTTGCCGACGGCTTCGATTGCAAGCGTTATTTGTCGCTTTCCGAGTCCATCGATCTGCATCGTGTGGACCCTGCCATGGTGCGCACGCCCGCCACGCTGATCGGCTTCGCCAGCGATCGTCTGGTGCCGCTGGGCGACCTTTGCGAACTGCAGCGCCAGTTGGGCGCGCCGGCCAGTCTGGAAGTCGTCGAATCGCTCTACGGTCACGACGGCTTCCTCAAGGAAATCGCCGTCCTGTCTCCCTTGTTGCGCACCGCTCTCGCCGAAGACGCCATCGGCGTGTAGGACGGGTTCGCTCCTACACGGAAAGCCACCACTTCCTTTGCATTCGAGTTCAGCCATGACCGTCAACGCCTCCACCCGCGCCGTCCGCGCCGGCATCGAAACCGACACCCAGCACGGCGCCGTCGTTCCACCGCTGCATCTTTCCACCAACTACAGTTTCGAAGGATTTGCCCGGAAGCGTCCGTACGACTATTCGCGCAGCGGCAATCCCACGCGTGACATTCTGGTCGACGCGCTGGCCGATCTGGAGGGCGGTGCCGGTGGCGCGGTGGTCGCCAGTGGCATGGCGGCAGTGACGCTGGTGCTGGAGCTGGTGCCGACCGGCGGTCGCGTGCTGGCTGCGCACGATTGCTATGGCGGCACGTGGCGTCTGCTGGACGCGTGGGCGAAGAAGGGCCGCTTCGAACTGGAGTTCGTCGATTTCACCGATCCGGCTGCATTGGCCGCAGCCCTGGCCAGAAAGCCGTCGCTGGCATGGGTGGAAACGCCGTCCAATCCGCTACTGCGCATCACCGACATCCGTCACGTGGCGCAGGCCGCGCACGCCGTCGGCGCCTTGTGCCTGGTCGACAACACCTTTCTGTCGCCGGCCTTGCAGCAACCGCTGACGCTGGGTGCGGATCTGGTGCTGCATTCGACCACCAAGTACATCAACGGCCACAGCGACGTGGTCGGCGGCGCGGTGATCGCGCGCACGAACGAACTGGCCGAGCAGGTGAAGTGGTGGAGCAATTGCCTGGGCCTGTCCGGCGCACCGTTCGACAGTTTTCTCACCTTGCGCGGCCTGCGCACCTTGAACGCGCGCTTGCGCGTGCATCAGGAAAACGCCGCGCGCATCGCCAATCTTCTGGACGGCCATACGGCCGTACGCAAGGTGTATTACCCGGGCCTCGCATCGCACCCGCAACATGCATTGGCCGCGCGCCAGCAATCGGGCTTCGGCGCCATGCTGAGCTTTGAGCTGGATGGTGACGAGGACGCCATTCGCGCCTTCCTGGATGGCCTGGAATATTTCTCGCTGGCCGAATCGCTGGGTGGCGTGGAGAGCCTGGTCGCGCATCCTGCCACCATGACGCATGCGGCGATGGCGCCGGAAGCGCGCCGTCGCGCCGGCATTGCCGACAGTCTGCTGCGCGTGTCCATCGGCATCGAGGATGGCGACGATCTGATCCGTGATCTGGAAGCCGGGTTGGCCCGCGCCGCCGTCGTAAAAAAACCGGCGTGTCGGGTGTCCGCATGAATGCATTGGTGCAAGACATCGACGGCGCGACGGGCATACCCCGCCGCGCCGTCGACGCAAAGGTGGCCGTGGTGTTGTTCGGCACGGGCGTCGTCGGCGGTGCGTTTCTGAAACTGCTCGGCACGCCGGTGGCTGCATCATTGCAACTCGTCGGCGTGGCCAATTCGCGGTTCCAGCAGACCAGTCCACGGCAATTGGCCGAGCGCCGGCTACGCGAGCATCTGGATCACGCCGGCGATGCACGCGACGACGAGGCGCTCCTCGCCGCCCTGGATGCCAGCGGCGCGGACTTGCGCGTGATCGTGGACGCCACCGCATCGTCATCGCTGGCGCGTCATCACGCGGCGTGGCTTGCGCGCGGCTATTACGTGGTCACGGCCAACAAGGCGGCCAACGGCAGCTCGCTGGCGGCGTGGCGCGAACTGGAAACCGCGCAACGCACCGGCCGTACGCGTTACGGCGATGCCGCCACCGTCGGCGCCGGTCTGCCGGCCATCGCCACCGTGCGTCGGCTGCATGCCTGCGGTGACGCCTTGCTGACGCTGGAAGGCGTGTTCTCCGGTTCCCTGGGCTGGCTGTTCAGCACCTACGACGGCAGCGAGCCGTTTTCGCGCCTGCTGCGCCGGGCGCGCGAGCTTGGCTACAGCGAACCCGATCCACGCATGGATCTGTCCGGACAGGACGTCGCACGCAAGCTTCTCATCCTGGCGCGCACGGCGGGATTCCGTCTCGCCAGCGACGAAGTGGTCGTGGAAAACCTGGTGCCCGAAGACTTGCGCGATCTGGCGCCGGAAGCCTTCCTTGCCGCTGCCGAGGCACTGGATGCGCCGTTGGCTGCACGCCATGCCGGTGCCAGGTCACGCGGCCGCGTGCTGCGTTACCTCGCGCGCCTCGACCAGCGCGGCCACGCCCGCGTCGGACTGGCCGAAGTGGCTCCGGATCACCCCGCCGCCAACCTCTACGGCACCGACAACCTGTTCGCCTTCACCACCACGCGTTACCACGCCCAGCCGCTGGTCATCCAGGGCCCCGGCGCCGGCGCGGAAGTCACCGCGCAAGCACTGTTGGGCGATATTTTGACCTTGCTCTGAGAATCCCTCGTTCCGAATACATGCCTTACATGCAAATGTAGGAGCGCGCCTGCGCGCGATAGCCTCAGCCCTGATTGAGCCTTGAGGTCATCGCGTGCAGGCACGCCCCTACAACACCAGGGGAGAATGTGCGACGTCGCAGACCAAGGCTCACCATGCCGTGAGGTAGTATCTTCGACACGGATCAACCAAGGGGAAACGTCATGCGTCGAATGGGGATGTTCATGCTCATGCTGTGCCTGCCGGGTTTGGCACGGGCACAGGTACATGCGTTGCCGTCGGCGCCGCATATTCTGGTCAAGGGGCATGCTCAAGGCGATTATGTGCCGGATCGTTTCACGATCCATCTGAGCATTGATGTGATCGACAAGATACCCGACCAGGCGCGACGCAAGGTCGAGGCGCATATCGAACACATCCTCGCCGCGTTGAAGAAAACCGGGGCGCTGAAGAAGTACACGCGTGCAAGCAGTCTGCAGATCACGCCTGATTATGAATTCAAAGACCAACACAGGGTGTTCATGGGTACGGAGGTCGCCCGTGGCGTCCAAGCTACGTTCGGATCACTGCAGAATTTTCAGAACTTCATTGCCAAAGTGAAAACCGACAAGGAAGTACAGATCGAAAGTACGGAAGTGGGGCGCAGCGATATCGACCGAATCCGCCAGAAATTGCGTGAGAAGGCCATCGCAAATTCACGTGAGGCGGCAAGGCACATCGCGGAAGCGTACGGGCTGCGCATCAAGGGGATATACAGTGTGTCCGAAGTGGCACCGGATTTTGCCTATGGGATCCAGGCTGGCGCTTGGGGCGGCAACAGCGTTGCAGGCGAACTGGGGCTGCTGCACTCTCCCCCGAAAATGAGTCCGCCACCACCGCCGCCACCGCCACCACCTGCGCCACCACATTTGCAAGCGGGCACGATCAGCGTGCAGATGAACATGTACGCCGTATATCTGATCGAATCCGCGACAACATCAAATCCTTGATGCAAAAACGGCCCGCGTGATGCGGGCCGTATTCATGATGCGATCGGAAACACTCAACGCCCGGTCATGCGCTCGGCTTCTTCTTCGTCCGGCGGCACCAGGATGGCATCCGGGTGTTCATGCGCTTCCTGCTGGATGGCTTCCACGGACGGCGTGCGCCATCCGCATTTGAGGCCCCAGAAGTAGAACACCACACCGGCGATGCCGATGACCAGCAGATCCCAGCCGTAGGGGATGACGTCGATGCCGCCGAAGGTGGCGCTGCCAAGATAGGACAGCAGCGCGATCACTGGCAGATAGACGATCAGCCACCAGGAACCGTTCAGATGATGGCGGAACGTTGCCATGCGCTCCTGGTCAGCGCGCATGCGCAGGGTAGGAATCACGACGGTGAATGTCACCCAAGCGTAGACAAATGCCGCGATCAAGAATGGCATGGCCAATGCCGACACCGATATTGGCCCCAGCCAGAAGCCCAATGCCAAGGCCAGCAGCACCAGCGTTGGCGCCACGCCAGCGGTCACCAGCATCAGCCGTTGCGCGGGTGGGAAGAAGTCGTCGTCCAAGGACTGGAAGTAGAAGTACACCGGCAGGGCGACCACCATCAGCAGGATGATTTCGCCGGTCAGCGGCCAGCGCGCCCAGTACAGGAGTTCGGTGGCGAACACGAAGGCGATGCAGGCCAGGATCGGCATGCCCTTGATCGAGAGCGGACGGTGCAGGTCCGGTGCCACGCGGCGCAGCGTCATGACGCTGACTGGGCCGGTCAGGTAGGAGATGATGGTGGCGACCGAAATCACCGCCGCCAGCGTGCCCCAGCCGCGGAAGAAGAACAGGAAGATGAAGGCGACGATGAGGTTGAGCCACATCGCCGGACGCGGCACGCCGTACCTGGGATGGATGCGGCCGAAGATCTTCGGCAGCGTGCCGTTGCGCTCCATGCCGTAGATCATGCGCGCGGTGGTCGCGGTGTAGGTCATGCCGGTGCCGCTGGGGCTGACCACAGCGTCGGCGAACAGCAGGAAGGCCAGCCACTGCAGGCCGAGGATGATGGCCAGATCCGCGAACGGCGATGAGAAGTTGATGCCGTGCCAGCCGGCCTTGGCCAGCATCTCGGCAGGTACCGCGCCGATGTAGCCGATCTGCAGCAGCACGTAGATGGCCGTGGCCAGGATGATCGAGACGATCACCGCGAAGGGGATCGTCTTGCCCGGATTGCGCGCCTCGCCGGCGAGGTTCACCGGACTCTGGAAGCCGTTGAAGCTGAACACGATGCCCGCGATGGCGACCGCCGTCAGCACCGAGGCGAAGTCGGTCGAATGCGGACCGCCGTGGACGCCCACGTCGAAGTTGTGCGCGTCGAAACCGCTGGCGATCAGCAGACCGGCCGTGGCCGCCGGAATGATCATCTTGAAGATGGTGATGATCGTGTTGGAGCGCGCGAACAGTTTCACGCTCCAGAAGTTGAGCAGGAAGTAGGCGATCACCAGCGCCGCCGCGATCAGCAGGCCGGTAGTGCTCAATTCGCCGTGGCCGCCGGGCATCTGGTGATACAGGTCGTGCGCCCATTCCCATTTCCACGAGGACATGTATTGCGCCGAGGCCTCGGCTTCCACCGGAATCACCGAGACGATGGCGATCCAGTTGGCCCAGGCGGCGATGAAGCCGACCAGCGAGCCGTGCGAGTAATGCCCGTAACGCACCATGCCGCCGGATTCGGGAAACATCGCGCCCAATTCGGTGTAGGTGAGGGCGATGACCATGATGATGACGGCGCCGATGACCCAGGCCCAGATGGCGCCGGGCCCGGCCAGCTGTGCCGCGCGCCAGGCGCCGAACAGCCAGCCCGAGCCGATCATGGAACCCAGGCCGGTGAACATCAGGGCCCATGCGCCGACATCGCGGCGGATCGAGGAATTGCCTGTCATAAACCACTACTCATGTTGAAGAAGGAATCGGGCGTGGAGCAGGCCCGGCAAATCGCCTCATGTTGGCAGAAGATGAACCCCTGTGCACTGCCCCACAGGTCATGAAGGACGGGTTCAGTCAAAAAAAAATGCGCGGCGTAGACTGAAAATTCCCCTGCATTCGGAGACTTGGAGATGAAACATTGGCTTAATTTCGGCGTTGCCGGCGTACTGATGGCTTCCCTGCCGGCGCTGGCTCTGGCGCAAACCACACCACAAACCACACCGCCGCAGACCACCCCACCGCAAACCAACCCCCAGACCATGCCGCAGCAGCAAAACATGCAGAAGCAAAGAAACATGCCCATGCAGTCGTCTTCCGGCATGGCCCAGAAGGAGGTCGCCATCGCCCATACGCATGCCCTGATGGCGGAGAACGCGCAGACGGTCGACAAGGTTCACGAGCATCTGCATCACGTCATCAATTGCCTGGAAGGCCCGACGGGCTCGGACTTCAAGAGCCAGATGGAGAACCCCTGCAAAGGCAAGGGAGAGGGTGCCTTGCCTGACAGCAGAGGCAACTCCTCGCGGCAAGACCGCTTGCATCAGGCCGTGAGTCAGGCGAAGGAAGGTCTGGACAGCGATGACCTGAATGAAGCGAAGGCGGATGCCCGCCGGGTGGCCAGCCTGTTGCAGACGGACTCCTCGCGCGGCATTTCTTCGAACGGCGAGCAGTGAGCGATCTCGCATCCACAAAATCCCGTGTGAAAGCCGCATGTGCAGGAGCCTCCTGCAGGCGACCACCTCAAGGCATGGTCGAGCTTTGAGACGGGTCGCCTGCAGGCAGGTTCCTGCAACGAGAAAAGAAAGCGGTTTGGGATCAGCGTGAGTTGCGGCTTTTCAGGAGTACATGGAGCATGGCCAGCCACGGCGGCAGGGCAAACGCGATCCATGGCAGGTTGCGCTGGTCGAAGCCGGGCAACACCTTGGCAATCAGGGCGAACACGGCGGCGGCGGTGAGCAGGCCGACCAGCCATCGGCTGAAGCGCGAGGCGGCCAGACGCCAGACCGCCGGCAGCAGCAACAGGGCCAGAGGATTGAACAACAGCAGGTTCTCGTTGGCCCAGGCCGAATGATGCTGGGTGAGGGCCCACAGAACAGTCATGCCGAGGCCGGCGATGCCGGCGAACAACAACCACAACGTGCCGATCGTGACGAATGCGGTGCGCGCCGCGCGATGATTACGGCGCCAGTGGCCGCTCGCCGCCAACAACACCCCAAAAATCAGACCCGCGATCAACAGCGGCGGGATGAGGTTGGGCGGTTGTTCGGGCGGCGCGGGCAAACGCGCGGCGGCCACTTGCCGATCGCTGGCGACCAGCGGGCGGCCGTCGGGCAGACGCACGTGGCGGATTTCGCGCATCAGTTGCATCGGGATGAAGGCCGCCTGCCAGCGGCTGAGCGGCTGATCGGCATAGCTGGAAAGGCCCAGATCCAGCACCAGCATCA
>DASSTF010000059.1:0-18911 GCA_035708045.1 Rhodanobacteraceae bacterium | reverse complement strand
GGATTATCTTGCCGAAGGGGAATACGCGCGCAGCCTGCGGCGTCTGTCGCAGCAGTTGATGCAAAAGTGCCAGTTGCTGGTCGACGCCCTGCGCCGTCACCTGGGATCCGGCATCCAGATCGAAAACCGTGTGGCGACGGGTCGACTGCTTGTGCATTTGCCGCGACTGGATGCCACCTGGGACACCATGCTGCGCGAGGAAGCCCTGCGTACGGGATTGTTGCTGCAGTCGGCGGCCGACTGGCATCTGCAACCACTCACGCATACCGTCTTGTTGCTGCACTATGCGGCGGCCTCCGAAGCCTCGCTTGAAACCGCCGCCGAGCGCCTGGCCTGTGCCTACCAGGTGACCATGCAGGACGTGGCGCGGGCCCAGGCACGACGATCGGCCTGACGTCACTTCCCTGCCCGCGAATCGGCGAATATCTGTGGTCTTGGAAGGCAGCCGTGACCGCGGCACAGGCCAAGGCCTATCAGTCTCAGGTGGAGCTGCGCCCGATACAGAAAATGCGGCGCAGCCATGCCGCGTTCCATCAATCAAGGGTTGCGCAATGCGTCAACCAACGGCACGCGCACCGCCCTGCGAATCGGAGCCAGCGCACTCAACGTGCCGAT
The DNA here is from genome assembly GCA_035708045.1 of Rhodanobacteraceae bacterium. GTDB lineage: Bacteria > Pseudomonadota > Gammaproteobacteria > Xanthomonadales > Rhodanobacteraceae > Oleiagrimonas. Next base: position 18,296 of record DASSTF010000059.1, on the reverse strand, counting down.
CAGCAACGTGTACAAAAGCGTCAGCCCGACCACTTCCTCGCTCAGTTGAGCCTTGAATTGAATGGCATGCAAAAGCGTCGACGAATTGATTGTGTGCCCGTTCCAGAACAAGAAGGTGACCAGTGTGACGATCCCCACACACGCTGCACAAAGCACCCAGACTTCCGTCACCAGCGCCCAACCCAGCGCAGTGCTTCCGTATCCGGTCGCACGCATGATCGCCAGTTCGTGGTGGCGTGCCGCCAGAGCAAGCGATAGCGCGTTTGTGATCGCGAGTATGGCGCCCAAACCAAGCACGACGGCCACACTGACTGTGGCGATGTGAATGAAACGACCGAGAAACCTAGTTTGGCCCTCGTAGAATACGGTTTGACGCGTCGCTTGCACTCCGTCGAGCGAACGGTGGCTTCGCAGCGCCTGCTTGAATTGATGATAAGCGGCGGGTGAGCGGAGCTTCACCCAGACCGATGTGATTGCGCCGGGCGAATTGTAGAGCGCCTGCAGCACATCCTGACTCATCCAAAGCTCGGAATTCCAGAAACCGGTACCGGCATGGAAGACACCAACGCTTTGCATGAGCTGGTGTCCAATCCGGACGTTGCCGCCTGGATCCAATGCGACATAACTGTTCGCCACACTGGAGCCTGCAACAAATTCGTCATGGCCCGCACGTGGCCGATGGCTGTTGCCAAGCGTCAGGGTCGATCCAAGGATTCGATAAAAGACGGGTGTAACGCCCCGAAGCAACACTGTTCCGATGCTGCCGTCTTTTCGCTGGAGCTTGGCATACGCAACGAATTGTGGTGCGATCAATGGATGTCCGGTCGCGTCCCGAGCGACTCCGGGCAGTGTGTCAAGCAGGCGCACCTGTTCGGCGGAAAAATCATGGCTGCCTTCGTCTATGCCCTGCGGTACGATGACAACAACGTCGTCGCGACCGGTATGGCCAGCCAGCTTGTGAAGGCCGGCCGGCAATGTCAACAACACGAGCAACGTTGCAGAGGCGATGAAGAAGCCCGCGCACACAAGCATCAGATGACGCGGCCGCTTCATCGCGGAAAGCAGACCCGTTTGCAGTGCACCGCGGTATTCGCGCCAGTCGCTCATTGCTCACAGATCTCGGCAGTCGGTAGGTCGCAGCCGCGACACGATGATGCTCGGCATGACAAGTGTCGCGCTCAGCAGCGCACACAGCGCGGGCCAGAGCCACATCCACGCCCAGTCGGGCGCCTTGATGCTCTGAAATGTGGAGCCGAGGAACCGCTGAAGCCAATGCACGACCAGATCGCCGAGGCCCATGCCGATCACGGCACCCACGACGGTGATTGCGGTCACCTCCAACGTCAGTGCGACCCAATAAACCGGACGCGGGAATCCCAGCACGAGTCCAAGTGCCATCTGCGGGCGTCGCTGCGTGGTTGTGTGCGCCATAACGCTGATGAACACCAGCGCGCAGCAAGAAAATACCGCTGCCATCACGAAAGCGAGCAGATATTGCACTTTGCCAAAGCGCGTCCAGGCGCTCTGATTGACGGTGTCCGGGACGGCCTGGACGGGTGGTGCGCTGTGCGCGAACATGCTCTGGATCTGCGCCGCCAATGCGCTGTTCTTGCGTGGATCCCGTGCACGCACATAAATTTCGGCAACCCTGTCTTGCCGGCTGATGCCGCCAACGCGGTTGATGTAGTCGTAATGAGCAATCGCGCTGCCGGGGCTGTCGCTGTGCGACGTCATTGCGGTGATGTGAAGCTCTACGGGCTTTCCGGCGAAATCCCGGGGAGAAACGCCCATACCCTTGCGCCAACCGCATCGCCTGGCCGTATCGGCGTCCGTCAGCAGAGCCAGCGGATCATGCATGAATGCGACTATCTGTGCCTGGGAATACCCCTCTTGGAGCAAAACATCCGGGGTTCCCGGTCCGCCCCACGCATTGATCGTAACGCTGAAGGCCGTTGCGCCACACGTGATCACGTCGATGTCGCTGTAAAAAAGCTCACGCGCGTCGGGCAACGACGCAATGCGATCCGCATAACGTTTCGGCAGCGGCTGGTTGAACGCGCCTTTATGTCCGCTCACCGTGATGAAATGTGATTTCCCCGGATTTGCTACTGTCACAAATGGAGAGGCCATTGCTGACAGCCCCCACCATGCGCATACACCCACCGCGATAGTGAGTATTAGAAACAGCACACGTGAGAACTGATCGCGCAGACTTAATAACGTGACGTAGGATACACAATAAAAGGTACGCAGGCCCATGCTGTGCGAAGACGCATGTCTCATTATTCGGTTGCTGCCGACGCGGCTAGTGCTGTGCGTTCTTGGGGTAGGTAAGGAGATGCCACGGAGCCCCCAAACCGACGTGCCGCTTTATCAATTTGAGCCCGCTATTGAAGTAGAATGTTTCCGGATACCTGTGCACCGCTAGATATCCGCTGCTCAGGGCTTTCGTGGTATGAAATACCGTTACCGAACTGGGTAACGCCAGCGGTGCCATGCCCGCCTTGTAGTTGACCTGCAAAAATACTACCGATGCGCGTCTTTTGGCCTCCCTGAAGTCGCGATTGTTGGCATATTTTACCAGCCTGTCGCACGGTGGGCAGTGCGTTGCGCTCACAATTACCAAGATAACCGGCGAATGCAATGCATCCAACTCTGTCCGCAAATCCCGCTTGTGCTGTTGAAAGTCGAGCACTGTAATGCCACTCGGCAAGACTTTGCCAACACTGTGCGTGGTGTCTTCCCGCAGTATTTTTACCAGTTCTGGAGGTGCGGGTTTGAGGCCTTGCCCATAAGCCTTGCTCGACATCCTGAATGTAAGCAAACATCCAGCTACCAGGATGGATGTCCAGCACAATATGATTCGTCGCATTTTGACCGCCTGTTCGGTTGACTGAAGGAGCTCATCCATGAGCTGAAGTGTCCTTTGATCGAGCGCAAATGATGTGCTCAGAATGTTGCCGATCCTGCAGGAACCCAGACACTACCGTCATTGCAAACAAGGACTGTAGTGGTTGTGCCATTTGGAGCTGATACGGTTTGGCGCCAACAAGTCAATGCCTTTTCGGCGTGTGCCGACTGGGCCCACGTGAGTCCCATAGCGCCGAATGAAAGTATGGTAAGGCAAAGGATGGTGCTTGGTAGTTCCCTTCTTTAGTGTTTTGTCATCAGTATGCAATTGACGAAAAAACTGCTGGTTATCCGCGTTGGTAGACGCTTCCGTCGTTACACATCATCACCCAAACCGTAATCCCATTCGGAGCCGATACAGCTTGAACGGTACAGGTTTTAACTACTGCGTCGGCGGGTGGAGACCATCCCGTTCCGATGATCCCCGCCGAAATCATCAGGGCAGCCAATGCTGCGGTCTTTATTTTGCTCATCGTACAAACCTCCATGCGATTACGATTGACGTGCCCGCTAGCGCGGGCAACGCAATATTGCACCCCCCCCTAGCCTGTCAACCCCTGTTAGAAGATATCCGGCTTTTGTAGTCTAGGTCGGCTTGTGACATCTGTCACCAGCAGGACTTGATGTTTTTCCCTTATACAGACGTCGGGCATGATGGCATGCTGTGCAGCATGGCCGAATCAGGAACAGGCAATGGGAGTGGAAGTGGACAATGGCGATCTCTTGAAAGAGCTGCGCATCGAGCGCGCGCATCGCGACGATCATGACGACTCGCCGCGGCGCTGGCCGTGGCTGCTGGCGCTGGTCGTGGTGCTGGCCATCGTGGCCGGCGGCTTGTGGTGGTGGACGCAAGCGCGCGCCATCGAAGTGCACACGGTCACGGCGGTCGCGCCGTCGGCGAACAGCGCGCAAGGCGCGGTGCTGCAGGCGACGGGTTACGTGACGGCACGGCGCAAGGCGACGGTGTCGGCGCAGATCATCGGCACCTTGACCGAGGTGCTGATCGAGGAGGGCGACCACGTCAAGAAGGGTCAGGTGCTGGCACGGCTGGAGGACAGCGCGCAAAAGGCGCGCTTGAACTCGGCCAAGGCGGACGCGGCCGCGGCACAGGCCAGGACCCGCCAGATCCAGGTGGAACTGACCCAGGCCGAGCGCGACATGCAACGCCAGAACAAATTGGCGGCCACTCATTTGGTGCCCGAGCAGCAGGCCGAGCAGGCGCGTACCAAAGTGGCCAATCTCAAGGCCCAGCTCAATGCCCAGCGCAAGCAGGTCAAGGTTGCGCAGGCGCAGGTACAAATTGCGCAAGTCAATTATGACTACACCATCGTGCGCGCCCCCTTTGCCGGCGTAATTACGCAGAAGACCGCACAAGTGGGCGAAATCATCGCCCCTTCGGCCGCCGGCGGCGGCTTTACCCGCACCGGCGTCGGCACCATCGTCGACATGGATTCGCTGGAAGTGGACGTGGACGTCAACGAGGCCTACATCAGCCGCGTCAAACCGGGCATGCCGGCCACGGCGGTGCTGGATGCCTACCCGGACTGGAACATTCCCGCGCACGTGATCGCCATCGTGCCTACCGCCGACCGCGGCAAGGCCACGGTGAAAGTGCGCGTGGCGCTGGAAAAGAAGGATCCGCGCATCATTCCCGACATGGGCGTGCGCGTGTCGTTCCTGGACAAGGAACCGCAACCCGCGAAGCAGGCGCCCAAGGGCGTGCTGGTGCCGGCCACGGCCATCGTCGAGCGCGATCACCGGCAAGTGGTGTTCGTGGTGCACGGCGATACGGTCGATGCCGTCCAGGTGACACCGGCACCGCAGAGTTACGGCGATCTCAAATTGCTGCCTAAAGGCGTGCAGCCGGGCGCCGAAGTGATCGACAAGCCGCCGGAAAAACTGGACGACGGCACGCGGGTGAAGATCGCGGGAGCGGCCTCATGACCTCCCGAAATCCAACCCTGTTCCATTTCAGCCGAGAACCCCTTCGTTCGTGGTGAAGTGTCGAATCATGAACGGCGCGGGAAACTTGAAGATTGCCCTTCCATATCTCAGGACGAACGGACTTCGTTTATAGCCATCGCAATGACGGAATCAGCGAGCGGAGAAGCACATGAGTACATTGATCGACATCGAGAACCTGTCCAAGACCTACACCCGCGGCAAGCAGAAGGTGGAAGTCCTGCACCACGTCGACCTGACGGTCAACGAAGGGGATTTCCTGGCACTGATGGGCCCTTCCGGTTCGGGCAAGACCACGCTGCTTAATCTGATGGGCGGACTGGACACGCCGAGCGGCGGCAGCATTACGGTGGGCGGCAAACGCATCGACCAATTGGGCGCAGGCGCACTGGCCAAGTGGCGGGCGTCCAACGTCGGCTTCATCTTCCAGTTCTACAACCTGATGCCGATGCTGTCGGCGCAGAAGAACGTGGAGCTGCCGCTGCTGCTGACCAAGCTGTCGGCCAAGCAACGCAAACGCAACGCGGCCATCGCCTTGCAGTTGGTGGGCCTGGCTGATCGCGCGACGCACAAGCCAAGCGAGCTTTCCGGCGGTCAGCAGCAGCGCGTGGCCATCGCCCGCGCCATCGTCTCCGATCCCACGTTGCTGGTGTGCGACGAGCCGACCGGCGACCTGGATCGCCAGTCGGCCGAGGACGTGCTGGGCCTGCTGCAGACACTCAACCGCGAGCATGGCAAGACCATCGTGATGGTGACGCATGATCCCAAGGCGGCCGAGCGCGCCAGGCACACGCTGCATCTGGACAAGGGCACGCTGGTCGAGCAAGCGGCGCTGGCGTGAAACCGCAATGAAGAGGGGACTGGGGTGAGGGTTCGTCAAACGCGCGACATGCACACGTGCAGCGAACCTTAATCCGGCCCTTCAGGCCACCTTCTCCCGGTGGGAGAAGGACCATGGCGAGGAGAAATCGGACATGAAATATTTCCATCTGATCTGGGCGGCGCTGTTCCGGCGCAAGACCCGCACCATTCTGACCCTGGTGTCAATTGTCGCCGCCTTTTTGCTGTTCGGCATGCTCGACACGGTGCGCGTGGCATTTACCGATACCGGTTCCGTGACCGGTTCCGGTCGTTTGATCGTCAATTCGCGCATGTCCATGCAGCAGCCGTTGCCGGAAAGCCTCGGCGCACAGATCAGGCAGGTGCAAGGCGTGGCGGATGTGGCGTACGCGAACTGGTTTCCGGGCACCTATCAGGATCCGAAGAATCACGTCATCAGCTTCGCGGTCAGTCCGGATTATCTGAAGCTGTATCCGGAAATCGTGTTGCCGCCGGATCAGCACAAGGATTGGGACAACACGCGTACCGGCATCATCGTCGGGCAGGCGGTGGCGCAAAGGTTCGGCTGGAAAGTCGGCCAGAAGATACCGTTGCAGGCGAGCATTTTTCCGTCCAAATCCAGTGGCAACAGCACCTGGACGTTTGTGATCTCCGGTATCTTCCATGCGCGCAAGCCCGAATCGAAAGGGCTTGAGCAGTTGATGATGTTCCACTGGAAATACTTCGACGAAAACAACGCCTATCGCCAGGGCAAGGTGCACTGGTTCGTGGTGCAGGTGAAAGACCCCGCGCATGCCGACCAGGTCGCCAAGGCCATCGACGCCATTTCGGCCAATTCCGATCACGAGACGAAGGCGCAGACCGAGCAGGCGTTCCAGGCGTCGTTCCTGAAACAGATGGCCAACATCGGCCTGATCGTGACCTCCATCATGGGCGCGGTGTTCTTCACGCTGCTGCTTTTGACCGGCAACACCATGATGCAGGCCGTGCGCGAACGCACCTCGGAACTGGCGGTGCTGAAAACCATCGGCTTCTCCAGCCGTAGTGTGCTGATGATGGTGCTGGCCGAGGGCGTGCTGATGCTGCTGATTGGCGGCGTGATCGGCCTTGGCCTGATCGCAGGCCTGGTACCGGGCATGGCGGCCGCCTCCGGCGGCATGATGCCGATCCATGGCGTCGGCGCCGGAACCTGGGAACGCGGCATCGCATTGATGGTGGTCATCGGCCTGGTGGTCGGTTGGTTGCCCGCCATGCGCGCCATGCGCCTGAACATCGTCGACGCACTGCGTGACCGTTGAGGAAGTGCATCATGAAAAAGTTTCTGATCAATCTGGGTCTGGTCGTCGTGGTGGCGGTTGCGTTGACCATCTGGGTCAAGTTGCCATGGTTCGCCGTGCTGGCGCTGGCCGTCGTGCTGGCCCTGTGGCTGGTATCCACGCGCACGGGGCGGCAGGCCTTGTCGGTGACCGGTGTGGGTATCGGTTCGATGCGTCGGCGGCTGGGTTCCTCGTCGGTCATCATCATCGGCATTGCCGGTGTGGTCGGTGTGCTGGTGGCCATGCTGTCGATGGGCGCGGGCTTCCATAAGACGCTGGCCAGCGGCGGCAGCGACGACACGGTCATCGTTCTGCGCGGCGGTTCGCAGGGCGAGGCGCAATCGGTGTTGACGCATACCGATGTCGTCGCCATCGAGCAGGAGCCGGGTGTGGCGCATGACGCTTCCGGCAAACCGATGGTGTCGGGCGAGCTGGTGGTGGCGGCCAATATCAAGCAGAAGGGATCGGGCGATGACGGCAATGCGCGCTTGCGCGGCGTCGGGCCGATGGCATGGACGTTGCGGCCGGATCTGAAGATCGTCGAGGGGCGCAAGTTCAAGACCGGCATGCGCGAGATCGTGGTCGGCGAAAAGGCCGCGCGCCAGTATGCCGGTTTGACAGTGGGCAGTTCCGTCAAGCTCGGCAACCAGCGCTGGAAGGTGGTGGGCTTGTTCTCCGCCGACAATGCCTACGGCTCGGAGTTGTGGACCGACCGCAACGTGCTGGCCTCGGCTTACCGTCGCGGCAACTCGGTCGATTCGGTGCTGCTCAAATTGACCCGTCCCGGCGCTTTCGATGCGTTCCATGCGGCCGTGTCTTCCGATCCCAAACTGAAGGTCGAAGCCAAGACCACGCGCAAGTATTTTGCCGACCAGTCGGCGGGTGTGAGCAAGGTGATCAACGTGGTCGGCACCGTGGTCGGCGTCATCATGGCCATCGGCGCGGTGTTCGGCGCGCTCAACTGCATGTTTGCCGCCGTCGGCAGCCGTGCGCGTGAAATCGCCACCTTGCGTGCGATCGGTTTCCGCGGCCTGCCGGTGGTGGTGTCGGTGATGCTGGAAACGATGCTGCTGGCCCTGCTTGGCGGCGTATTGGGAGCCGTGGTCGTGTGGCTGATATTCAATGGCTACACCACGTCCACTCTGCAGGGATTCACCCAGGTGGTCTTCGAGTTTGCGGTGACGCCGGGCCTGCTATGGACAGGCCTTAAGTGGGCGCTGGCCATCGGCTTCATCGGCGGATTGTTCCCGGCGGCGCGTGCGGCCAGGTTGCCGGTCAGTACGGCCTTGCGTGAATCGTAGTCGAGCCGCAAGACCTGCCATGGCATGCCGAGGGGCCGGAGACTTCCGGCCCCTCGCATTGTGCCGATGTCGGGAAATGTCAGCGCACGTTGTCGCGGTGTTCGTGGATCACCACGTATTCGCCTTCAATGACGCCGGCGTGATTCTCGTCCAGGTCGTTCGCTTCGGTTTGCTTGCGCAAACGGTAAAGACGCCAGCGGAACCAGATCAGCCACACGACGCCACCCACCAGCAGGATCGCCAGCGCCAGTGCACCGAACACGATCAACGCGCTCAGGCAGAGCAGGGCAATGACCGGGGTCACGATGCGTGTCAGCAGTGATTGGGGTTGCCGGAAAGGTGGCATGACGAAGCGCATGCGGTAATCCTGAAAGTTACAATCCAAGTTCTTACCATGAGGTCGACGGCGACATGACGCAAGGGGCAGACACGATGGATGGATCGAGCGGCCGGATACTGTGCCGACTGGACACCATGGCCGATGGCGATGCCGTGGGAGTGGAGGTCATGCTCGATGGCGTGATGGAAAGCCTGATCGTGATACGTCAAGGTCAGTGTGCACGGGCCTACCTGAACGTCTGTCCACATGCCGGCCGTCGTCTGGACTGGGCGCCGGGACGATTCCTGCTCAAGGACGGGATTCTGGTGTGTGCGGTGCATGGCGCCAGCTTCAAGGCGGAAAGCGGCCTGTGCGTGGGCGGCCCGTGTCGTGGCGACAGCCTGCATGAGATTCCGGTGACGGTGAATGCCGTGGGTGAAGTGGAACTGGCTGGCAGATGAACCGGCGGGACGGGCGTTGCCCACCCGTCAGCGTCGCCCGGGAAATTGCAATACGGCCACTGCGCCGGTCACATCCTGGCGCGGCTGAAGCGACACGTCCCACTGGTACAGCTCGCACAGGCGCCGCACGATGGCCAGGCCAAGGCCGGCACCGCTGCCGTTTGGCGCATCTTCGCCGCGCACGCCGCGTTCGAACAGATGCTCCGCATCTTCGGCGTGGATGCCGGGGCCGGTATCTTCGATCACGATACGGTCATCCAGCACGCTTACCGCGACTTCGCCTTCCTGCGTGTATTTGATGGCGTTGCCGACCAGGTTGGTCAGCACTACCGACAGCACCGAGGCGGGGGCGTTGACGCTCAACACCTGCGTCGTGGCCAGACGCAGTTCGATGGGGCGTCCGCGCATCTGCGGGCGCAGGCTTTCGACCACGTCGGCGGTGACCTTGGTGGCATCGGTGATTTCGCCCAGGGTGGGGCCGCGGCGTTCGGCGCGCGACAGCAGCAGCAGCGCCTCGATCATTTCGGTGGCCTGGCGCGAGGAGCGCTCGATGCGCTTCAGGCGTTCGCGCAGCTTGTCGGTGAGATCCGGCGAGGATTGCAGTAGCTCCGTAGTGCTGGCGATCACCGCCAGCGGCGTGCGCAGCTCGTGGCTGACGTCGGAATTGAATTCACGGTCGCGCTCGACCATGGCGGCCAGACGCTCGGAATATTCGTCCAGCGCCTGCGCCAGTTCGCCCACTTCGTCGCGGGCGAAATGGGGCGCCAGCGGCTCCACCTTGCCCTGGTTGCGGAAAAGGCGCAGGCGTTGGGCCAGTTCCGTTACCGGGCGCATCACGCGACCCGAAAGCCAGATGCCGATGGCCAGCGACAGCAGGCTGAACAACACCACGGCGACGATCAGTCCCGCCAGCAACTGACGCTTGCCGAGTTCGTCCCGGCTCACGTCGTAGCGCACGAAGCCGATGATGCCGTTCTTGCGGCGCACCGCCAGCTTGTAATGGCGCCGCTTGCCGTCGGGACCGGTTTCGTAGATGTCGTGCACGCCGCTCGGGAGATCCTGCCATGCCAGCGGCATCTTGTAGAGCGTGCGTTCGCTCTTGAACCAGCCTTGCAGCAATTCGGTTTGCGGTGGTTTGCCGTGCAGGGCTTTATTCACGGCCTGATCGACGTCGTGCTGCAGCGATTTCACGACAAGCTGATCCTCGACCTTGGCGCGCACGTACATCGCCGCCACGGCAAACAACACGCTCAGGCACAGGCCGAACAGCGCGAAGGTGACGATCAGGCGGGTGCGCAGCCTATGTCGGGAGCGCATCGGGGTCGACCATGCGGTAGCCGATTCCGTGACGGGTGTGGATCAATGGTTTGTCGAACGGCTTGTCGATGGCGGCGCGCAGGCCGTGGATGTGCACGCGCAGCGAATCGGAATCGGGCAGTTCCTCGCCCCACACCTTCTGTTCCAGATCCTGGCGCGTCACCACCGACGGGCTGGCGTCCATCAACGCCTGCAGCAGTTTCAGGCCGATCGGGTTGAGCTGGATCGACTTGCCGCCGCGCATCACCGTCAGTGTGTCCAGGTTGTAGGTGAGGTCGGCGACCTTGAGCACGCGGCTCTGCGGGCCCTTGCCGCGCCGGGCCAGCACTTCCAGGCGTACGCCCAGTTCCTGCAGGGCGAACGGTTTGGTCATGTAGTCGTCGGCGCCGGACTCGAAGCCGGTGATTTTCTGCTCCAGCGCGTCGCGCGCGGTCAGCATCAGGATCGGCGTCTGCTTGCGCGCTTCCTGGCGCAGCTTGCGCGCCACTTCCAGGCCGTCCATGCCGGGCAGGGTGAGATCGAGCACGATCACGTCGAAGTCGTGCACCACCGCCAGGTGCAGTCCGGTGACGCCATCGCCGGCAAAATCGGCGACGTGGCCGCGGTCTTCCAGGTAGTCCCCGATATTGGTGGCCAGGTCGTTGTTGTCTTCAATCACCAGTACATGCATGGGAATCCTCGTGGCGACGACGCTCTTGACTGCCACAGCTTAGCCGGAATGAACGATACTGGCGATGACCGCCCCGGTGGAGTTTCCTGCGGGCAAGAAAGAGCCCGGGATGGCGAAATCACTGGGGAGATGCCAAACCCGGGCCAAGAGACTGCCCCGATGACCATGCCTGCCGTGGCAATCCGCAAGGACTGCCATGGCTTCACGGCTGCCATCTTTATAGATGTTCGGAGTTTAAGTCGCCGTTAAAAAAATGCTTGGATTCAAGCACTTTGTGACGGATTTGGCAGGAAAGTGGAGCGGGCGAAGGGAATCGAACCCTCGTCAGTAGCTTGGGAAGCTACAGCTCTACCATTGAGCTACGCCCGCATGCCGTGCAGCGACTGCTGCATGGTAGCCGGCCCGGCCCTGTTGTCAACGCGGCGCCGGCCGGTTCGTTGCATGATGGAGCCGTCGCATCAAGGGAGACATCCATGGACATGCAAGCTCGTATCTGCCGGACGCGCCGAACCGGCCTGCTGCTGGCACTGGTCGTGCTGTGCACCTGGATGGCGCCGGCGCTGGCCGCCGAAAACACGGGCGATCCGCCCGATCGCGTGGCGCGCGTGGCGTATGTGGCCGGCGAGGCGGGGCTGCTGCCGGCTGGCGTCGACCAGTGGCGCAACGTGGACGTCAACCGTCCGTTGACCACGGGCGACCGCCTGTCCACCGGGGCGGACGCGCGCCTCGAACTGGATCTCGGCGACACCGCCATGCGGCTGGCCGGCGGCACCGATCTCGGCTTTTTGCAGATGGACGACTGGCAGACCCGCGCGTCACTGACCCACGGCATGCTGCAATTGAGCGTGCGCGTGCTGCCCGACGGCGAGGACTATGAAATCGACACGCCGCAAGTGGCTGTCGTGGTCGATCGCCCGGCCACGTTGCGCGTGGATTTGGGCGAGGGCGACGCCACCGTCGTGTCGGTGCGCGAGGGCAGCGCGGTGATCTACGGCAGTGACGGTGCGCGGCAGACGCTGACCGCCGGCCAGAGTTACCGCTTCGTCGACACCTCGCTCGCGGACGCCGTGGCCATGGCGCCGCTCGAAGACGACGCGTTCTACCGCTGGTGTCGGCAGCGCGAGCAGTTGTATGCCGATTCCGACAGCCGGCAGTACGTGTCGCCAGGCACCATCGGCTACCAGGATCTGGATCAGTATGGCCAATGGCAGGTCGAAGCCGACTATGGCCAGGTGTGGTTCCCTGACGACGTCGGTCCGGGCTGGGTGCCGTATCGGCACGGCCATTGGGCCTGGGTCGCGCCCTGGGGCTGGACGTGGATCAGCGATGCGCCATGGGGTTTCGCGCCGTTCCACTACGGACGTTGGAGCGTGTTTGGCGGGCGTTGGGGCTGGATTCCGGGCCCGGTGGGCGTGTCGGCGGTCTATGCGCCGGCATTGGTGGCCTTCGTCGGCGGCAGCGGCTGGCAGGTGTCGGTGGGTTTTGGCAGCGTGCCGATCGGCTGGTATCCACTCGGGCCGGGCGTGGTCTACAACCCCTGGTACCGCGCCAGCCGCCGTTATTACGGACGGGTCAATTGCGACGTGCGGCGTCGCCATCACCGGCATTGGAAAAAGCATGTGGACGATGCCTACAACGTCTGGCGCAAACCCGAGCGTCTGACCCGCGTCCATTTCCACGGCAAGTATCCGCCGCACGGCATCACGGTGGTGTCACGCAAGGTGATGGCGGAGGGGCGCGACGTGCACACGGCCCGCCTGCTGGACGTGGACAACCCGACCCTGCGCCGTGCGCCGGTGCGCTTCCATGGTGTGGACGTGCGTCCGCAGACGCCGCGCCGCGCGTGGCTGCATGAGGCCACGGTGAAGCGTCTGCCGGTAAAGGATTTCGCGCGTCCGGTGGTGGCGCGGCGTCAGCATCCGCGCGTTGCGTCGAACAAGGCGCGACCGACGCGCACGCCCTGGGCTTCGCCCGTGCGTTTGCTGGATCGCGGCCACAACGTGACGCGCCTCGGCCCGCCGCACCGGCCGTTGCGCGCCAAGCCGGTCGCGCGGCCATCCGCGCATGCCGTCGTGCGTGAAGCGGCATCGACTCATGCGACGCGCAAGCCCGCTTCCACGGTCGTGCGCATGCGCGCCATGCACAAGCATGCTGAATCGACGCCGAGGCATCTGCCGGTGGTGCCGCATTTGCAGGCCGATGAAACGGCTCGCGCCTCCATTCCGGCGCCGGTTCGCAGACGGCCCGGGATGGACTTGCCGACGCCGCCGCATCTGGCGCCTTCGCCCAGACGCTTCGATCCGCCACCGGTGCATGCCGTGAACGCGCCGAGTTTTCATGCCCGTCCGTACATCGTGCGTCCCGTGCGTCGTCCCGCGTCGAGGCCGGCTCCCAGACAGGCGCCCCGGTCGGCACCGGTTTCGCCTCCGGTGCGGTTCCATGCCGTCAGCCATCCTGCTCCTGCTCCGACGGTGCATCGCAATCGTGGGAACCACAGCAAGCATCCGGTGCATTTCAAGTCGCACTGACCACCTCGTCGGGAAGCCATGCGCGGTCGCAGACGTTACAATGGCCGCATGCAGATTCCACTCCATGGCGCTCCCCGCCAGTGCGGGCCGTCCACTTCCGTCGGCATCATCGGTTGAGCATGATGCCGACAGGGGACACACCCACCACCCACGACCCGCGTCCGCATCGCCCGGTGCGCAGCTTCGTGCTGCGCGAAGGCCGCATCACGCCGGCCCAGCAGCGGGCTTTCGACGAGCACTGGGCGCGTTATGGTCTGGACTATCAGGGCCAGCCGCGCGATCTGGATGCCGCTTTTGGACGCGCCGCGCCGCGCGTGCTGGAGATCGGCTTTGGCAATGGCGAGGCGCTGGCCTGGGCATCGGCACAGGATCCGGCCCGCGATTACATCGGTGTGGAAGTGCATCGTCCCGGTGTCGGCCGGTTGATGAATGCGCTGGCGGCGGAGGCCGTCGACAACGTGCGTTTGTACCGGCATGACGCGGTGGAAGTGCTGCGGCACGACATCGCCCCGGTGGCGCTGGCCGAAGTGCGCATCTGGTTTCCCGATCCCTGGCCCAAGAAGCGGCACCACAAGCGTCGCCTGATCCAGCCCGAATTCGTCGATCTGGTGGCTTCGCGCGTGGCCACGGGCGGCCTGCTGCATCTGGCCACCGACTGGGAGCCGTATGCGGAGCACATGCACGAGGTGATGCAGGCCGCGCAAGGCTGGCGCAATCGTTCGGCCACGGGCGATTATGTCGAGCGTCCGCCGTGGCGCATTCAGACGCATTTTGAGCAACGCGGCCGTAAATTGGGCCACGGAGTGTGGGATCTTCTGTATGAACGCATTTGACTCGCCACCCGCGGCGGGCAAGCATTCGGTCATGCCCTTGCCCTGAACCAGGACGACGCCCTCCATGGATACTGCCGCCGCCGGTTTGACCTTGAGCCCAGACATGATGCTGGTGCTCGGTCTGGTCGGCTTCACCATGCTCATGCTGGTTCTGGAATGGATCCGCGCCGACATGGTGGCGCTGCTGGTGGTGGTGGTGATCGGCCTGACCGGCCTGATTCCGCCCGAGCGCGTGTTCGAGGGGTTCTCCGGCAACGCGGTCATCGCCATCATCGCCATCATGATCATGGGCGAAGGGCTGGATCGGGCCGGCGTGCTCACCGTGACCGCCCATTTCGTGATGCGCATGGCGCGCGGCGTGGAATCGCGCCTGGGGCTGGTCGTCAACTCGGTGGCCAGCACGCTCAGCGCCATCATCCCCAGCCAGGCGCTGGCCACCTTGATGATTCCGGTGTCGGGCCGCCTGTCTTCGCGCACCGGCGTGCCGCTGTCGCGGTTGCTGCTGCCGATGGCGTTCTGCATTCTCACCGGCACCAACACCACGTTGATCGGCAACTCGCCGCTGATCCTGCTCAACGATCTGGTCGACAGCGCCAACCGCAATCTGCCGCCGGGCGCGCACACCATTCCCAAGTTCGGCCTGTTCAGTGTGACGCCAGTAGGCCTGGCGCTGGCGGTGCTGGGCGTGATGTATTTCTTTTTCTTCTCGCGCAAGCTGTTGCCGGCGCGCGAGGGCGAGCGGCAGAAGGTCACGCCGGGACGTACCGAAAGTTATTTCGCCGATACCTACGGGATCGCCGGCAATACCGCCGAACTCACGGTCACCGCCGAAAGCCCGCTGGTCGGCATGAAAGTGATCGAGGCCGAACAGTTGCATGACGCACCGCTGATACTGGCCATGAAAAACGGCAGCGAATCGCGCATGGCGCCGCCGGCCGACCAGATGATCTGGGTCGGCAGCATTCTCGGCGTGCTCGGCACCCGCGAGCAGATTGCCGAGTTCGCCAACAACCAGCTGTGCCGGATGTCGCCGCGCATGCGCCAGCTGGCCGACCTTTTCAACCCGACCCGCGCCGGCATTTCCGAGGCGGTGATCCCGCCCGGCTCGCGCTTCATCAAGCATACGATCGGCGAACTGCATTTGCGCAAGCGTTACGGCATCTCGCCGCTGGCGCTCAACCGTGGCGACCAGGTCTTCCGCGAGGATCTGCGCGACGTCAGCGTGCGCGCCGGCGACACCCTGGTGCTGCACAGCCATTGGCGCCAACTGGTTATGGCCGAGGAGGATCGCGATCTCGTCGTGGTCACCGATGTGCCCAAGGACGAGCAGCGGCCCGGCAAGCTGTGGGTGGCCGTGAGCATCTTCCTGGGCGCGATGGCGTTGTCGCTGTTCACCCAACTGGATCTGTCGGTGTCGATGATGACCGGCGCCATCGCCATGTTGCTCACCAACGTGCTCAACATGGACGAGGCCTTTCACGGCATCAACTGGAAAACCATTTTCGTTACCGCCTGCCTGCTGCCGCTGGGCTGGTCGATGGATTCCACCGGCTGCGCCGCGTGGCTGGCGCAGGAGCTGCTGGTGTATTCGCACGGCTCCCCGCAGTGGCTGCTGCAAATGGTGATGGCTGTGCTGACGCTGTTGTTTTCGCAGGTCATGTCCAACGTGGGCGCGACCGTGATGATGGTGCCCATCGCCATCTCCGTGGCCATCGCCACCGGCGGCAACCCGGCGGCCTATGCGCTGATCGTGGCGGTGTCCTCGTCCAATACCTTCCTCATCAGTTCGGGCCATCCGGGCCTGATGATGGTGGCCGGCCCCGGCGGTTACCGCAGCACGGACTTCCTGCGTGTGGGCCTGCCGCTGACCTTGCTGGTGCTGGCCGTCACGCTGGTGGTCATCAACGCCATGTACGGCTGGTAGCGAGGAAGCTCTGATTGAATCCAGCACAGACGTCATGGCACTCGGATGGCCCGCAGGCTGTGCTGCGTGGCGCCGTGCAGGCTGGTTGCCTGTACAAACCGCGCGGTGCAGCCTGCGGGCCATCCGAGTGCCACCCATTCCTTTCAAATCAAACTGTTGGGCTTGTCCTGTCTGTCCGCCATCCTGCGTTGCACTGGCTCGACAGGCAACCAGCCTGCCTTTACCAGTGCGCCTTGTCTTGCGAACAGACAGGACAAGTGACGTCTGCGCTGGATCCAATCAGAGCTTCGCTATGGAATTCGACCTGATCGACCTCATCCGCGAGCGCACCGCCGCCGCGCGCGCCGACGTGACGCTGGGCATCGGCGACGACGCGGCCCTGCTGGCGCCGCCGGCCGGACACGAGCTTGCCGTGGCCATCGACACTCTGGTCGAAGGCGTGCACTTTCCCGTCGGCACGGCGCCGGCGGACATCGGCTGGAAGGCCCTGGCGGTCAACCTGTCGGATCTGGCCGCCATGGGCGCGACACCGGCCTGGGCCGTGCTCGCGCTGACTATGCCGCAGGCGGAGCGGAGTTTTGTGGAGGGGCTGGCGGACGGCTTCGCGCAACTGGCGCGTCAGCATCATCTGGCACTGGTCGGTGGCGATACCACGCAAGGGTCGCTCAGCATCAGCGTGGCCGTGCATGGTTTTGTGCCGGTCGGGCAGGCTCTTTTGCGCAGCGGTGTCAAGGCAGGCGACAGCCTGTTCGTCACCGGCACATTGGGCGACGCCGCGGGCGCGCTGTATTGCCGTGGCCGTACCGGCGAGGACGTGCGCGCCCTGCGTTCCCGGCTGGATCGGCCCACCCCGCGTGTGGCGGCAGGGCAGGCCTTGCGCGGCATCGCGCATGCGGCCATCGACGTCTCCGACGGCCTGCTGGCCGACCTGGCCCATATCTGCCGGGCCAGCGGCAAGGGTGCCGTGATCCGGGCAGCAGCCCTGCCACAGTCGTCGGCCCTGCAGGCTGTCTTCGACAGAACCACGGCCTGCGATTTCGCCCTGACCGGCGGCGACGACTACGAACTTTGTTTCAGCGTGCCGTCGGCTCGTGCCGGCGAAGTGACCGCCACCATGTCGCGCCTCGGCTGCGGTGCCACCTGCATTGGCCGTGTGGTCGAGGGCGATACGGTGCAGGTTGTCGACGAACACGGCAACGCGCTGACGCCGTCGCACCGCGGCTGGGAGCATTTCAATACATGAACGCCAAGATTCGCCTCACCCTCGCCCAACGCCGCGCGCTGGTCACCCATCCCGCCGGTTGGATCGCCACCGGCTTTTGTTCCGGCCTGGTGCCGCGTGCGCAAGGCACGTTCGGCTCGCTTGTGGCGTTGCTGCCGTGGTGGTTCCTGTGGCGCGACCTGTCGCTGCCGGCCTACGGCCTGATGCTGATCCTGAGCTTCACCGCCGGCGTATGGGCGTGCGGCGAAAGCAGTCGCCGCATCGGTTTTCCCGACCACCGTGCATTGGTCTGGGACGAGTTCGTCGGCCAATGGATCGCCTTGCTGCCGGTATTGGCCGAGCCATGGTGGATGATGGTCATCGGCTTCGTCCTGTTCCGCATGTTCGACGTGGCCAAGCCGTGGCCGATCGGGTGGCTGGATGCGCGCGTCAAGGGCGGCGCCGGGGTGATGGTCGACGATGTCGTCGCCGGGATTTTTGCGGCTGTCGTTTTGGCGGTTATTGGGTGGGTTTTGTTCTGATTGGTGTTTTTTGCCGCCGTGCGGCGGCGTATCGCGCCTGTCGGCGCTCGTTCATTTTCTTTGTTCGCCCAAAGAAAACGAACCACAAACGCGTCAGGAACGCGTTTGAACGGCGAAGCCGGCCCGAAGGGCGGAGGGCAGGAAGCCCGGAGTAAAAGAAAGGGCACCCCCG
>DASSTF010000058.1:0-2685 GCA_035708045.1 Rhodanobacteraceae bacterium | reverse complement strand
TCGAACCAGTCGGCGATTTCGTCGAAGCCTTCCTCGCGCGCGGTCTTGGCCATGCCCGGGTACATGTCGGAGTACTCGTGGGTTTCGCCGGCGATGGCGCTTTCCAGGTTGAGCCGGGTGTCGCCGAAGGGCTTGCCGGTGGCCGGGTCGCCCACGTCCTCGAGGTACTCCAGGTGGCCGTGCGCGTGGCCGGTTTCGCCTTCGGCGGTGGAGCGGAACACGGCGGAAACGTCGTTGTAGCCTTCGACGTCGGCCTTGGAAGCAAAATACAGGTAACGACGGTTGGCCATCGATTCACCGGCAAAGGCGTCTTTCAGGCTCTGCTCGGTCCTGGAACCTTTCAACTCGCTCATGATGCACCTCGTGGCGTTGGCTGGAGGGAAGCGCGGGCATGACGCACCGCGACACGATCACCGTAACGCGCCGTCAGGCGTTATGAAAATCGATTGTTTTTATGGTTTCGATAGGCATGACGAATAACAGAAAGTGCTTCCCGCGATAACTGCGAGCATGTTTTGCGCGAATGGAGACGTCGGCAAACTCACATCGCCGAGGATGCGCGCGGCGCTTTTTGTGGCGGGGTCGCGGCGCTGTGGGCATCGAACAGTTCGGCCGGCAGCGTCTTGAATACGCCGGCCAGCTGCAACAGAAAATCCGTCTTGGCCGAACTCTTGCGCCACAACAGGGCAATGCGTCGATGCGGCGTATGGCCGCGAAATTCCATCAGGCGCATGTTGGGCGCCTGCGCCACGGGTGGCTTGACCGCCAGGGTGGGCAACAGCGTGATGCCGACGCCGGCGGCCACCATCTGCCGCAGGGTTTCCAGGCTGGTGGCGCGGAAGCCGCTTTTTTCGCCGGCGCCGGCCAGATGGCACACTTCCAGCGCCTGGTCGCGCAGGCAATGGCCGTCTTCCAGCAACAGCAGGTTCTGGTCGGCCAGGTCATCCAGCTTGAGCGTGCGCTTGCGGGTCAGCGGGTGGCCTTCGGGCACGGCCAGCAGAAACGGCTCCTCGAACAGGAATTCGGCGTGCAGGTGTTCGTCGTGGATGGGCAGGGCGACGATGCCGGCGTCGAGCTTGCCTTCGCGCAGGCGCTTCAGCACTTCCTCGGTTTTCTCTTCCACCAGTAGTAGTTCCAGGCGCGGGAAGCGCTCGTGGATCAGCGGCACCACGTGCGGCAGCAGGTACGGTCCCAGGGTGGGAAAGATGCCCAGGCGCAACGTGCCCGATTCCGGATCGCTGGTGCGCCGCGCCACGTTGCGGATCTGTTCGACTTCGTCGAGCACCGCGCGCGCGCGGTCGGCGATGTCGCGACCCACTTCCGTCAACAGGGCCTGACGCGGCGTGCGTTCGATCAGAGTGACGCCGAGCTCGTCTTCCAGCTTGCGGATCTGGGTGGACAAAGTGGGCTGGCTGACGAAGCAGGCTTCGGCAGCGTGGCCGAAATGGCGGTGTTCGGCCAGTGCGACGAGGTAGTGCAGGTCACGCAGGTTCATGGACGCACCTTCGATAGCTGTTGGCTATCCGTATCACGATATTCATCATCGTTCCTGATGAAACGGGTTGCAAGCGCTTACGTAGGGGCAGGGAAACCGGGGCTTGGTGTGACCGTGCTGATTGCCGTGGTACTTTCGTCACTTGCCATACGCTCATGCAGCGTGTTGCACTGACCCGATCCCTTTCTCAGCCCGGAGTGCAGTTTGATGCACACGATATACAAGACCGCGATGGTGGGCGTGCTGGCCCTGGCCTGCGCCGCCTGCTCGCAACATCCCTCGCAGACGGCGGAAACGCCCGCAACGACCGGAAGCTCCGCAACCGTGGCTTCCGCCAACCAGCCGCCGCTCACGCGCTTGCCCAACTGGGCGGTGCCGCAGTCGTACGATCTCGCCCTCAAGAGCGATCCCGAGAAACCCGGTTATTCCGGCACGGTCACCATCAAGGTCGACCTGAAAAAGGCGTCCGACTACCTGTGGTTGCACGGCAAGGATCTGAAAGTCTCCTCGGTCACCATCACCGGCGCCGACGGCAAGACCTACACCGGCAAGTACAACGGGGACGTGACCAAGGCCGCCAGCAAGGCCGGCGTCGCGCGGGTCGATTTCGGCACCACGCTCAAGCCGCAGACGTTTACCCTGAAGATGGACTTCACCGCGCCCTACAACAAGACCTTGCAGGGCTATTACAAGGTGGTGTCGTCGGGCAACGCCTACGTGATGACGCAGATGGAGCCGATCAGCGCGCGCTATGCGTTCCCGTGCTTCGACGAGCCCGGCTTCAAGGCGCCGATGACCCTGACGCTGACGATTCCCGGCGCCGACAAGGCCGTCGCCAACACGGCCGAAGCCAGCAGCAAGCCTGTCGACGAGGGCTGGAAAACCGTCACCTTCGAAACCACCAAGCCGCTGCCGACCTATCTGTATGCCTGGGCCGTCGGCCCGTGGGACATCGTCGATGGCCCCACCATCCCGGCCAATAAATGGCGTTCCACGCCGGTGCCGGTGCGCGGCATTGCCGTCAAGGGCAAGGGCGGCGAGCTGAAGCAGGCGCTGGCGATGGCGCCGGCGATCATCGAGCACGAGGAAGCCTATTACGGCTTCGGTTATCCGTTCGGCAAGCTGGATCTGGCCGCGCTGCCGGACTTTTCGGCGGGCGCGATGGAAAACGCCGGTTTCATCACCTATCG
>DASSTF010000057.1:0-3405 GCA_035708045.1 Rhodanobacteraceae bacterium | reverse complement strand
TGCTCGACCTGCTGGAAAAGCTCGACGAGCTGGACGATGTCAGCGAGGTGTATCACAACGCTGATTTGCCGGCTGATGCGACATGACTGACGGGACCCGGGACCCGGGACCCGGGACCCGTCGATACCACCGCTTGCACTTGCGCAAGTCCGGGGTTTTCAGCTTCGCTTGTGTGTGTGCGGTTGGTGATGCACTTGCCTTTATCGTGCCTGGTTCGGGATATCCACGGGAGGGTGTGGAGTTTTCATGTCCACGCGCATAGCTTCCAAACCTCCGGGTCCCGGGTCCCGGGTCCCGGGTCCCGCGCACACAAGGATCATGGGCATCGACCCCGGCAGCCGCTTCACCGGCGTTGGCATCATCGACGTGGATGCCCGCGGCAAGCTCACGCATGTCTTCCATGCGGCCATCGCGATTGGCGGCGAGGCGTCCTTTCCGTTGCGGCTCAAACGCATTTACGACGAGGTGTGTGCCATCATCGGTACCCATCAGCCCGACGAGTGCGGCATCGAGCGCGTATTCATGGCGCGCAATGCCGATTCGGCGTTGAAACTGGGGCAGGCGCGCGGTGCGGCGATCTGCGCCGTGGTCAGCCGGGGAGTTCAGGTGCACGAATACGCGGCAACGGAAGTGAAGCAATCGGTGGTCGGTGGCGGTCGCGCCGACAAGGCGCAGGTGCAGCACATGGTGGCCATGCTGTTGGGCCTGAAAACGTCCGTGCAGGCGGATGCCGCCGATGCGTTGGCCATCGCCGTCACCCACGCGCACATGCGCGCGGGCCTCGAACGCACCGGTTTGACCCGTTCCGCCTGGAGACGGCGGCGATGATCGGTCGATTGCGTGGCATCCTGCTGTCCCGGCAGCCGCCGTGGCTGCTGGTGGAGGTCGGCGGCGTGGGCTATGAGCTGGAAGCGCCCATGTCCACCATCTACGACCTGCCGGCCACGGGCAAGGAAGTGATCCTGCTGACCCATTACGCGGTCAAGGAAGACAGCGCGGCACTGTACGGTTTCGGTACCGAGGCCGAACGCACCCTGTTCCGGCAATTGCTGAAAGTGAGCGGCATCGGCGCCAAGATCGCGCTGGCCGTGTTGTCCGGCGCTTCCTCCGACGAGTTTGCGCGTGTGGTGCATGCGGGCGACGTGACGGCGCTCACACGCATCCCCGGCATCGGCAAAAAAACCGCCGAGCGCATCGTGGTGGAATTGCGCGACCGCATCGACGCCCCCGGCGCCGCCGTGGCCGGGGCTGCTGCTGCCGTGTCTGCCGGCGCGCCGCGCGACGCGCGCGGCGAAGCCGAGGTGGCCTTGCAGCAACTGGGCTACAAACCCGTCGAGGCCGCGCGTCTGGTCGCCAAGGCGGCCGAAGATGGCGACAATGCCGAATCCATCATCCGCAAATCCTTGCGCGCCGCACTTGGCGGCTGACACCGAATCGGTATCCGGAGATCCGACATGAATGGCGATCAGGCCGACACGCCAGCTTCCGCTTCTTCCGAGGAAAGCACCGTTCACGGCAGCTACAAGGCGCTGGTGGTTGGCGCCATCGGCGTGGTGTTCGGCGATCTGGGCACCAGCCCGCTGTACACCATGAAAGAAGCCTTCAGCGGCGTGCACGGCATGCCCGTCAACGAGGTCAACGTGCTGGGCATGATTTCGCTGGTCACCTGGACGCTGGTGATGGTGGTGGCGGTCAAGTACGTCAGCTTCATCATGCGCGCCGACAACAGGGGCGAGGGCGGCATCATGGCCATGATGGCGCTGGCCCAGCGCGCCTCGCGGCAGTCGCCGCGCCTGCGCCGTTTCG
The DNA here is from genome assembly GCA_035708045.1 of Rhodanobacteraceae bacterium. Lineage (GTDB taxonomy): Bacteria > Pseudomonadota > Gammaproteobacteria > Xanthomonadales > Rhodanobacteraceae > Oleiagrimonas. The sequence continues at coordinate 1,599 of DASSTF010000057.1, read as the reverse complement.
TGGTGCTGGCGGCGGTGCTGGGTGCGGCATTGTTTTATGGCGACGGCGTGATCACGCCATCGATCACGGTGCTGTCGTCGATGGAAGGCCTGGAGGTGGCCGCGCCGCATCTGGATCATTACGTGGTGCCGCTGACGGTGGCCGTGTTGTTGATCCTGTTCTGGGTGCAAAAGCACGGCACCGGCAAGGTCGGCAGGGTGTTCGGGCCGGTGATGTGCTTGTGGTTCGTGTCCATCGGGGTCATCGGCGCGTGGGGCATCATCCGGCATCCGCTGGTGCTGCGCGCGCTCGACCCGTGGTATGCCGTGGCGTTTTTCACACATCACCATTGGGGCGGTTTCGTGATCCTGGGCGCGGTGGTGCTGTGCGTGACCGGCGCCGAGGCGCTTTACACCGACATGGGACACTTCGGGCGCTCGCCCATCCGCACCGGCTGGTTCGGTTTCGTGATGCCGGGCCTGCTGCTCAACTATTTCGGCCAGGCGGCCAACCTGCTGGCCGATCCCGAGGCTGCCGTCAATCCCTTCTATCACGCAGTGCCGGATTGGGCGCTGTATCCGATGATCGTGCTGGCCACGGCGGCTGCGGTGATTGCCTCGCAGGCTGTCATTTCCGGGGCCTTTTCCATCACCCGGCAGGCGATCCAACTGGGTTTTCTGCCGCGCATGCAGATCGTGCACACCTCGACCGAGGCCATCGGCCAGATCTACCTGCCGTGGATCAACCGCATCCTGTTGCTGGCCGTGATCCTGGTGGTGGTCGGTTTCGGTTCGTCCAATGCCCTGGCCGGCGCCTACGGCATTGCCGTGACCGGCACCATGGCCATCGACAGTACGCTGTTCCTGGTGGTGGCGCGGTTGATGTGGAAATGGCAGGCATGGAAGGTGATCGGCGCCGGCATCGTGTTCCTGAGCATCGACCTGTGCTTCTTCGGCGCCAATACGCTGAAGATTCCCGATGGCGGCTGGCTGCCGTTGGTGCTGGGCGGCGGCGTGTTCACCATTTTGGTCACCTGGCGTCGTGGCCGCGAGTTGCTGATGCGCGGTATCAAGCATTCGGACGGTCTGTCATTGAAGGCATTCATCACCGGCATCAGCGAGCATCCGCCGCTGCGTGTACCGGGGACGGCGGTGTTTTTCACGGCCAATCAGCAGACCGTGCCGCACGCTCTGTTGCACAACCTCAAGCACAACAAGGTGCTGCACGAGCGCAACGTGATGCTGACCGTGGACACGCTGGAAACGCCCATCGCCGACGCCGACGAACGTATCCACATCGAGCCGCTGGACAGCGAGTTCTACCTGCTCACGCTGCGCTTCGGTTTCGCCGAGGACCAGAACGTGCCGCTGGCCCTGTCCAAGTGTGGTCGTCAGGGCCTGGCCTTCGACATGATGGACACCACATTCTTCCTTTCGCGCGAGACCGTCGTGGCCACGGTGCAACGCCCCGGCATGGCGCTTTGGCGCGACAAGCTGTTCGCCTTCATGATGCGCAACGCGTTGCCGGCGACGGCGTTCTTCCAGATTCCCGGCAACCGGTTGATCGAGTTGGGCGCGCAAGTTGAAATCTGAGGACGAGGGGTGAGGGACGAGTAGCGAG
>DASSTF010000056.1:0-13281 GCA_035708045.1 Rhodanobacteraceae bacterium | reverse complement strand
CGGCAGGCCGCCGGCCAGATAGGCACCGTCCCAGCCGCCGAGGCTCAGCACGGCGTCGCCGACGACGGAGCCGAAGATGGCGCAGAAGCGTTCCACGGTGCGCATGCACAGGGCATCTTCGCCTTTCTGCGCGCGCTGGGTGATCTGTTCGGGCGGCAGCGGTTCGACCTTGTCGCCATCCATGTCGGCCAGTGCCTGACGGAGGTTGGTCAGGCCGCTGCCGCTGATCAGCCGCTCGTTGGAGACGTGGCCGAAATGCGCCGCCAGGTATTTCAGGATTTCGATTTCCTCGGGCGTGTCCGGCGCGTAGCCGCAGTGCCCGCCCTCGGTTTCCAGCGGACGGAAGCGGTCGTCGCGCAGCAGCAATGCGCCCACGCCCAGGCCGGTGCCGGGGCCGATCACGGCGAAGGTCTGCGGATCACGGCAGCCGATCACCGGGGCCGTCGGCTTGCCGATCACGATGGTGTCGCCGGCGCCCAGCAGCGGCAGGCACATGCTTTGCGCGGCGAAATCGTTGATCAGACGCACCGATTCCAGGTTGAGCGCGTGGCGCGCGGTGTCGGCGACGATCCGCCACGGGCTGTTGGTGGCGCGCACCACGCCGTCGTCGATGTGGCCGGCAATGGCGAACACCGCGCGCCGCGGTTTGGCGTCGATCTCGCGCAGGTATTCGGCGGCGGTGGCTTCCAGCGAGGGGAAGTCGCTGACGCTGTAGCGGCGGATGCTGTCCACCAGCAGGGGCGGACGGGCGCCGGGATCGGCCAGGGCGAAGCGTGCGTTGGTGCCGCCGATGTCGGCGATCAGGATGGGCGGTTGCTGGGCAGGACTCATGCGTGGGGGAGTTCCGTCAATGGATGGGCGCCGGCGCGGGACCGGTCAAACGGCAAACCTTACGCGATCCGGCCGGCCGGCAGAACCCCGTGGTGGGTACAAGCATAAAGGCGGGAGCCGGCGATGATCATGAACGATGCGCGCGAAGCATCAGGATGCATCGGTCAGGGCGCTGCCGTGCGAGGCGATCACGCGCGCGTAGAAGTCCGCGCTGGCCTTGCGCGTGCGCTTCTGCGTGGCGTAGTCCACGTGCAGCAAACCAAAGCGACGCGAATAGCCGAGCGACCACTCCAGGTTGTCCAGCAGCGACCAGGCGTAGTAGCCGCGCAGATCCACGCCGGCCTCGATGGCGGCATGCGCGGCGCGCAGGTGTGCGCGCAGGTAGTTCACGCGCAGCGGGTCGGGCAGCGGTTCGGAGGCGGCCACCGGCGGGTCGTAGAATGCCGCGCCGTTTTCGGTGATGTAGATCGGCGGCCGGCCGTAGGTTTCGCTGGCCCAGGTCAGCGTGTCGACGAGCCCCTGCGGAAACACTTCCCAGCCGGTTTCGGTGTAGGTGGCCTGCGCCTGGCGCACGCTGGACGCCTTGAGCGGGTACTGCGCATCGTCGTGGCCGGTGACACTGCGGGTGTAGTAGTTGATGCCGAGGAAGTCGATCGGCTGGCGGATCTGCTCGAAATCGGCGGCCGGCCATTCGGGCCACGCCGCACCGAAGATCTCGCGCAGTTCGTCCGGATAGCGGCCGTGGAACGCAGGGTCGAGGTACTGCCGGTTCATGTAGGCGTGCGCACGCTTCACCGCGTCGCGATCGGCGGCGGAGTCCGAGGCCGGGTATTTTGGTTCGATGTTCACCACCAGGCCGATTTGCTGTCTGCCGACGGCGCGATAGGCCTGGATCGCGCGACCGTGCGCGCGCAGCAGGTTGTGGCTGGCGATCGGCGCCTCGAACAGGTTGCGATGCCCCGGCGCCAGCGCGCCGTGCAGGTAGCCGCCGTCGGAAACCACCCACGGCTCGTTCAGCGTGACCCACAGCGGCACGCGGTCGTCCAGCGCGCGGTAGCAAATCTCGGCGTAATCGGCGAACCAGTCGGCGACGTCGCGGTTGAGCCAGCCGCCGCGGTCGTCCAGCGCCGCCGGCAAGTCCCAGTGATACAGCGTCACCATGGGCCGGATGCTGTGCTCGAGCAACGTGTCGACCAGGCGCTGGTAGAAGTCCAGCCCCTTGGCGTTCACCTGACCGGTGCCCTGTGGCAATACGCGGCCCCAGGCGATCGAGAAGCGGTAGCTGGTCAGGCCCAGATCGGCCATCAGGCGCACGTCCTCGCGCATGCGCCGGTAATGGTCGCAGGCGACGTCGCCGGTATCGCCGTCGTGGGTCATGCCCGGCGTGTGCGCAAAACGCTGCCAGATACTGGGGCCGGCGCCATCGGCCAGCGGCGAACCTTCGATCTGGTAGGCCGCGGTGGCGCAGCCCCATTGGAAGTCATCGGGAAACTGGAAGGATTGAGTCATCGGAAAACCGCACAGTTGGTACATGAAAACGATTACATGGCAGAATAGCATTATTTACAGCCGTCCTCCCTGACGGCAAAGATCAGGACCGCCATCCGTGGCGGACTATTCACCAAGCCCTGCCGTCCTCCCTGACGGCAAAGATCAAAACCGCCATCCGTGGTGGACTGCTCGCCCCGCTCCGCGGGAGTGGCACAAGTGGGAAGTTTCACCGTTTCTTCCATCCGACCTATGGATTCAGAATATGGCAAGCGTCCGCCTCGACAACATACGCAAGGTGTATGACAACGGCCACGTGGCCATGGCCGGAGCCAGCTTCGAGGTCGAAGACGGCGAATTGCTGGTGCTGGTGGGGCCGTCCGGTTGCGGCAAGAGCACCCTGCTGCGCATGGTCGCCGGGCTGGAAACGATCACCGATGGCACCCTTTCCATCGGCGACCGCGTGGTCAACGACGTGGCGCCCAAGGATCGCGACATCGCCATGGTGTTCCAGAGCTACGCCCTGTACCCGCACATGGACGTGGCCGGGAACCTGGCCTTCGGCCTCAAGCTGCGCGGCACGCCGCGCGCGGACATCGACCGGCGCGTGGCGCAGGCTTCCGAGATGCTGGGGCTTTCCGACATGCTCGAACGGCGGCCGGGCCAGCTCTCCGGCGGTCAGCGCCAGCGCGTGGCGCTGGGCCGCGCGCTGGTGCGCGAGCCGGCGGTGTTCCTGCTCGACGAACCGCTGTCGAACCTGGACGCCAAGCTGCGCCTGTCGATGCGCGTGGAGATCGCGCGCCTGCATCGCCGGCTCGGCGCGACCATGATCTACGTCACCCACGACCAGATCGAGGCGATGACCCTGGGCCAGCGCATCGTGGTGCTCGACCATGGCGTGATCCAGCAGATCGACACGCCGATGAACCTCTATGCGAAACCCGCCAATCTGTTCGTGGCCGGCTTCATCGGCAGCCCGGCGATGAACTTCCTGCGTGGGCGCTTGCATCTGGACGGCTCGTTGACGCGCCTGAACATGGCGGCGGGCGCCACGTTGGCATTGGGCGCGCCGTCGCCGGCGCTGCGCGCTTTCGCCGGTCGCGAGGTCGTGGTCGGCCTGCGTCCGGAAGACCTGCGTCCGGCGGATACCCACGGGGACGGCGAGCGCTTGCCGTTGACCGCGCAACTGGAAGTGATCGAGCCGGTCGGCAACGAGGTGTTCCTCAACCTGCGCCATGCCGCCGGCGGGCTGGTCACGAGGATCCCCCCGCAGCCGTTGCCCGAAAGCGGCGCCACCATGTTGCTGGACTTCGATCCGGCATGCCTGCACTTTTTTGACGCGGAGACCGGCCGACGAATCGACGCAGCCATGACGCCCGGGCCCGCCTGATCGCGCGGCGCGGCGTACAATGGCCGCTTACCCGTCATTTGCTTCGATCATGAGTTTTCCCGCCACCCGCATGCGCCGCATGCGCCGCGACGCCTTTTCCCGCGCGCTGATGCGCGAACACACCTTGCTGCCGTCCGACCTGATCATGGTGGCGTTCGTGATCGAGGGCGAGAACCGACGCGAGGCGGTACCATCGATGCCGGGCGTGGAGCGACTGTCCATCGATCAGCTGGAAACACTGGCCAGCGAATGCGTGGCGCTCGGCATTCCGGCGCTGGCGCTGTTCCCTGCTCCCGGCGACGCGGTCAAGAGCGGGGACGCCGCCGAGGCGTGGAACCCGGACGGCCTGATGCAACGCGCCACGCGTGCGCTGAAAGCCAAATATCCGGAGCTGGGCCTGATCGGCGACGTCGCGCTCGATCCCTACACCACGCACGGCCAGGACGGCCTGATCGACGCGTCGGGCTACGTGATGAACGAACCCACCGTTGCGGCGCTGGTGAAAATGGCGCTGGCGCAGGCCGAAGCCGGCATGGACTTCGTTGCGCCCTCGGACATGATGGACGGGCGCATCGGCTCCATCCGCGAGGCACTGGAAAATGCCGGCTTCATCCACACCCGCATCCTCGCCTACTCGGCCAAGTACGCTTCCAGCTTCTACGGCCCGTTCCGCGACGCCGTGGGCTCGTCCGGCAGTCTCGGCAAGGGCGGCAAGCACACCTATCAGATGGACGTGGCCAACGCCGACGAAGCCCTGCGCGAAGTCGAACTGGACATCGCCGAAGGCGCCGACGCGGTCATGGTCAAACCCGGCTTGCCGTATCTGGATGTGTTGCGCAACGTGAAGGATGCCTTCGGCATGCCCACCTTCGTGTACCAGGTGTCGGGCGAATACGCGATGCTCAAGGCCGCCGCGCAGAACGGCTGGCTGAACGAAAAAGCCTGCGTGCTGGAAGCGCTCACCGCCTTCAAACGCGCCGGCGCGGACGCTATCCTTACCTACTATGCACTGGACGCGGCGCGCTGGCTGCGTGAATGAGAGCGGACCTTTCACACCATGACACAAGCGATCGACTCCGGCAGTGACACCCATCCACCGATATCGACGACGCTGCCCAACCCGGCAGCCATCCGCCGCTTCGGCCGCTTCGGACTGTCCCGCCTGCTGCGGCTGCTGACCCACCCGCTGTACTGGCTTTACGAGAAGCGCCTGGAGCGCCATCTCGAAAGCGCCGCGATGCCGAAACACATCGGCCTGATCCTCGACGGCAACCGGCGCTTCGCCTGCCACAGCGGGCTGGACGTGCGCCTCGGCCATCGCTTCGGCATCGACAAGCTCAAGACTTTTCTCGAGTGGTGCCTGGAGTTTCAGGTCGAACACGTCACGCTGTTCGTGTTCAGCACCGAAAACTTCAACCGCGCGCCGGCCGAAGTGCAGTATCTGCTGGATCTGTTCGTGCAGGAAAGCGCCAAGCTGCTGGACGGCGCGCGCATGCAGTCGGAAAAGGTGCGCGTGAAGATCATCGGCCAGCGCGACAAGCTGCCGCCGAAGGTGCTGGAAGCGAGCGAGGCGCTGGAGCTGTCCACGGCGGGGCACGAGGGCATGCTGCTCACCATCGCCCTCGCCTACGGCGGGCGCGAGGAAATCGTCGACGCGGTGAAGGCGCTTCTGGCCGAGGCCGAGCGCAAGGGCGAAACGTTCGCGACGGTGTCCGAACAACTCTGCGCCGCGCGGCTGGGTTCCTATCTCTACACCGCCGGGCAGCCGGATCCGGATTTCATCATCCGCACCAGCGGCGAGCAGCGGTTGTCGGGATTCCTGTTGTGGCAGGCGGCCTACAGCGAACTGTATTTCTGCGATGCCTTATGGCCGGAATTCCGGCGCGTCGATTTTCTGCGCGCGTTGCGCGATTACCAGCGCCGCGAGCGGCGTTACGGCGGCTGAAACGGCGTGCCGTCGAGTGGAAAGGGGGAAACGTGAGTTCGTCCGGCAACGCACCATCGCGGCGTGACCTGGCCGCCCTTCAAGGGGTGTGGAAACAGGTCGCGTTCGAGGAAAACGGCGTCATCGAACCGCCCGACACGCACGGCGGCAACGGTGCCCTGACCACGATTCGCGGTCATCATTTCACCGTTCACGCGACCACCGGTGAATTGCTGCTGGAAGGCGTGTTCACGCTGGACGCATCGACGACGCCCAGAATCATGACCTGGATCGATGCGATGGGTTCCGACAAGGGAAAACCGTTGCAGGCCATTTACCGGCTCGAAGGCGATCACTTCGTCTTCAACGCCGCCGACGTGGGCCATCCGCGTCCGATCGAGTTCAAGACCGGCCCCGGCCAGACCATGCGCACGTTCGTGCGTGCATCGTCGAGCGATCGGTGATCCTGGTCGACTAATCGGCGTTCGCCGGCAGCGCCCACAGGCTGTTCGCATCGCTGTGCCGCGCGCGCCGCCAGCTGGCGCGGGCCAGCAGGGCGAAACCGGCGGCGAGCGCCAGGCCGGTGATATCGACGCCGAGAACCACGCCGTGCAGGGGCGTCCACGGCTGCATCCAGGCGTGGGCGTTGCGGATCAGGTCGACGATAACGGCCAGTGCGGTCACACCAGAAGTGGCCCAGAGCAGATCGCGCGCGGCATGCGGAACGGGACGCAGCATCGTCCACAGGCAGGCCAGCGCGAAGGCGCCGTAGGCGGCGGTCTTCTGAATCACGTCGGCATCGCCATGGCCGTTGGCCAGGGCCAGCGCCAGAAAGGCGGCGGAAACGCCGAGACAGGTGCCGATGCATACGCCGACGGTGGCGCGCGCCATCCAGCGTGTCCGCGCCGGTTGCTCGATGCGGCGGCGTTTGCGGCGCGACTCGATCCACAGCAAATTGCCGGAGTAGAACAGGAAGGCCCCGGCCAGACCCAGCACGAAGTACATCCACTTGACGATGCCGCCGCCGAAGCTGCCGAAGTGCAACCCGAACAATGACGCATAGGCGATGCCATTGGCGTCGAAGGCGTCGCCCAGATGCAGATGCAGCACTTCGCCGCTGTTGCCGTCCAGCGCGACGGTGCCGTAGGTGCCCAGGGTGTGCTGCGAAAGGCCGCGCACCACGACGATGGCATGCGCGCCGCCGTAGTGATGGAACTCGATGTAGTCGGGACGGAAGCTGGTGACGCCATGTTCGAGCGCGCTGGCACGGGCACGCGCGACCAGATCCGGCAGCGGCAGCATCGGTGCGGCCTTGCCGCTGGCCTCGACCGACGGCGCCGTCGTCAGGGCCTGGCCGAAGGCGGACGTCAGATGTCCGTCAAAGGCGATGGTGTTGAGCGCCATCAGCAGAACCGCGAACAGGCACAGCAGCGCGCCGGTGAGCGCGAAGATCACGTGGAACGGCAGGCTCAGCAGGCCGACGATGTTGTGCGCGTCCTGCCACAGCCGCTTCAGGTTGCGGCCCGGACGCAACGCGAACAGTTCGCGCGTCAGGTTGGGCAGACGGATGATGAAACCCGACACCAGCGCCAGCCCGTACAGTACGCTGATGATGCCCATCAGATACAGCCCGGCCACGGGGATGCCCAGCGAATCGTGCAGTTCGAGCAGGAAGGTCGAGAGGCGTCCGCCGGGCACCGTGTCACGCGTGGTGTCGAGGTCGTCGGCGGTGGCGAAACGGGCGCCGTCGGCGTCGGGCCAGTAGACGTAGGGCGCCTGCGCCGCGCCAGGCACGGGCAGCACGATGCCGAAGTCGCTGCGCTGTTCGGGATGCGTGGCGGCGAAGCGTTCGGCCAGTGTCTGCGCGCTCACCTGCGCCGACGCGGCCGCCCGCCATGGCGGGTTCTGCCAGGTGTCGATGGCGCCGTGGAAGACGATCAGCGCACCGGCATAGAACGCGACGAACAGGAAGAACCCGGCGGTGATGCCCGTCCAGGTGTGCACGGTCTGAAAGGTGCGGATGGTGGCGGATTTCATGTCATGTCCTCACAGGCCCATCATGCGCAGCAGCCACAACACGGTAAAGGCCAGCAGGTTGGCGATGCCCAGCGCCAGCCAGGCGCGTCGACCGTCGCGGAAGAAAAAGCTGCCGGCCATCAACGCGGTCCACAACGGAAAGAAGGCGATCAGCGCCGGAATCACCCAGGCCTGACCGTGCCGGGGCAAGCCGATCAACGCCAGCGCCAGCAGCGCGGCGGCCAGCGGAAACCCGAGCAACACGCCGGCTCCGGCGCGCGCGATCATCGGCGTTCTCCGCGCCGTGCATGCGCGCGCCACCACCAGCCCAGGTAGGGCGCCAGCACCCAGGTGAGCATGGCGGCGGTGAGCGCGGCCGTGATGCCCGCGCCGGGGCCGCTCGCCAACCACCACAACGCCGTACCGGCCAGCCACAATGCGACGACCGCCAGCCGCGTGTACCGGGGCAGCGGCTTGTCCCGCCAGTTCTGCTGCGGGCTGCCCAGGTAGGCGAGCAGCGCCGCGAGGACGGTCAGGCACAAGGCGGCCGGCATCATCGTCAGAACCTCCAGGTCACATCAAGGCTGTAGTGGCGAGGCGCGCCGTAGTAAGCCTGATCCCAGTACAGGCTGGTGAGGTACTTGCGGTCGGTGACATTGTCGACGTTGAGGGTGGCGCTCCACGCGGGCGTGAAATCGTAACGCGCCATCAATCCGACCAGCGTGTAGCCATCCTGACGGGTGAAGATTTCGCGGCCCTGCGTGTCGAGCACGCCCTGGTCGCGCACGATGGCATCCTGCCAGCGCAGGTTCGCGCCCAGCTTGAGGCCGTCGATGCCGGGCACGCGCCAGCTGGTGGAAAGATGCGCGGTGCGGCGCGGCACGTAGGTGCGCACGTTGGCGTCGTTCGCGCCGGTGATGCCGAGCTGGGTGTAGCCGGTGCTGATCTGCCAGCGCGGCGTGAGCTGGCCGGCGAGGCTGAACTCGTAACCCTTGGCGGTGGCGTCGATGCCGCGGTACCAGGTCTGTCCGGTCGCGGGGTTGAAGCCGGCCGCCTCGGCGGTATGGTTCTGGCGCGTGCGGAACAGCGCGAAGCTGGCATTGAGGCGCTTGTCGAACCAGGCGCCCTTGATGCCGGCCTCCAGGTTGCTGCCGGTGATCGGGTCGAGCACGCGGTTGTGGATGTCGACCTCGGTCTGCGGGCTGAAGATCTTGGCGTAGCTGACGTAGGCCGAAAGGTGCTTGCTGAAGTCGTAGACCAGGCCCGCGAACGGCGTGTTGCGGGTGGTTTCGTAATGATGCGGCACACCGTAGTTTTCGCCATCGCTGCGGATGCGGGTAAGGCTGGTGCCGGTGATCAGCTTGAGCGGCTCGGCCAGGTTCCAGCGCACCGTCGCGTAGGCGCTCTGGCGACGGGTGCGGAAATCCGCGCCGTCACTGGAGACATCGAACGCCGGCTTGGGATAGATGCCGGGCCAACCGTCCAGAGGCGGCAGGGGCGTACCGATGTCGTTGCCGTACAGCGACAGCTGGGTAGCATCGTTGCGCGCCCAGTCGAGGCCGAATACGAGCTGGTGTTCGCGACCGGCCAACTGGAAGGGGCCGGACACGGAAACGTCGGCGACATCCTGCTTGTTGGTACCGGTGAAATGCGACGGATAGCTGAAAAGCCCCAGACCGGTGGCCGGATCGGGCGTGCCGTAGATGTAGAACAGGTCGCTGACGTTGCTGAAGCGACGGTGGTTGATTTCGGCCTTGAGATTCCAGCCGTTGTCGAAGCGATGGTCGAGGCGAACGAACGCGCGCGTGTCGTTGCTGTTCCAGTAGGCCCAGTCGGTGGCGGTGTTTGTCGAGCGCGGATAATCGGTGGCGCTGCCGTCGGTGTAGAACAGCGGCAGCGCGCCCCACATCACGCCCTTGGGACGGTTGCGCTGCCAGGTGAAACCGGTGTCGAGCGTGGTGGACTCGCCGAGGTCGGCTTCGAGGATGCCGTAGAACACCTGCTTCTTGAGCGAATAGCGGTCGAGATAGCTGTCGCCATCCTGGTCGACCGCGACCACGCGGCCGCGCACGCTGCCCGATGCATTCAGCGGGCCGGACAGATCCAGCGTCAGGCGGCGGTTGTCCCAGCTGCCCAAAGTCAACGCGGCGCTGCCCTGGAAGAAGTCCGTCGGACGTTTGCGCACGAAGTTGACCGTAGCCGACGGATTGCCGGTGAACGACAACAGGCCGTCGGCGCCGCGCAGCACCTCGACGTGGTCGTAGATGGCGGTGTCCATGTCGCCCCACTGCGCGCCGTTGGTGAACGGCAGACCGAGGCTGTCGACCAGGAAATTGGTGACATCGAAGCCGCGCGCGCTGTAATACGTGCGCGTGGTTTCCACGTGCTCGACGTTGACACCGGTGGTGTTGGCCAGCACTTCGCTGGCGTTGTCCAGACCGAAATCGTCCATCTGCGCGCGCGTGACCACACTGACCGACGCGGGCGTTTCGCGCAGCGACAGCGGCAGGCGCGTGGCGGTGACCTGGGCGTCGGCGGTATAGGAATCGCTGCCTTCGGTGATCAGCGGATCGATGGTGGCGGTGGCCACCACGCCGCTCAAGTTCTTGATGTCGTCGATACCGATCAGGCGGAAATGCGCGGGGCCGACCCGCTGGGCGCGCCAGCCGGTGCCGGCCAGCAATTGGCGCAAGGCGGTCTCGGGCCGGTAAGCGCCCTGCAAGCCTGTGCTTTGCGCATCGGCCGGCAATGCAGCGATGCCGTCGATATGGATGCCGCCGATACGCGCCAGCTGGTTCAACGCGTCGCGCAGGGAACCCGCGGCAATGGCGTAATCGTGTATGGCCGGGGCGGACGGCGACGAGGCCGGCGGCGCGCTGTCGGCGGCGGCGGCCCAGGCCAGCGGTGCGGCCAATGCCAGAACCAGCGCGGAACACAGCCGGGCGTGATGGAAGGTGCGCAGAATGCGGGGGCGAGCGGGTCGTGCAACGGGAACCGTGGGGCTTGAAAACATGTATGATCCAACAGCGGAATGGGAATGTCGGGATAGCCTCGCCTTGGCTTGCGCGCCAAGACAACGTATTACGGATGATAATTATTATCATTTACTATCGCAACACCTTGCCTGTGGCCTGACCCACCTTGTGCGCGCTGGAGTTGCCGATTTGCCGTCAAGGCAGGGAACAAGCAGAACAAGCCTTCAGTACAAGCATGCGGATCTCATGGTCAGTCGGCACTACGCTACGCTGTCAGCCTTGGTACGCCCTGCCCTGAGGCCAAGGATCCCCATGCCGCAAGCACTCCATGACCTACCGACGCATGACGACGAACGCGACCTCGCCGCCCCGCAAGACGCGTGGGAGCAGGCGGCATCCGAAAGGGCACGGCCATGCAGATGCTGACGCCGCGACTGACGCTCGATGCCTTGCGTCCCGATGACGCCGAGGCTCTGTTCGCCTATCGCGGCGATCCTGCCGTGGCGCGTTATCAGGGCTGGCGACCGACAAACGTCGATGAGGCGACGGCGTTCATTGCCCGGCAAACCGCAGTAGATTTCGGCAGTGCCGACAGCTGGTGCCAGCTCGCCATCCGCCTGCGCGACGATGGCCAGTTGATCGGCGACCTCGGCGTGCATTTTCCCGCGACGGCCGACGAGGCCGTCGAGTTCGGCATCTCGCTGCTGCCCGCGCTGCAGGGCAACGGCTACGCACGCGAAGCCGTGGGCGCCGTGCTGGACGAGCTGTTCGGACGCATGGATTACCGCCGCGTAACCGCCTCGATCGACCCACGCAACCGGGCAAGCATCGCGCTGGTCGAGTCGCTGGGCTTTCGTCGCGAGGCGCATCACGTGGAAAGCCTGCTGATACATGGCGAATGGGTCGACGATCTGGTGTTCGCGTTGCTGAAACGCGAGTGGATCGACCGCGCGGCCGGTTGACGGCTGCCGGCAACACCGGCAAGTTGGGCACAACGCCGTCCGCGCGATCAACCTCAGGGGACCCATCGCATGTCGCAAACCGACCTGTGTGTCGTCGGCGCTTCCTATGCCGGCCTGGCCTGTGCGTCGGCGGCGGCATCCGCCGGGCTGTCGGTGACCGTGCTTGAAGCCAAACGGGAGGTGGGCCTGCGACCGCATACCACCGGCATTCTGGTCCAGGAGGCGGTGGCGCAGCTGCCGGACATCCCGGAGGCGCTGGTGCGACCGGTGCGCGGTGTGCGCCTGTACTCGCCAAAGTTGCGCAGTTTCGATCTGTGCTCGGAAGGCTATGCGTTTCTGGCCGCCGACACGCCGGGCCTGCTGCGCTGGATGGCCGACGAATTGACGACTGCCGACGGAGTTTCGCTGCAGACCCGCGCACGTTTCCAGGGCGCGGAAGAAAACGGCGACGGCCTGTATCTCGCGGAGCAGAATTTGCAGACGCGCTATCTCGTCGGCGCCGACGGCGCGCGTTCCTCGGTAGCGGCGCGCTTCGGTCTGGGGCGCAATCGCGAATTCCTCATCGGCATGGAAATGGAGTTCGCGGGCCACGACCATCTGGACGAACGCTTCCTGCACGTGTTCGTGGACTCGACGCTGGCGCCCGGCTACATCGCCTGGGCGGTGCCGGGCGTGGGCGTGACCCAGGTGGGTCTGGCCTGCCGCCACCCCGGGCACCTGGCCGTGGAAAAGCTCATCGAAAAGCTGCGGCCGATTTGCGACTTCTCCACATTGGAACCGCTGGAAAGGCGCGGCGGCCTGATTCCCGTTGGCGGCGTGGTCACCCCCATCGCGAGCCGGCGCGCGCTGATCGTGGGCGACGCCGCCGGCATGGTGTCGCCGCTGACGGCCGGCGGCATCCACAAGGCGCTGGAGCTCGGCAGCTTGGCCGGACAGGCCGTGGCGGCCCATCTCGACGGCCATGGCGAGCCGCCGGAACGCGCATTGCTGGCGGCCTCGCCGCGCTACCGTTTCAAACGCCAGTTGCGCCGCGTGGCCAATCTGGGCGCACCGAACTGGTGCGTGGAACGCGTGTTCGGCAACATGCTGTTCCGACGCTTTGCACAGTTGGTGTTCTTTCATCACCGTGGACTGCTCAGCCGTGAAGGCTGGTCGGCGGCGGTGGGCCGCGAGTAGCGCTAGCGGCAGACACTCGCATCGTCATCGTGGGGCGCACATGTCGGTACACTGCAGGCACTGTCACCGAGGATTGCCAACATGCGACGTTTGTTGATGACCCTGACCCTTTCCATGCTGGCAGCGACCGCGCTGGCCGCCGATGGCCTGCCCGTCCACAAGGCACCCGCGGGGGCCGCCGCCTACATCATCGCGCCGGCCGATGGCGCCACCGTGTCGCGCACCTTCACCGTGCGCTTCGGGCTCAAAGGCATGGGCGTGGCGCCGGCGGGTGTGGACAAGCCGGGGACCGGCCATCACCACCTGCTGATCGACGTCGACACCCTGCCGCCGGCCGGCATGCCGATTCCGTCCGATGCCAGACATCGGCACTTCGGCGGCGGCCAGACCGAAACCGTGCTGACCCTCCCGCCCGGCACGCACACACTGCAACTGGAACTGGGCGACATGCACCACGTGCCGTTCGATCCGCCGGTGGTGTCGAAAAAGATCACCGTCCACGTCAAGTAGGCAGGGACA